>DASQVO010000382.1:0-16335 GCA_035640715.1 Streptosporangiaceae bacterium
GTGCCGTGGCTGCGTTGGCCATGGCCGGTGCGAGCATCATCAGCCCGGCGGCGCCGGCCCCCGTCCAGAGTCATCCGGCGGACGGAAGGGATGATCGCGCCGGATTCGCGCGCACCTTAGTGCCCGGCAGATCCCGTGGTCATGCGGTGTTCCCCGAGAGATGCGGCGTGATGATCATCACGTAAAGTAGTCATCTAATTACGGAATGTAGTCGATCAAGGTCTCAAATCTCCCCAGAACGCGCCGCAGCCCGAAGCCCTGCAGGGCACGCTCAGGGCCGGCCGCCCGTGCCGACGCCCGGCACGGGTGCGCACCGCAGCCTGCCGCCGCTGAGGACAGGTTCACGACGTAGCCAGGGAACGCGGCCCGCAGCGCGGCAACCTGGGTCACCCATCCGGCTGGAAACATACCGTCACCCCAGATGCTCACCCCATGTGAGCAATAGGGCTCGCTGGGCGTCCAGCCCGGGCTCGCTAGGGCGTCCAGCCGGGGATGGGGAATGCGGACAGCAGGTCGCGGACCTCGCCGGCGATGCGATCAAGCGCCGCTTCGTCGTCCTTGGCCGCGGCCGTGATCGCGTCGTCTATCCAGGCTGCGATCTGTGCCATGTGCTCCTCACGCAGGCCGCGTGTGGTGATCGCGGGCGTCCCGAGCCTGATGCCCGAAGGGTCGAATGGCTTGCGGGTGTCAAACGGCACGGTGTTGTAGTTGAGCTCGATACCGGCCCGGTCCAGCGCCTTCGCCGCGGGCTTGCCTCCGATCCCCTGCCGGCTCAGGTCAGCGAGGATGAGGTGATTGTCGGTACCGCCGGACACGAGGTCATAGCCGCGCGCGGTGAGCGCCGTGGCCAGCGCCCTGGCATTGGCCACCACGCGATGCGCGTAATCGCGGAACTCCGTCTGTGCGGCCTCGTGCAGAGCCACCGCGATAGCGGCGGTCGTGTGATTGTGCGGGCCGCCCTGCAGGCCGGGAAACACCGCCTTGTCCAGTGCGGACGCGTGCTCGTTCGTTGACATGATCATCGCGCCGCGCGGGCCGCGCAGCGTCTTGTGCGTCGTCGTGGTGATCACGCCCGCATGGCCGACCGGGGAGGGATGAGCGCCTCCGGCGATCAGCCCGGCAATGTGCGCAATGTCGGCGACAAGGACCGCGCCAACCTCCGCCGCGATCTCCGCGAACGCGGGGAAGTCGATGGTCCGCGGGATCGCCGTCCCGCCACAGAAGATGATCTTGGGCCGCTCGCTGCGGGCCATGTCGCGTACCTCGTCCAGGTCCAGCCGGCCGGTGTCGGCGCGCACCCCGTACTGGACGCTGCGGAACCACTTGCCCGTGGCGGACACCGGCCAGCCGTGCGTGAGGTGCCCGCCCATCGGCAGGGCCATCCCCATCACCGTGTCGCCGGGCTTGGCGAAGGCGAGATAAACGGCCAGGTTGGCTGGGGAGCCTGAGTACGGCTGCACGTTGGCGTGCTCGACGCCGAAGAGCGCCCGCGCCCGCTCCGCCGCGATGGTCTCGATGGGGTCGATGAACTGCTGGCCCTCGTAGTAGCGGCGCCCCGGGTACCCTTCCGAGTATTTGTTGGTCAGCACCGTGCCCGCTGCCTCCAGCACGGCGGCCGACACATAGTTTTCCGACGGGATCAGCCGGATCTTCTCGAATTGCCTGTGTGCCTCCTTCTCGATCAGGTCGGCGATCTCCGGATCGGTGCTGCTGACGTGCGGAATGGGCGGCTGGTGCATGTCGACCTCCTCGGCACGAGGCTACAGGTGACGTGCCGGGGCAGGGAGGCGCGGCCGGTACGTCAGGTAGCGTCATAGCGTGGCTCAGAAGATCATCCTGGACTGCGACCCGGGAATCGACGACGCGCTGGCGATTGCCTTCGCCGTCGGCCATCCTGGCCTGGAACTATGCGGCATCACCACCGTGGCCGGCAATGTGGGCCTGGACCTGACGACGTCGAACGCGCAGCAGGTCTGCGAGTTCATCGGCGCGGCCGGGATACCGGTCACCCCGGGCAGCCCGGCGCCGCTGCTGCGCCCGCTGATGGACGCCCGGCGCGTGCACGGCGATACCGGGCTCGGAGGCGTTCGGCTGCCGCCGCCGATGGCACGGCCCTCCGGCGGTCACGCCATTGACTTCCTGATCGAGACGATCGGCGCGGCGCCAGGCGAGATCACCCTGGTCGCAACGGGCCCGCTGACCAACATCGCCCTGGCGGTCCATCGGGAGCCGCGGCTGGTCAGCCAGGTCAGGGACTTCGTGATCATGGGCGGCTCGGCCGGCCGCGGCAATGTGACGCCGGCCACCGAGTTCAACATCGCGACCGACCCCGAAGCCGCCGCCATCGTCTTCCGGGCGGGCTGGACCGTCACCATGGTGGGCCTGGACGTGACGCTGCAGGCGCGCGCGACGCCAGCGGTACGGGACCGGATGCGCCTCCTCGGTCCCCTGGCCGACGAGTTGCTGCTACCTGGCCTGGAGCGGTACGCGACGGACGCGGACCCGCTTCCGGCACTGCCGAAGGCAGACGGCCGGGCGGCCGAAGGGGACCCGGAGGCGGCCGGCCACGCGGCCCGTCACACGGCCGGACCCGCGGTGCAGGCAGCCAGTCACCCGGCCCGGCCCGCCGCGCAGCCAGCCGGCCACCCGGCCGGGCTGGCCACCCAGGCGGCGGCTCAGCAGTCCGGACGCGGGCCAGGCGGCCCTCCTGTCCACGATGTGTGCGCGGTGGCGCATGTGGCGAACGCCGGCCTGCTGGGCTGCGTCCCCGCCAGGGTGGAGGTCGAGACCATAGGGCGCTGGACCTCGGGGATGACCGTCACCGACTTCCGGCCGACGACCGCGGAGCACAACGCGCTCGTCGCGACGGAGATCGATGTCAGCGCGTTCTGGGAACTGGTGCTGGACGCGTACGCACGCCTCGCCGCCACGATGAGCTGAGCAGCTAACTCCCGGGCTCACAGCACCACCAAGCTCGGCCGACGTCGGCGGGCAGCCGCCCCGATTTTCACGCCCGCAAGGCATCCCCCGCAGGGATGTCAGGGACTAACTCCCAGAGACAGCAGGGGCGGAGGGCGCGGCGGGTCCGGGGGGCGCAGAGGGCCCGGCGGAATGCTCCATCTCTTCGTGCATCCAGACGGCCCGTTCGGTCACGTCGACCAGGTCGGCGTACGTCCAGTGCTGGCTGTCACCGGCCGGTGTCTTCAGCGAAACCGCGCCGTCCCGGCACCAGACCGTCACTCCGTGCGGGATCCAGAGCACCGACAGGTCGACGGCGGGCCTGTCCGCGCGGACGAGCCGACCGCCGAGGCCCCGGGCGGCTAGCATCGTCTCAAGTTTCTTCATGGCCTGCCGGGCGCTGAGCTGATGCCAGCAGTCGATCACTGCCCCGTCCGCCTGGGCGTCGTCCGCCGCACCGTCCGGGCCCCAGCCGGGCTCTTCCGCCGGGGCGGGCAGCGCGAACCAGACGGCCTTGCCGCGAACCCTGCGGACGCTCAGCCGGGCCCGGGTCAGGTGATGACCCCAGCGGCCGTGCGACAGTTCGTTGACGACCTGAAGCCCGCGCCCGCTGACCGCCTGCGCGGGGGTCCTGACCGGGTTGCGGCCCGGCGGGTTACCGAGTTTCCAGCCCGGATAGGAGTCGAAGATCTTGCAGACAAGCTCGCGCCGCGTGCCGCACCCGCGCAGGTAGAGCCATAGCTCCGGTAGCGTCGCATCGTGATGGCGCAAGCTGCCGCGGGAGCCGAAGTTCTCGTAGGCGTGCAGGGTGTTGGCGGCGAGTTCGCTCGCCATCGTGATGCCGTCGTAGATCAGGTCGGCAGTGATCCCGACCTCGGCTGCGGCATCGCGGTAAAGCCGCCTGGCGGCCTTCGCGCAGGATGCATCCAGCGGCAGCGGCCATGCACAGCAGGTTCCGGCGGTCAAGCCGCGCAAGCCGCACATCTGCTGCCTCCCACCGACCTGTCTCTCCGGGGCGCCTGCCGCGGCCCAGCAACCCAGCAACCACACGTCATGATGCCGGGCTTGCAACTTCAATAACTGTGAAACACAGATTATGAGTAAGGTAGAGCGTTTCGCAAGATCTGGCGGCGTTTTCGCTCTGGCAGCGGACAATTCGCGCGTGTACAGTCGCAGAATCGGCGGGATCCATACGGCAGACGCCACGTGGTGTATCGCCAGGCCTTGAGACAGGCTTAGAAGGGGTGAATCCCCCGGGGATGCAGCCCGGGGGATTCACCATCCCGCTACGACAGGTAGGGCACGTGGCACCTAGATGTCGTAGCGCCCCTCTTTCACATCCGCCAGGAACCTGGCGAACTCTGCTCGGCCGACGACGTGCGCGCCGCCTTCCGGACGCTTGCTGTCCCTGATCGCGGTCACGTCAGGGAGGTTGGCCGCGATCTCCACGCAGCCTCCGTTGTGTGAACTCCGGCGGGCCTTCCGCCAGATGGCCTGAGACAGGTCAGTCATCACTTACTCCAGTCGTTGAACGAGATGCTCGAGGTAGGCCACGGTGTCGACGGGCTCGAGCGCCCCGTCGCAGGCACGGACGAAGGACTGGACATAACCGTTTACCGACTCGCGCTTGCTCACCTCCTCGATCACGTAGTCAGTTTCGACGAAGACCAGGTCCGGCTCTCCGTTCCCGAAGCCGAAGATGTTGACCATCGAATGGGTGCCGCTCGGCGGCCCGTCCTCGAAACGCTGGACGCGAAGCTCAACGTTGCAGCGCCGGGCCATGTCGGTAAGGTGGCGGACCTGTTCCCGGCGGTCGCCCTCGGTACCCCACCGGTACAGCAGGGACGCCTCGGTGATCACGGCGCTGAAGGTGGGGGCCGTACCGTCGGTGCGGTCGAGGATCTCCTGCCGCCGGAGCCGCGCTTCCAGCGCTTTGCGCCGCCACGCGGGCGGCCGCGGCCCGGTCCGCAGCAGCGACTCGATGTAGGCGGGAGTCTGCAGCAACCCGGGCAGGACCAGCGGCATGAACACGCGGATGGTGCTCGCGTCGTTCTCATACCCTGGGAACTCGCTGTCGAAGATCTCCGGGTAGTCACGCCACCAGGGCCGCGCGCGTGCCCTCATGGCAAGCTCTTCTATCTGCTCACGCTCATCGCCATCGACCCCGTAGATGCGGAGCAGATCCCTGACGTCGCTCATCTCGGGACGTTTCCACTGGTTAGCTTCGAAACGCCCCACCTTGCCGCGACCCCAGTTCAGGATGTCGCAGACATGGTTGGCGGTATAGCCAGCGGCGATGCGAAGCTCGGCAAGGCGGTGGGATAGCCGGCGCTTGGCGATGGTGGCGCCGTAGGCATCATCGCTCATGCCGGCTGCCCTCCTTGACAAGATCTCAACTTCATCATAAGGGTACCCAACTTGCGAATCGCAAATCTAAGTTTTTAAGCGGCAATCGCGAGCACTGCCCAGTTTTGAGTATTTACCCGCATAGCGGGGTTCGGACCGGCCTCCCTCAGGGCCGCACACGGCTCCCGGAGCCGCCCCCACCAGTTCGCGAGCACCCGGACGCGGCTCCGGCCCGCACCCCGCTCTCAGGCCCGCCTCCACCGGGTCCGCGCCGAGCGCCCGCAGCTCCGCGACATCCCCGGATCCCGCTGCGTAGCCGTCGGCTGGACCGCGGACCGGTCAAACGCACCCGGCCAGCAAGACCGCCGCCAGCCCTAACGGCGCCGGATCACCGGCGGCGTCATCGAATTCGCCCTTGCGCGCGCCATCGAGGAAGCACTCCCACTCGTTCCGGTCGAAAACCAGCACCCGGCGATCCGGGTCGTCTGCCATGCGCATCAGCACCCAGTCCGCAGGCGCCTCCGGGACGCGGCGCACATCGTCACCCCCGGTTCCGCGGACGAACGCGATCTCGATGCTGCCGCTTCCCTCCCCCGAATGCTGCCAGTCCAGCGCGTCAGGATTGATGCCGAGGTCCTCGGTCGTGGGCTTGGCGTTCACGGGCGCCTGGCAACCCCGCAGTACAGCCAGCGCGAGCCGTCGGTATCCGCGGCGACCGGGTCTTCCGCGCCCCAGACGCCGGTGAAGGTGAGCTCCGGCTCCGCACCCTCATACGGCGGAACTAGCTCCAGGCCGTCGAAAAACCGCGCGATGTCATCACGTGAGCGGAAGTGCATGTGCTCGCTGGCCTTGTCGAAGACGGCGCGGAACCGCTCCACGGCGAGCGGCGGCTTGCGGTCGTCAGTGATGTGCGACAGCGACAGGTAGCTTCCGGACGGCAGCGCGTCCATGTAGCGCGCCACCAGGCTCCACGGATCCGAGGAGTCGGAAACGAACATCAGGACGGCCGTCATCAGCACCCCGGTCGGCTTGCTGAAGTCGATGAGCCGGCGAAGCTCCGGGTTCCCAAGAATCGCGTTCGGCTCGCGCAGGTCACCGCGGATCACGGTGGTTGTCCCCGCGCTAGCGAGCAGGGTACGGCTCTGCGCTTCCACCATCGGGTCGTTGTCGATGTAGACGACCCGGGCCTCCCGGTTGACCACCTGGACGACATCATGTGTATTTCCGACGGTCGGCAGCCCGGAACCGATGTCGATGAACTGCCGGATACCGCGCTCGCTGATCCACTTGGCCGCTCGCTGATGAAATCCGCGGTTGGACCACGCACAGTCCCTGATCTCCGGTACGGCGCTCAGTATCTGCTCGGCGGCGCGTGCGTCGACATCAAGGTAGTGCTCGCCGCGCAGCATGTAGTCGTAGATCCGCGCGGGAGTGGGGATGCTGGGATCCACCCCGATGGGGACCTGTGATGCCTGGGTCATCGTCGCCTCCTTGCTTGCCAGTCACTACGTAGTCTGGCACGGCATCTGCGAATCGCGAACAGCGACATCGCATAAACGCAAACGAACAGCGACCGTCAGCCGCCTGCCTCCAGATCGCCCTCCATGTCGAGGTAGACCTGGCGGAGCTGATCAAGCGTCTTCGGGTCCGGCTCCGCCCACATGCCGCGCTGGGCCGCCTCCAGCAGGCGCTCCGTTATGCCGCGCAGCGCCCACGGATTGGATTTTTCCATGAATGCGCGGTTCTCCGCGTCGAGCACGTAGGCGGCGGCGAGCCGTTCATACATCCAGTCGGACACGACGTGCGCGGTCGCGTCGTAGCCGAACAGGTAGTCCACCGTGGCTGCCAGCTCGAACGCGCCCTTGTACCCATGCCTGCGCATCGCCGCGATCCACCGCGGATTGACCACCCGGGAGCGGAACACCCGGTGGGTTTCCTCGGCGAGCGTGCGGGTCTTCACCGCATCGGGCGTCGCGGAGTCGCCGATGTAGGCGGCCGGGCTGCGGCCCGTGAGCGAGCGCACCATGGCCACCATCCCGCCGTGGTACTGAAAGTAGTCGTCGGAGTCCGCGATGTCGTGCTCACGCGTGTCGGCGTTCTTCGCCGCGACCGAGATCCGCGCGAACGCGATCTCCATGTCGGTCCGCGCGGGCGCCCCGGGGAGGTCGCGGCCGTACGCGTAGCCGCCCCAGACCGCGTACACCTCGGCGAGGTCGGCGTCGTCCCGCCAGTTCCCCGCGTCGATCAGCGGGAGCAGCCCCGCGCCGTAGGCACCCGGCTTGGAGCCGAAGATCCGCGTGGTCGCCCGCCGCCAGTCCCCGTGCGCGGTGTGATCGGCGATCGCGTGGGCGCGCAGGTAGTTCACCTCGGCCGGCTCATCCAGCCCGGCGACGGCGCTGATCGCATCATCGAGCATCGCGATGACATGCGGGAACGCGTCGCGGAAGAAGCCGGAGATGCGCACGGTCACGTCGATCCGCGGACGGCCGAGCTCTTCCAGCGGCATGACCGAGAAGCCCGTGACCCGGCGCGACACTTCATCCCAGGTAGGCCGGCAGCCGATCAGCGCGAGAACCTCGGCGATGTCGTCCCCCTGGGTGCGCATGGCGGACGTGCCCCAGACCGTGAGCCCGACGCACCGCGGGTAGTCCCCCTCGTCGGCGAGGTGCCGGGCGAGCAGGGACTCGGCCAGCGCCGCCCCGGTGTCCCAGGAGTTAGGTGACGGGATGGCCTTGGGGTCGACCGAGTAGAAGTTCCGCCCGGTCGGCAGCACGTTGACCAGGCCCCGGGTCGGCGACCCGGACGGTCCCGCGGGCACGTATCCGCCGGACAGCGCACGCAGCACCGCGCCGATCTCCCCCTCGGTCGCCGCGAGCCGCGGCACCACCTCGGCGCAGGCGAACTGCAGAACGCGCGCCACCCGCTCCACCTGATCCTGGGAGGGGGGCGCGGCAACGTCCACGGGAGACAGCGCGGCGAGGACGGCGACGGCTACCTCGGGGGCGCGGGCCGGGTCCCAGGCGGCCTCGGCCATGGCCTCGACGAGCGCGCGGGCGGTCTGCTCGTAGCGGTCGGTGTCGACGCGGGACGCATCGCCGCTGCCCTCGGCGAATCCGAGCGCCGCGCGCAGCCCCGGCAGCGCCCCCCACCGGGCGCTCCAGAGCTGGGTGGAACGCAGGATCACCAGCGCGAGGTTGATGAGAGCCTCCCCGGACGGCGCCTCGCCGAGCACGTGCAGGCCGTCCCTGATCGCGGCGTCCTTGACCTCGCAAAGGTAGCCGTCGATGTGCAGCACGAAGTCGTCGAACTCGGCCGCGCCGGGCTCCGCGTCCACGGCGAGGTCATGGTGCAGCTGGGCCGCGCGCACCAGCGACCAGATCTGGGCCCGCACGGCGGGCAGCTTGTCCGGGTCCAGGGCCGCCACAGTGGCGTACTCGTCCAGCAGCTGTTCCAGCCTGGCGAGCTCGCCGTAGGAGTCGGCGCGCGCCATCGGCGGCACGAGATGGTCGACGATGACCGCGTGCGCGCGCCGCTTGGCCTGCGTGCCCTCCCCCGGGTCGTTCACGATGAACGGATAGACCAGCGGCATGTCACCCAGCACCGCGTCGGGCGCGCACTGCGCCGACAGGCCGAGCCCCTTCCCGGGCAGCCATTCGAGGGTGCCGTGCTTGCCGAGGTGAATCACGGCATCCGCGCCGAACTTCGCATCCAGCCACCGGTAGGCGGCCAGATAGTGGTGGGACGGCGGCAGGTCCGGGTCGTGGTAGATGGCGACCGGATTCTCCCCGAAGCCGCGCGGCGGCTGGATCATCACCACCACGTTGCCGAATCGCAGGCAGGCCAGAACGATGTCATCGCCGTCGGTGTACAGCTCACCGGGCGGCTCTCCCCAGTGGGCGATGACGCGGCGCAGCATCTCGTCCGGCAGGCCGGAAATCCACTCACGGTATGCGGTGAGCGGAACCCGCGCCGGCGCGGCGCGCAGCTGTTCCTCGGTCAGCCACTCGGTGTCGTAGCCGCCGGCCGCGATCAGAGCGTGGATGAGGGTGTCGCCGTCGGCCGGGAAGCCGTCACCGAGGTCGTAGCCGGCCTCCCGCATCGCGCCGAGCAGCCTGATCGCCGAAGTGGGCGTGTCGAGCCCGACCGCGTTGCCCACCCGTGAATGCTTGGTCGGATAGGAGGAGAGCACGATGGCGACGCGCTTGGCCCGGTTCGGGATGGCGGCGAGGCGGGCGTGGCGGACGGCGATGCCGGCGAGACGGGCGGCGCGCTCCGGGTCGGCTGTGTACACCGGGATGCCGTCGGGGCCTTCCTCCTTGAAGGAGAACGGGACCGCAATCAGGCGTCCGTCGAACTCCGGGATGGCGACCTGCATGGCCGCGTCCACCGGGCTCAGGCCGCCGTCCGCTTCCTCCCACTGGGTGCGCGAGGAGGTCAGGCAGAGCCCCTGGATGAGCGGGACGCCCAGCTCGGCGAGTAGCCCTGCGTCCCAGTCCCCTTCCGCGCCCGTGTCGCCGGAAGCCGAGCCGCCGGCCGCGAGCACGGTCGTGATCACGGCGCTCGCCGGCCGCAGCAGGTCGGCCAGGCCGGGATCGGCGGAACGAAGCGACGAGCAGTACACGGGAAGTGGCGTGCCGCCCCGCCGGGCAATCGCATCGCAGAGGGCGTCGACGAAGGCGGTGTTGCCCGACAGTTCGTGCGCGCGGTAGAAGACCACCGCCACCGTCGGCCGGGACTGGTCGCCCTCGGGAGCGGTGGGGCGAGACCACCGGTGCACGCCGTAGGCGGGCGCCGGTTCCGGCGGGGCGAACCCCTCCCCGGTGAGCAGGATGGTGTCGGACAGGAATGCCGCGAGTTCACGCAGATTGGCCGGGCCGCCCTCGCGCAGGTAAGCGAGCGCCTCGGCGGCTACGCCCGCCGGGACGGTGGACAGCGCCATCAGGTCGGCGTCCGGGGTGGCCTCACCGCCGAGGGCGACCAGTGGCAGTCCGGTCGCACGCAGCGCGCTGATCCCCTCCGGCCATGCCTGGCGGCCGCCAAGCAGCCGCAGCACGACGATGTCGGTGCCGTCCGTCAGCGCGCCGAGGGCACCCGGCTCGCCGGCCGGGATCCGGGCCGGGTTGGCGGTCCGGTATCCGGCGCCAGAGGCGCGGGCGGCGAGCAGTTCGGTGTCGGCGGTGGAAAGCAGCAGGATCGTGGCCACGCCCCGATCCTGTCACGCCGTACCTCGGCGAACGGATTGTCCCCTTGAACCGGCCGGCCCAGGGCACGTTTTCCCGGCTGCACGGCAGTACCGAGGATGAACTCCGGAACTCTGTAACTCCGTGAGTTCTTCGTGCCGCGGGGAGGGCGTGTCCGTAACCCGCACGACCGTGACGGCGGCCACCGCCGGTCCCGGACCCGCTGCCGGCCGCTTCCGTTTCGGGTCTAAACGATCTGTGTGGCTTGGCCTAGCCCTGGAATCTGGGCTGATGCAAGGATCGGTGCCGGTGGCTGGCGCGCCATAACCGCTCAGCGCAGCTGTGGCTGCGCCCAGACGACGGGCACATCTCGGTCCCCCGTTCCGGCGAGGCGGCCCTGGGCTGGCTCCTGGAACGGGCCGGCCAGGGCTGAGCTCTGGCCGGCCCGCCTGCCACCGCGCCGGGACTGTCAAGGCAGCTGGCCGACCTGGTCCACGATGGCGAGCTTGAGCAGGGCGGCGGCGCCCGGCTGTCCGTCGGCGCCCCAGGTGGTAATGCCGAGTTCGGCATACGTCCCCCGGCTGAAAATGATCATGGTCTTGCCGCCGTGGTCAGGCAGCGACCAGCTGATGCCTATGCCGTGCCGTCCGATGCTGTCCGTCGCGTGCGGCACGAGCGACAGGCCCGGCATCTGCGCCAGCAGGTCATACAGTGCGGCCCGCTGCCCGGATGACAGGTACGCCTGGCTCAGCAGCTCATCAGCGGTCTTGCCGAAGTCGTTCAGGTAACCGGGCGAGCCTGGGTCGACGTCCCAGGTCTGCTTAAGGTAGCCGCGCAGCGCCTGTGGGCTGGCGGGCATGCCGGGAAAGTACGCCGGCTGCGGGACACATGCCTGCCCGCCGGGCGTGCCGCCCTCCGCCTGTGGTGCGCTGACGCGGAGCTGGTGGCCGTCGCGGCAGCCCGGGATGTAGGTGCTGGCAGGGCCGCCGCCCCCGGTTGCCCGGACCAGCCCGGTCCTGGCCCCATCCACCGACAGCCATGACTGATCCAGGCCGCCATTCCCATACTCGGTCTTCGTATAGATGAACTGGTCTGGCCGCGGGGCGCCGGCCTGCAGCTGGAGGGCGGCCAGGGCGGCACGATGCAGGACCCGCGCCGCGGCTGCGTTAACGCCTGGCCCGCCGGCAACGCCTGGCCCGGCGTTGCCGGCGGGCCTGCCCCAGACACTGACCAGAACCGCCGCGGCGGCCGCCGACACCGCCGCCACCACCGCACCGGTGAGTACCAGCCGCCTGCGCGGGCGGGGCTGGCGCCTGGGCAGCACGGCAGCCGCAGCGGAACGTTCGGCAGCCGGGCTGGCGGCAATCGCGGCAGCCAGCCGGGCACGCGCCGCGCCGAGTTCGGCGGGCGCGGGCAGTGGCGTCTCCTGCGCCAGTTCGCTGAGCAGGTCCATGTCATTCATTGGCCGTGATCTCCTCATACGTTGCTGCCGCGTCTGTCCCGGCGAGCACCTGGCGCACCTTCGCGCGCGCCCGGTGCAACCTGGAGCGCACCGTCCCTACCGGGATGGCGAGCGCCTGTGACACTTCCTGATAGGTCAGCTGCTCCCAGGCGATGAGGAGCAGCACATCCCGGTCACCTGCCGCCAGCCCATCCAGCGCCGCGCCCAGCAGCGCGCGCATCGCCTGGGCGGTAACATCGGCTGCCACCTGTTCGGCAGGCAGGGAACGGCGGGCTCGGCCGCCACGGCCTGCATGATCCGGTACTGACGGGCCTCGTTTCTGCGATGCTGGCCGATCAGGATGGTGGCGATCCCGTACAGCCACGGCCTGGCGTCAGGGTGGCCCAGGTCGTACCGGAACCGCTGGGCGAACGCGGCGAGGAAGGTCTCCGCGACCAGATCGCCGGCGACCTGGGGCCCGGCCCGCCGGGCGAGGTAACGGTGGATGTACGGGGCATGCCTGTCGAACAGCACCGCGAACCGCTCGGGCTCACGCCACGAGCTCTCGATGACCGCGGCATCATTCGCCGCAGCGGGCCCGGTACGCCGTCTCATGCGCCATCTTGATTCATGTCCATGCCCTTCCGGCCGCGAGGGAGGCTTACACCCGTTATCAGCAAACGGCGCGATAGTGGTTCACGGACGCACAGCGGCCCTGGTCGAGCACCACCAGGTCCACGTTGCGGGCCTGGAGGTCCTTGGACAGGTCGATCGGGTGTTCCAGGGAGCGGCCGAGCCGGTCGAGCTTTGCCGCCACGAGCTGGTCCCCGGTCCGGGCGACCAGCAGCGCCCGGTCCAGCTCGGGACGGGGGCCAGCTTGCCCGGGGCCTTGTCGATGAACGCCTGCTCGCACCCGGCGCCTGCCAGGGCGTCGTGCTGGGCGTCGGGGTTCTGGTCGCGGGTGGACACCCGCCCGTAGCTGATCTTCATGGCCCGGGACTGTACCGGTAACCCCCGGCAGCGTGACGAAGCCGCGGACACGGCATGCGTTACATCCGGCTCCTGCGGAAACACCGCACCGGCGGAAGGTGTCCGCGAACGATCCTTTCCGGCCACGGCCGGCAACTGCCCATGACGGTCACTCCAACACCTCGTCACGGAGCGTGGTCGACTGGCTGGTGGTCGGTGCACACGTAGCCGTCTACGTGACTCATGGCCAGTTGGCGCTGATTGACCGACATGCGCAGACGGGGATTCGGACCGGCGCCGCCGCGGGCGGGATGAAGCCGGGCTCAGCCGGTCGGGTCATCTGGTCACTGACCATGCAGGGTGGGCTGGCCAGCCTTGCCGTCACCGATCCCGGCCACCTTCTCCAAGTGGTCAAGCGCAGCCTGAAGACGGTCCAGTGCGAGCCGGACCTGACCGGCGGATGCCTCGCCGGTACAGGGCTGCTCGTGGCAGCATGCTGGCGACTGCTTACTCAGTGCAACAAATCAGTAAACTTGCTGTTCAGTGTAGATTTCCGCACTGATGCTGCATGTCCGGGGGAAAAGGGCTGATGGGTATACCGGGACGAGGCACCATAAACGGTTTTATACGGAGAGTCATTAAATCGTCGCTATCTGATTCCGATCTTGGTTCCCTTCGCGAACTGGACGCGCTGTTCGACCAGTCGCCGATCGCCATGGCCTTCCACGACCGCGAACTGCGTGCCAAGCGCACCAACGCGGCGTTCCGCCGGCTGTTCGGCCTCCCGGACAAGGCGGTCATCGGCCGCTGGCCCTCAGAGACCATCGGCGGCATGGACGCGGCCTTGATTGAGCGCACCCTCGCCGAGCAAGTGATGACGGCGGGCGTTCCCGCGGTCGACGTGCACCTGGAGCAGACCCTGCCAGGCGGGCGCCGGATCCTCTCCTGGTCGGCGTGCCGGGTGATGGAGAACGGCCAGGTGCTGGGGGCGCTGTGCTGTTTCAGGGACATCACCGGCCAGGTAACGTCGCTCGGGCAGGCTCATGACCTGCTCGAGCGAGCCGGTCACCAGATCGGGACCTCGCTCGATATCCACCGCACGGCCGCAGAACTCGCCGATCTGGCCGTGCCCGGACTCGCCGACCGCATCGTCATCGACCTGTGCGACCAGGTGCTGCAGGGGGAAAATCTTCCCCGCACCGGCTCAGGCGCCCTGCAGTTTCGCCGGGTGGTGGTGCGCGACACCAATAAAACCAGGGCCAAGGTTAATTTCGAGGATGGCGGTCTGTTCACCGCGCCGGTCACAGGTTCGGCCGCCGTGGTGGTCTGGCGGGGGAAGCCCCTCCTGGCGCGGAACCCGGCCGAGATACGCAGGCAGGCTCCCTACACGCCCGGTCGTGCGGAAGCCCTCCTTGCCCGGGGTGCGCACACGTTCATGGTGGTGCCGCTAATCGCCCGGGGCGTCACCTTGGGGGTGGCCGTGTTCAACCGGGCAGAAAACCCTGAGCCGTACGGCGAGGCCGATGTGCGGCTGGTCAGCGACCTGGTCTCCCGCGCGGCGGTGCACATCGACAATGCCCGCCTATATACCCGCGAGCACACCACGGCGGTGACCCTGCAGCGCAGCCTGCTGCCCCGGCACATCCCGCAGGTGGCAGGTCTCGACATCGCGCACCGCTACCAGCCGGCCAGCCGGGCCGCGGAGGTGGGCGGCGACTGGTTCGACGTCATCCCGCTGGAGGGCGGCCAGGTCGCGCTGGTCGTCGGGGATGTGACCGGCCACGGCATCCACGCCGCGGCGATCATGGGCCAGCTCCGCACCACCACGGCGGCCCTGGGCCGCCTGGGGTGCCCGCCGGAGGAGATCATGGCCCAGCTCAGCGGTGTAGTCGCCGGGCACGGCGACCACACCGGCGCCACCTGCCTATATGCCCTGTATGACCCGGCCTCCCGGCGCTGCCGCTTCACCAGCGCCGGGCACCTGCCGCCCGCGCTGCGCCACCCTGGCGGCAGGGTGGAATTCATCGACATGCCCGCCGGGATGATGCTGGGGGTGGGCCAGGGCCGCTACCCGGCCACCGACACTGAACTCCCCCCGGGCGGCGTGCTGGCCCTCTACACCGACGGGCTCATCGAGCAACCGGGCCAGGACATCGGCACGGGCATGTCCCGGCTCGCCCGCGCGCTGACCGCCAGCCCCGCGCGATCGCTGGACCACCTGTGCCACAGCGTGCTGGCCAGCTTTGGCGCCTGCGCCCGGGATGACATCGCCCTGCTGCTGGCCCGCACCACCACCGAGACGGCCCGCTGATCCCCACAAGATGCTGCGCGGCACTTGAACCGGGCCGCACGGGCCGCCGTGTCGGCGTAGTCCCGGGGCTCGATGCGGCTCGCGAGGGCGCACACCTTCCCGCCGACGACGTCTTCGAGGTCGAGGACGGGGCCGATCTCCATGACCACCGGCTCGCGACCGCTGCCGAAGTAGGCCACCGAGAGCGAACCCATGGTCACTGGCCGCGCCGAGAGCAACGCCAACGCCGCTGCCCCGACATCCTGGCCGCCCAACGCCGCGAACGCGCCCGCATCCGCAGCCAACGACAACAACGCTGGGGCCGCCCACGCCCACAAAGCCGCATGATCAAACCCGGCGAACGTATGTGGTCCGCCGCACTAGCCGTTGCGTTGCGCCGTCATGGTCGCGGTGCCCGGTGGCGGGTCCCGGGTGGCCTCACGGTGGTGATGGCGGCGATCCTCGGATTGCGGTCCCACGCTACTTCTTGGAGGCACCCGGCGGACAAGCTGGAGGATGTGTTCCGGGGAAGTGGCGCGCATGCTGGTGGCTCGGGCGTCGGGGAAGGCGGTCTGGGCGAGGCGGGTCAGTGAATCGCCGGGCCATACCTGGACGAAAAGACGGACGCCGCGCTCGTAGAGGACGCTGGTGGCCTCGTGCCAGCGGACCGGGCGGGCGATCGAACGGATGAGGTCCTGGCGTACCGCGTCTGCGGTGCGGAGCGTGCGGCCGTCGTGGTTCCCGGCGAAGGGGACGCGCGGAGGGGCCACCGGCAGGCCGGACAGGACTGCGGCCAGTTCCCGTTCGGGGCCTGCCATCAGGAGACTGTGGGCGGGCACGTTGACCGCGAGGCGTTCGGCCCTGGTCGCTCCGTGGGTGCGGGCGAGGGTGAGGAGGCGGTCGACGGCCGCTTCCGCGCCGGAGACGGCGATCTGGCGGGGAGCGTTGACGTTGGTGGCGTACACGGGTTCGGTGGGCCGGCCGGCCTGTTCCGCCAGGCGTTTGACGGCCTGCCTGGGAGAGACGGAGCGCGACGGTGCCGGGGGTGGCGCCGAAATCGTTGATCTGGACCGTGGCGGCGATGTCGTTACGGGAGAAGAAGCGCTCCAGGACCGCCTGCCAGATGCCGCCGAACCCGTCGACGCTGGTGC
>DASQVO010000383.1:0-2932 GCA_035640715.1 Streptosporangiaceae bacterium
TGGATGTGGTCCACGCCCGCCAGCCGCATCCACTTGGCGATCACCCGGAAGTTCACCCCGTGGGTCTTCTGCCGCGTGTAGGTGGAGTGCCCGGCGCGGTGCAGGTGCAGGATCACCCCGTTGCGGCGGGCCCATTTCGCCATCGACTGGATGGCCGTGTAGCCCGCGGTCAGGTCCACCATGACGATGACGCTGCCGAGATCTTGCGCGAACTCGGCGCGCTCGTACATGTCTTCCATCGTCGCCGCGGTGACGTTCAGGTAATGGCCCTTGACTTCCCCGGTCTCGGCCTGGGCCCGGTTGACCGCCTCCATCGTGAACAGGAAGCGGTCCCGCCAGCGCATGAACGGCTGGGAGTTGATGTTCTCGTCGTCCTTGGTGAAGTCGAGGCCGCCACGCAGGGCCTCGTAGACGACCCGGCCGTAGTTGCGCGCCGACAGGCCGAGCTTCGGCTTGGTGGTCGCCCCGAGCAGCGGGCGCCCGTACTTGTTCAGGTACTCCCGCTCCATGACGATGCCGTGCGCCGGGCCCTGGAACGTCTTAGCGTAGTGCGGCGGGATCCGCATGTCCTCCAGCCGCAGCGACCGCAGCGCCTTGAAGCCGAACACGTTGCCGATGATCGAGGAAGTCAGGTTGGCGATCGACCCCTCCTCGAACAGGTCCAGGTCGTAGGCGATCTTGGCGATGAACTGCCCCGGCTGGCCGGGCACCGGCTCCACCGCGTAGCACTTGCCCTGGTAGGTGTCGTAGGCCGTCAGCCGGTCGGTCCAGACGACCGTCCAGGTGGCCGTGGAGGACTCCCCGGCCACTGCGGCGCCCGCCTCCTCGGGCGGCACCCCCTCCTGCGGCACGACCCGGAAAGCGGCCAGCACGTCGGTGTCCTTGGGTTCGTAATCCGGCTTCCAGTACCCCATCTCGGCGTACGGGATCACGCCGGCGTTCCAGCGCTGGGTCATGGTTTCCTCCTGGCCTTCCGCAGTCATCGCGGTCGTCTTCGCCTAGTTGGCAACACCTCCAGTGTCAAGCCATAAGCCTTGCAATGTCCATCAAGTATTGGCGATGATATTTGAGCAGTTACTAAAGTGAGGGCATGCGATGACGACCGAGGCACGGCTGCGCGCTTTCGTGGCGGTGGCGGAGACCGGGTCCGTCCGGGCGGCGGCGCAGCGCCTGGTGGTGACGGAGTCCGCGGTCTCGGCGGCCCTCGCCGCGCTGAATCGTGACGTCGGCGTGGCGCTGCTGGAGCGGCAGGGGCGCGGGCTGCGGCTGACCGCGCCCGGCCGCACCTACGCCGGTTACGCCCGCACGATCTTGGGCCTGCAGGAGGAGGCACTCGCGGCCGCGCGAGGCGACGCCGACCCGAAGCACGGGCGGGTGCGGCTCGCGGCGGTGACGACCGCCGGCGAGCATGTCCTCCCGGTGCTGCTGGCGTCATTCCGCGATCGCCACCCCGGCATCGAACTGCGGCTCGAGGTGGGCACCCGCGAGCACGTGTGGGGACTGCTCGCCGCGCACGAGGCCGACCTCATCATCGCCGGGCGCGCGCCGGCGTCCCTTGCGGTCACTGTCCGTGCTATCCGGCCGAATCAGCTGGTCGTGGTCGGGGCGCCGGACGTGGCCCAGGATTTCGATATCGAGCGGACCACCTGGCTGATGCGCGAGGCGGGCTCCGGGACCCGGGAGACCTGCGAGGCCCTGCTCGCCGCGCTCGACGCCGAGCCCCCCACCCTGACCCTGGGCTCCAACGGGGCCGTCGTCGCGGGCGCGGCCGCCGGGCTGGGCGTCACGCTGGTGTCCCGGGACGCGGTCCGCGGCCTGCTCGCGGCGGGCCAGCTCACCGAGGTTCCCGTCCCGCAGACGCCGATGCGCCGCCCCTGGCACGCGGTCACCTACCCGCGCGCCTCCGCGGCAACCGAGATCCTGGTGGCCCACCTGCTGGCGCAGGACGGCCCGGCCGACACACGCTGGCGCCGCCCACCGCAGCCCAGACGAGCCTTACCTCAATTCGGCGGCTAGCGCCCGCCGAGGGCGCAGGTTCAGAACTCCAGGATCAGCCGACCCCGGGTGCCGCCCGCCTCGAGGATGCGGTGCGCCTCGGCGGCCTGCTCGGCAGGGAACGTGCGGGCCACCCGCAGGGTGACCTGGCCGTCCTCCACCTGCTGGCGCAGGCGGTCAAGCTTGGCCTGCTCGCGGGCGTAGTCGCGGACCATGACGGGGTGGAAGGTGATGCTGCGTTCCTCCGGCCCCTGAAAGCCGCGGACGGTCGCGATCCGGCCGCCGTCCCGCACCGCCGGGACCACCAGCTCGTCCAGGAGCGCGCCGTCGATAAGGCCGTCGGCGCCTTCCGGCACGGCCTCGCGGACCCGGCCGGCGAACTCTTTGCCCCGCCGCACCACGATGTCCGCGCCCAGGTCCCGGACCAGCTGCTCGTCGGCCTCGGACGCGTCGGCGACAACGCGCAGGCCGTCCGCCTTGCCCAGCTGGACGGCGTAGCCGCCGACCGCGCCGGCGGCGCCGGTGACCGCCAGCGTCTGCCCCGGCCCCAGGGCCAGCGTGTCCAGGGCCAGGCGCACGGTCAGTGCGTTCATCGGCAGGGTGGCCGCCTCTACGTCCATCGCCCCGGCCGGCACGCGGGCGACCGACTCGGCCGGCACCACGACGCGCTCGGCGTAGGCGCGGTGCGCACCCCAGAGCACGACAATCGCCATCACGTGGTGCTGGGCGCGAAGATCTCCGCGAGAAAGGTGCGCGTGGCTGCGAATGAGCGGTTGCCGGCCAGCGCGTTGTAGGTAACGCCGGGCGTGGCCCCTGGTGACGCGTGCTTGTGGGTGAAGCCGTGCTGCGCCCCGCCGTACATGATGAGCTGCCAGTCGGCGCCAGCGCGGTCCATCTCCTGAGCGAACGCGGTGACGTCACCGAGGGGGACGTGCGG
>DASQVO010000384.1:0-5592 GCA_035640715.1 Streptosporangiaceae bacterium
GTCGTCTACCGGCATGTCGTCTACCGGCATGTCGTCTACCGGCATGTCGTCCGCCGGCATGTCATCTATCGGTACGTCGGCTCCTGCGGGTGCTTCTCCTGCTGGTGCTGATCGATCCCGAACATCTCATAACCTCCCGGCTCGGCCAACTGGCCGAGCCGGGACCACGTCGCCTCGCCGCGCGGCGTTAGTTCTTTCGCGTCGTAAGAGGTTCACGGGGCCTCCGGTCCGCCATCGCTGTCGCTGCCACTGCCGGCCCGGCCGGCGGCCGCGCCGACGGGGCCGGAATGCCCGGCAACTGGCATGCCCCGGAGGCCAGCGGGCCGTGGCCCTTCTGGCGGCACCTGGCATAAGCCGTGACATGCTGTGCCAGCATCATGAGGCGGAAACGGCGCCCCGCACAGCACCGCCGGGGACGATCATGGGTGGTCGGGCTCGGCGATCATGGCGGTGCCGATGCGGCGGAACCCGAGCCGGGCGTAGATGCGGGCGACATCCTCATCGGAAGCGGACAGGAAGACGGTCTGCACACCGCGGCACAGCGCGTCGGTAGCGAGGGCGGCGGTGACGGCTGCGCCGAGCCCCTGGCGCCGGGCGCTGGGCAGCACCCCGACGCCGGTGATCTCCGCCACCCCGTCCATCGACTGGCAGCTTCCCGCAGCGAGCGGGCCGTCCCGGTCAAACGCCGCGGCCAGCACGGACTGGCCGGAACAGAGGCGGTCGCGCAGCATGGCGATGGTGCCGCCGTCGTGCTCGGCGGCGATCTTGTCGCGTTCCACGGCTCCGGCCAGCCCCCCGCTGGTTCCCGGATGGCCGAACGCGACGGCTGGCACCGCCCAGATACGGTCCAGTTCCGGCTCGTCGGGGGAGACCAGGCGGACGATGATCCCCGGCCCGGCCACGGGAGCCGGGGTAATCGCACCGAGAACCATCAGCGGGTGCGCGCGCACCGCGAGCCCCGCGCGGGGAGCCGCGGCGGCCATGTCCGGCGTGGCTTCGCCGATCCACTCGAAGGATTCCGGTATGAGCAGTTCCCGCTGGCGGGCGCGGACGGCGCGGATGTCCTCGGCCGTGACCGTAACCGTGGAGCCCCGGCGGGGGCGGGCGTAGTACGGCCACCCCGGGCCGGTCGGCACGAACAGCACCAGTGGCCCGTGCTCTTCCGCCACCGACCTTCGTCGCGGCACGGCGTCGCAAAAGGCGTCAATCCGCTCGATGACTTCGTAGTCGTCGTCCACGTCCACACCGTCCCGTCCATGGTCCGCCGAGTTTCCACACCGTTGACATCCTCCCCGCCTGAGGGTGAGGGAGTCCATCTCATCAGGAGCGCGAGCTGAGGCTCGCGGTTCACCCGCCCCGGTACCCCGGGGCCGGGGTCCCCAACGCCGCGTCCATGATGAGCTCCCCGCATGCGCGGCATTGGTGACCCCAGCGGATGCGGAAGCCGCTCTGGCCGGAGGCAGTTACGGCAGCCTGCGCAGAGCGGCGGGGGCGTGCGCGGGAACCGCCGGGTTCTTTGGCATGACCGGTCTGACCTGCTGATATGGCGAGCCGAGCGGCGGGCGCGGGTCAGGATCGCCGTGGTTGGGCCACATTGACATGGCCCGCTCGGCCTGGGCGGTGATGGTCAGCGACGGGTTGACGCCCAGGTTGGCAGAGACGGCGGAGCCGTCGACGATGTGCAGCCCTTCGTGGCCGTAGACCCGGTGGTAGGGATCGATGACGCCGGTCGCGGGGGAGTCGCCGATGGCGCAGCCGCCGATGAAGTGCGCCGTGGTCGGGATGTTGAACAGGTCCAGCCACGTGCCGCCGGGCATGCCGCCGAGTTCCTCGGCCAGCATCCGCACCGCCTCGTGCGCGACCGGGATCCAGGTCGGGCTCGGCTCACCGTGCCCGCGCTGCGACCGTATCGTCCAGCCGAACGGGGAGCGGTGGGCCTGCACGGTCACCGAATTGTCCCGGCTCTGCATGACCAGGGCGATCACCGTCCGCCGGGGCCAGTTCCGCAGGTTCGGGAGGCGGGCCACATCCCAGGGATGGGTCACCATCTGGCCGAGGAACTTCGCCCAGCGCGGCACCCGGCCGTCGCCGTCGATAAGGAGCGTGCGGAGGGCCCCCATCGCGCTGGAGCCGGGCCCGTAACGGGTGGGCTCGATGTGGGTCTGGTCGTCGGGGTGGAACGAGGAGGTGATGGCGACTCCCCGCGAGTGGTCGTCGCCGCGCGCCCGGAACCGCTCGACCCCCAGGATCGCCTCGGAGTTGGTGCGGGTCAGGGCGCCGAGGCGGCCGGACAGCCCGGGCAGCGTGCCGGCCGCCTTCATCCGGTGCAGCAGTTTCTGCGTCCCGTAGGTGCCGGCCGCGAGCACCACCTGGCCGGCGGTGAGCGTGCGGCGGCGCCGTGCTAGCGAGCCCGTGGCGGCCACGTCGACCTGGTAGCCGCCGCCGGGGGCCGGCCGGATGGCCGTGGCCGTGGTCAGCGGCATGATCTGCGCGCCCGCGCGCTCGGCCAGGTAGAGGTAGTTCTCGGTGAGCATGTTCTTCGCGCCTGCCCGGCAGCCTGTCATGCACGAGCCGCACTCGGTGCACGTCACCCGGCGCGGCCCGGCGCCGCCGAAGTACGGGTCCCCGGTCTCCTCACCGGGCCGGTTGCCGAAGTACACCCCGACCGGGGTGAGGTGGAAGGTGTCTTCCCGGCCCATCCGCTTCGCGACGTTCCGCACTGCCGCGTCCGCCGGCGTCATCGTCGGGTTGGCCGTCACGCCGAGCATTCGCTTCGCCTGGTCGTAGTGGGGTGCCAGTTCGGCCTGCCAGTCGGTGATGTGACGCCACTGCGGATCGGTGAAGAACGGCCGTGGCGGCTCGTAGAGCGTGTTCGCGTAGACGAGCGAGCCGCCGCCCACGCCCGCTCCGGCGAGCACGAGGACCCGTGCGCCCTTTTCGCCGCGGAGCAGGTGGATCCGCTGGATGCCGGTGAGGCCGAGGCCTGGCGCCCACAGGTAGTCAGGGGTGCGCCACGAGGTCTTGGGCAGTGCCCGGTGCCGCCGCCCGGGCGCGTCGCTGGCCGGGTCGTCGAAACGCCGCCCGGCTTCCAGGACGGCGACCCGGTAGCCCTTCTCGGCCAGCCGCAGCGCTGCCACGCTGCCGCCGAAACCGGACCCGATGACCACGACGTCGTAGTCGAAGCCTGCCATGACGGAAGATTAGACCGCCGCCCGCACTTTGGCTACCTGTTGGTAACAAGTTCGGTGCCCCGTCTCGCAGGGCCAGCATCCGTTCGGCCTATTCCTTCGATGCCAGACGGCTCCGGCCTCTTGACAGGCCGCCGGGTAAGGCGGACCGCCCGGGAAGATCGTCTTGTACCGTTCCTAGACACTGAGCGGGGGTGAGTCCTGCCCGGTGGGCGGCCCCGAACGGTCTTGGGTCGCCTGGTTGCCTGGGGATGCCCGTTCGGCCGGTTGGGTCTTACGCCGGTGGTCCGGCTGCCCTCGGGCCTTGCGGTCCCCGGGTTTCCTGGTTCGTGGCCCGGCCAGACCAGCCGAGGCTGGTGTGGGCCGCACGGCGGAGTCGGTAGCTCTCTCTTGCCGATCCTCTGGTCGGGTCGATCCGCTAGCCGCCTGACTCAGCCGATGTGCCGTGGCCGGGAACCCTCAGGGTGCCTGACGCGGCAGGTTGTATCCGTTGACCAGGATCTGCGGGACAACGGGCTGGTGGCTGTGCCGCCACGAAACAGTGACGTCCCGGGTCTCGCCCGGCAGCAGCCACAGGTAGTTCTCGCTGTAGCGGGTGGGCAGGATCCGCTGCCCGGAACTCCGGTCCCGCAGGGACAGGACGACCATGGCCGCGATCGCGTGTCCGTTGTTGCGCAGGGTGACAGTGAGCTCATTCTGGCGGCCGCCTCCCGCGCCGTGGATGCTGGCGGAGACGGGCACC
Source organism: Streptosporangiaceae bacterium (assembly GCA_035640715.1). Classification (GTDB taxonomy): domain Bacteria; phylum Actinomycetota; class Actinomycetes; order Streptosporangiales; family Streptosporangiaceae; genus DASQVO01. The sequence goes on from DASQVO010000384.1 coordinate 3,931, forward strand.
TGCGGGAGCTGGTTGAGTGCCCGCATGTCCTGGGCGTTGCGGTACCGCCAGTACACGTTCTCCGACAGCAGCCGGTTCTGCTGGTCAGTCAGGCGGAGCCGGAGTAGATGCGGCGATGGCAAGGAGGCAGCGAAGCCGACGGTGAACAGCGGGGCGGCCGACGAGGGGGCCACGGTCACCGCCTGAGTCTGCGGTGCCGCGAGCATGTTCCCGGACAGGTCGTAGAGCTCGGCGGTGACGGTCGCGCCGTCCAGCGCCTGAGGCGTGTGGTTGGCGGCAAGCACCTGCCAGTCGGTCAGGCTGGCCTGAACGTGAATGGCTTCGCAGCCCTTGCGGGCCCCGTAGTAGGTGCCGTTGACGTCCAGGTCGTAGTCGTAGGTCTGCCAGACCGTGCTGTGGTGAGCCGGGTTCGACATCCACAGCATGAGGCCGGTGGCATCGTTCCACAGCTTCGTGTTCCACGCCTCGAACATGGCCCGGATGTTCTCGTAGTTGACGAATTGCGCCTTCGTGCAGAAGTCGTCGAGGCTGGTCGCGGTGCCCAGCCGCGTCTCGATGGCGGTCTGGTAGGTGTCCACCTGCTGGTTGCCCCTGGTGCACCAGTCGTGCAGGAACCACGGGCCACCATTAAGGACCATCTTGACGTCGGTCCAGGTGGTGCCGTCGCTGGAGACCTGAATGGCGTAGTTCAGCGCGTAAGCCTGTTCCCATACGATCACGATCTGGTCGAAGGTGACGGCGGAACCGAGGTCGACTTCGATCCACTGGTTGTCTTCGTAGGCAGAGGACCAGCGTGTGCCGGGGTTGCCGTCGACCGCGTTGCCAGGCCCGTTGCTGCTGTTGTCTACGGAGGATGCCGTCGCCGTCTTGCCCAGCGCCAGGTCGGTGCCGGGGGAAGCCGTGTCGAACACCGACAGGCTCCACATCGACACTCCCCATCCCGTTGCCCGCTTGTAGCACTGGATCCGCAAGTAGCGGGCGCGGCGCCGCGGGAAGTTCTCGGTCTGCGTGGCCCGGTCGGTCGCCGCGTCTATGTCGATCGGCAGGTCGGAGTCCGGATCTGGCGTGTCGCCGATCAGACCCCTCATGCTCTCGGTGACCGAGACGGTGGGTAGCCCTATCTCGGTGTGGAACCCGAACTCACCGCCGCCCCAGATCCCGGAGAAGTACTGGGTGGGGTCGACCCACTCGTAGGGGCCTCCGCTGCTGGTGCCGTCGGCGGCCGAGTTGGAGTGGTACAGGATGCCGGGGGCGACCTGGTCCACGGCCTGGCTTAGCCCGGTGTCGACCGCCGCGGGGGGAGAACTCTCGTTGGCGCCGCACCACACCACGATGCACGGGTGGATGCGGTAACGGAGGATCGTGTCCCTGGCCTGCTCGAGGAAGACGCCAGTGCTCTGCTGGTCGGGGAAAAGCCCGTCTCCCTCCCAGAACTCGGTCCAGACGAGGATCCCGTTCTCGTCGCAGCCGCTATAGAACTCCTCTCTCGTGCTGCAGCCGCCCCAGTTGCGGATCATGGTGAAGTTCATGTCGCGGTGCATGCTCATGACGTCGCCCATGCGATCGGGAAGCATGCGCCGGAGCAGCTCGTCCCAGCCCCAGTTGCCGCCCCGGCAGAAGATGGGCACGCCGTTGACCTTGATCTGGAGGGGACCGGAATTG
>DASQVO010000385.1:0-8075 GCA_035640715.1 Streptosporangiaceae bacterium
GTGCGCTGCGACTTCAGCCACGTCGCCCACTGCGCGGCGACCTGCTGCTCGGCCGCGGGCACCGCGGTCGACTGCTGGATCGCGGCCTCGGTCGTCCCGCCCGGAACGTTCGCGCCGCAGGACGGCAGGTTGCTCGTGCTCAGGCCCGCGGTCAGCGAGGTCTGGTTGGGCACCACGTTGAACGGCGTGTAGTTGGGCTTGTTGGTGAACGCCGTGTACATCGGGGTGGCCGCGCTGTCCTTGTCGTTCATCGGGTGGATCCCGAGGATCTGCTCGATGGTGCGGATCATGTTGATCTGCGAGTAGTAGGTGTTGTCCACGACACCGTGCTGGGCCCAGGGGCTGATGACCTGGATCGGGGCACGGTGGCCGTCGATGTGGTCGAGACCGGCCTGGGAGTCGTCCTCGACGACGAAGATCGCCGACTGCGGCCAGTACTTGCTGTGCGAGATCTCGTCGACCATCTGGCCGAGGGCCAGGTCGTTGTCGGCGACCTGCGCGGCCGGGCTCGGCGGGCCACCGGTGTGGTCGCTGGAGAGCCAGAACATGTTCAGGTTCGCCGGGCCGTTCTTCTCGAAGTTACGCTTCCAGATCTGCTCCCGGTAGATGTCCGGGACGCTGGTGTCGAACTTCGGGAAAGCGGTGTCCGAGACGTTGTTGAGCGACGGGATCGGCGAGGTCGACGTCATCGGGTACGCGGTGGTCGCGCCCGGGTTCGCCGCCATGTTCCTGGCGTCGCAGTACAGGTTCTGCCAGGTCGCGCCGGCCGGCTTGGTGAGGAACTGCTGGAACTCGCCGAAGTCGCGGACGGTCTTGCCCGCGGCCTCCGCGCCGCTCCAGATGAAGCCGCTCTGCTGGTGGCCGAGGGCGTCGTCCTCGGTGTCGTAGCTGCGGACGTACTGGCCGGCCAGGGACTGGGTGTAGGCCGGGTTGTCGGCCTGCATCAGCCAGTTGTGGCCCTCGGCGGAGTTCGTGCCCTCGTCGTAGAAGTTGTCGTACAGGCCGAACTGGTTGACCAGCGCGTGGTTGTTCGGCGTCACGTTCTGGCCGAACTGGGTGAACGCCGGGTTGCCGTTGCCCTTCGCGATGTCACCGAACTGCTGGTCGTAGGTCCGGTTCTCCTTGACGATCAGGTAGACGTACTTGATCGTCGAGGGGAGGCCGAGCGCCGCCGGGACGGGCACCGGCTTCGCCTCCGCCGCCTGCTGGCGGCTGGCGTACTGGACCGAGTTGGGGGTCCAGCCGTTGTTCTTGAAGATCGTGCCGGTCATGGCCCTGATGGCGCCGTCGCTGGGCAGCGTGAACTTGGTCAGCGACGCCGTCGTGTCGTGGGTGCCGTGCCCGGGGCCGGCGGAGCGGCGGGCGTCGATGCCGCGCATGTTGGTGACGAGGATGTTGTCGCCCGAGCTGGTGATCCCGGTGGGGAAGTAGTCGGTCGGGATCATGCCGATGTAGCTGACCGGGTCCCGCGGGCTCGTGTACTTGTAGACGGCGACCGCGTTGGCGCCGCTGAGCGTAACGAGCAGGTGGCCGTCGTCGGTCAGCGTCGTGGCGGTGGGCTCGTACCCGACCTTCGACTCCGGCCACGGCTGCGTCGAGATGGTCTGCCTCACCTTGTCGCTGGCGGTGTCGATCACCGAGACGGTGTCGCTGTTCGTGTTCGTGACGAACAGCGCCCCCTTCTTGTAGTACAGCCCGGTCGGGTGCAGGCCGACGTTGATGCTCGCCGGCGCGGCGGACGGGTCGGCCGTGTTGATGACGCTCACCGTGCCGGTGGTGGTGGCACCGGTGAAGTTACTGGCCACCACCTGGGTGCCGTCGGAGTTGATGGTGGTGTCGCCGGACGTCGCCGGGCGGCCGCCCTCGTTGCTGACGTAAAGCTTGCTGCCGACCAGGACCAGGTCGCGCGGGGCGTTGCCCACGTTCCAGGTCTGCTCGATGGCCCCGGTCGACGCGTTGATGGCGACCACGGTGTTCTGCCCGTTGACGGCGGAGTACACGGTCGAGCCGTCAGGCGAGAACAGGGCTTTGCCGACCAGGGCCTGCTTGCCGCCCTGCGCCGGGATCGAGATCTGGACCGGGTTGGACAGCGAGCCGTCCGCGTTCACGGTGAACTTGGTGTAGCCGTCGTTCCGGCCCACCCACAGCTGCGTGCCGTCGGGCGAGTACGTGGGGTTCGCCTGGCCCACGTCACTGCCGCCGGGGCTGATGTACTGCTGCACCGTCCAGTTGGACAGGTTGACGATGCCGACCGCCTGCTTGCCGTCGGCGAGCGTGACGGCCATGTGGGTGCCGTCCGGGCTGACCGTGGACCCCATGATCTTGCCGTTGTTGAGGACCAGCCGGTCGCCGTACGGGCTGATGATCTGGTTGTCGGAGACGACCAGGCCCTGCTCGACGGTCTGGCCAACCTGGTCGGTGCCGAACCCGATGGTCGAACCGAAAGCGATCCCGGTTCCGGTGAGGACCAGGACGGCCGCGGCCGAGCCGGCCGTGACCACGCGAACCTTCGTGCCGCCGAAGCGGCCGGGAAGCGTAGACTTCCCGTCACGCTTGCGTTGGCGCTTTACCTGCATTTAAGGGTCTATCCCTTCGATGTGGTGGACAGCAGATCGACGAGGCCGTCGAACTGCCATAGCGGGTTCGGTGCGTCCCCGTAGGGGGTGTGCACCACGAAGTAGCCGTTCACTTCGTTCGGTCCGTCGCCGTCGGCGACGTACCGCCCGTTCGGGTTGACGTCAAGCTGGTAGATGGCCTGTCCGGTCGCATCCTTGACGTCAGGGAGATGCCAGTAGACGTAGCAGCGCCAGTCGTTTCCGGGCCCGTTCTGGGCGACCAGGCCCTGCCCCTTGGTGCATGACGCCGTGGTCCGCAGCTGCGCCTCGGTGACGTTCAAGTGGTTCAGATCATGGCTCTGCACCCGGTAGAGATGGGCGAACGACGTGGCGAGCGACCGCTGCAGCTTGCTGGCGTCGATCCCGGAGCCGGTGGCCCCGGTCGCCGCGGCCACCACCCCGGCCGAAAGCACCCACACCCCGAGCAGCGGCAGGATTCCGAAGGTGATCGCGCGCCGCATCGAGCCGTCGTTCGCCATGCTGGTGAAGTCGCGCCGCATGAAGAGCACGTACGCCAGCGCGGTCGCGGTGACCGCCCACGCCAGGCTCACGGCGATGCCGGTAAGCATCGGGCCGAGCATCGGCGGGCTGGTGAACAGACCGTTCCAGGAGAGGAACGCGAAGCTGGGCAGGGCCAGGCGGACGGCAACCGGCATCGACAGCACCTGGGACGCCAGCTGCATTCCCAGCCCGCCGAAGGCGGGCAGCAGCAGCCCGATCGGGGACCGGCCGAAGATGACGGACGCGAGCAGCCCGATCGCGGCGAAGGCCAGTATCGGGGCGAGCACGCAGAGCCAGGCGAGCAGGAGCTTCCCGGCGGCGTCGGCCGGCGACAGCAGGTGGCCATCCAGACCGGTCAGCGGCCGGCTGCCGACCACCAGCCCGCCGGCTATGCCGGAGACCGCCAGCCCGGGCAGGCACATCAGGAGGACGGTGAAGCTCGCCAGTGCCTTGGCGACGAAGATCCGCCGTGGCGAGCGCACCGCCACGAGCAGATGGCGCCAGGTACCGAGCCGGTCCTCGGCGGAGAACACGTCACCGGCGACTACCGAGGTGAGCAGCGGGAAGAACCAGCTGCCCGCGAAGCCCAGCACCACCAGCGCTCCGGCCCAGCCCGTGGCGTGCATCCAGCGGCCGAAGAGAGTATCAGACGGAAGCGTGGCCTGCCCGCTGACCACGATGACCGCGAGCGCCGGCCCGATCCAGCACGCGAGGATCAGCAGGCGTATCCGCCACTGGGCCAGCTGCTTGACCAGCTCGAAACGGTAGCCGCGCGCCAACGGGACACGGTGGGTATCCGGAGCGTCGCTGGGGGCGATGGTCGCGGTCATCAGCTGGACTCCTGCTGCTCGGTGAGGGCGAGGAAGGCGGACTCGAGCGGCGAGACGACGGGCGTGAGCTCGCGCACCGCGATGCCCGCGCCAACCAGCCGTGACACCAGTTCGTCCAGGGCGGGCAGGAGCGCGCGCACCACAAACACCTCCCGGTCTGGCCGGGCCCCGGCGTCGCCGACCACCCGGATCCCGTCCGTATTGGCAGCCACCCGGCGCGCCGCCTCCGGGTCGGAGGTCAGCAGCCGGTAATCGAGTTCACCGCTCGCCTCGGCCAGCTTGCCCAGCGGGCCGGAGAAGACGACCCGTCCGGTCGCGAGGATGGTGACCTCGGAGCACAGCGCCTCCAGGTCGTCCATCCGGTGACTCGACAGGATCACGGTGGCCCCGTCCGCCGCGAGCTGGGTGAGGGTACTGTGCACGTGCTTCTTGCCTGCCGGGTCGAGGCCGTTGGCAGGCTCGTCGAGTACGAGCAGCCGCGGCTTGGTGAGCAGGGCGGCGGCAAGCCCGAGCCGCTGGCGCATTCCGAGGGAGAAGCCGCGTACCTTGTCGTCGGCGACATCGGTGAGCCCGACCTGCTCGAGGACGTCGTCGATCCCCGCCGTCCGCGCGCCGGGACCGTGGAGACCGGCCAGCGCGGCGAGGTTCCCCCGGGCGGTCAGTGCGGGGTAGAGACCGGGGCCGTCGACAAAGCCCGCGACACCGTCAGGAGCCGCGAGCGACCGCCCGGCCGGCGTGCCCAGGACCTCGAGAGTGCCGCGGTCCGCGACGGCCAGGCCCAGCAGAAGGCCGAACAATGTCGTCTTCCCCGCGCCGTTCGGCCCGACCACCCCGTGAATCTGCCCGGCTGCGACATCCAGATCGACACCGTCGAGCGCGACGACATCACCGAAACATTTCGTGATCCCACGAGCCCGCACCGCACAGGTGCTGCCCGTGATGTCTTCCGTCTGCACACAGGAAACCTTCGGGGATGCACCTAACGTGTGCGTTGATGGCGATTGAAGGTTTGGCAAACGAGGAATGTCCCGTTTTGTTGACATGTGCGCGCAGCAGTATCGGGCCAACGGACTGTTACGGATGGGGCGTGCCACGACTTGGGGGCGGTCAGATCGAAGATCCCGCTCCCTGGAATTGATCGATCGTCCACAAGGAGCCGGTTCGGCGGGCAGCGGCACCAGCGGCAGGTCCAGCGCGGGCGTCAGCACGATGCGCCCCTCCTCCTCGGTCACGATGAACTCGTCACCTTCTTCGAGGTGCATCCGGTCGACGACATCGCGGGGGGATCGTGAGGATGTGTTTCTTGGGGAGAACGGTCTTGTTCGCCCGCTCCCTGCTCCGCACGATGAGCCTCCTTGGACGACTTTCTTCCGGGTATACCAGTCGGCCTGTCCGCAGACGAGCGCGCATGGTGATCGCCCCGGCAGCACCTCCGCTGGAAGCATGGTCTCCCACAACGACAGCTGATTGCCTAAGCGCTGCTTGAGCATGTGGGTCACTCCCACCCGCTGGCTGCGCAATCTGACCAGCCAGCGACTAGGTCCGGCTCTGGGGGCAGTCCGGGCATCTTCCTCATCTCGCAGAGTGAGACGTGATAACTTTCCCGATCTCGCTGTACGATGAGGTGCGCTTTTGCTGGTTACTACAGCGCTCGTGACTTCGGCCTGACCTACATCAAGGCCCAACAACGCGGGCGCAGTCGTTCGCCCTGCCGCGCCGCGCGCCTGCTCAGCCGTTGCCGACGGCCGACCGGGAATCACCGGCGACGTCAGCGTTCCCCCGGCCCCTGGCCGTGCCGACGGCGCTCGCGGTGGCCAGCGCGGCGGCCACGGCGGGCACGGCCAGGCCGAGGATGGGGTGACCGGCGGCGAGACCGGCGAGGGCCGCCCCGGCGGCCGCTCCGCCGTTCATGATCGAATTGAGCCACGACTGGGCCTCGGTTCCGCTGCCGTGCGGCGCACTGGCGGCGGCATCGGCGAACAGCGTGGCCAGGGTGGGACCGAGGAACAGGCCGGCCAGCGGCGCCGCCACGGCGAGGAGCGGAGCATACAGCCCGGCGGCCGTCAGCCCGGCCAGCCCGAGGGTGTAACAGGCCAGTAGACGGCTCAGGCGCGACCGGCCGTTCCCACCGCGTGCCCGGGCGCCCAGGAGCAGGCTTCCGGTGATGCTGCCGGCTGAGACCCCGGCGAGCAGCGGGCCCGATGCCCACAGCGCGTGATGAGACCGCGCATAGGCGGTGAGTGCAACCTCGGCGGCACTCAGCGCGGTATTGGCCAGCGCCGCCGTGACCAGCAGACGGCGCAGCGCGGGGAAGCACCGCAGCCCCAGCAGCGAGCCCCGCCCGGGCGGAGCATCGCCGTATCGGGAATACGGGCGGACCGCGGCCACTCCCGCGCTAGTCAGGCCAAGCAGGACGACGAGGGCCGCGACGGGGCCGGCGCCGGTGGCCAGCGCGCTCGCTACCACCGGCCCTGCGAGATAGGCCAGATCGAACACCGCCGCGTCGAGGGCGAACGCGGCCGGTCGCAGCCTGTCCCCGGCATGCCGTGACCACAGGCTGCGCAGCCCCGGGCTGAGCGGCGGCGTGACCAGCCCCGCGACCAAGCCGGCTCCGGCCAGGATAATCGCTGGGCTGCGCGCCAGCGCTGCGGCCAGCAGCCCCACCAGAGCCAGCAAGTACCCGGCTCCGCATACCGTAGCCACCGGGAACAGGCCGTGCCGGTCAGCCAGCCGCCCCCGCAGGGGCCCCGTTCCGGCCTGCCCAAGCGTGCAGCCGGCCAGCACCAGCCCGGCCGCCCTCATCGACGCATACTGGGCCGCGACCAGCAGCAAGGTCATGCTCAGCATGCCCTGCGGCAGCCGGGCGCAGACATCGGCCATCGCGAGCCTGCGCAAAACCGGCTCAGCGAACAGCCGACCGTACGAGCCGCCATGCCCGGGGACCACTTCAGCCACGGCTCCCAAAGCTAACCTCCGCAGCCCTGGAAGCTGGCCTCCGCCCTGCTAACGGCGGTGAGCCGGGCGAATGCCCGGTGCCGGACCGACTGCGGCGGCCAGCGGGGCTCAGTCCGGATTTTCAGGGCAGTTGCGGAATGCCTCGACGCGCCAGATCCCTTGCTGCTTGGCCAGCACCCAGGTCTCAAGGGAACTGCTCCCGGCGGCAGGCTCGGTCTGGGCCGCCAGGAAGACGGCCATCTTTACGAACCGGCGGCACCAGCATGGCAACTGCCTGGACAGCAGCCTGACGCGAGGAGCCGGGTGTGCCGCGCGCCTTTACCTCGCCTTCCGCCGCCGTGTCCGGTGCGCGCCGATGGCGTAGTCCTGCGTCGCCGCGGCGGCTGGGTCGTACATCGGGCTGGCGTCACGGCGATGACTTCCGCCCGGCGCATCGGTCCAAACGGATGAACGGCGCTCGCGCCGAGCGCCAGCAATCACGGAGGAAGCCATGGCAGACGATGAGGGCCAGATCCGCGTGCTGCTCGCGGACATGGAGGCTGGGTACCGCGCCAAGGACGCCGAGCAGATCGTTGCCCACTATGCGCCGGACATCGTGCTGTACAGCCTCGCGCCGCCACTGCGCACGCACGCAGGCGGACAACACAGTATCGGCGGCGGACGAAAGGCCGACATGACGACCGCGGATGGCGTACGAACCTGGCTCGCCGGGTTCGGTAACCAGCCGATGGATTACGAGATAAGGGACGTCAACGTTGCCGTCGGCGGTGACGTCGCCTACGCCCACGGCCTGAGCCGGATGGGCTCGCTGGGCACGTTCACCTTGTGGTTCCGGTTCACCGCCGGACTGCGCAAGAGCGATGGGATCTGGCAGATCACCCACATCCACGCATCCGTGCCCTTCTACATGGACGAGACCATGAAGGCAGCTGTCGACCTGGCGCCCTGACGGTCGCCGTGCGGCGTCTGCAGCCTTCAGCTCCCAGCGCCTGCCGAACTTTCCCAGACTGCCCGGCCACAGGCAACGGACAGTGACGGGGCCACCCCCGTCAGGCACACTCACCACCGCCGAGCCCGGGCAGGGCCGGCAGGCTGCTGGCCGGAGCCGAGAGGTTGTCCACGGCCAGGCCCGGTCCCTGCCTGGCGGGCTCGGTCAGCCCACTGGCCGCCGACG
>DASQVO010000386.1:0-7241 GCA_035640715.1 Streptosporangiaceae bacterium
TTCGACGGCGAGGGCGCGCGGGTCTCGGTAGCGGAGCCCGAAGCCAACGATGCGTTCCTTGCCGTGGCCCGGGCGTACCCCCGCCGCAACTGAAGCGCCCCGGCTGCTCACCGCGGCCGGTCAGCGCGTGCGGGACGGCGCCAGTTCGCTGAGTTTCTCGGTGATCAGGCGGTAGAACTGGCGGGGCCGGCCAGGCTGGGTGCCCCGGCTGGATGGCAGCGGCCAGGCGAGCCCTTCATCGACGAGGCCACGGAGCAGCCGCCGGGCGGTCCGCGACGTGACGCCGAGCAGGTGGCCGGCCGTCTCGGCGTCCACGACGAGGGCCGCGTCCGGTCCCTCCAGCCGGCCGGCCAGGCGCGCCAGGGTCTCGAGCCCCCGCGACGGGACCGTCCGCGCGGACGGTGCTGCTGCCTGGCGTGGCGGCGGCACCAGTGGGTGGCCTTTACGTCCCGGCGCAGACACCGATGACGTGCCGCCGGACCGGGAGCGGATCAGCGCGCTGCGGGCGTGCGCCTCGGCGTCCTGCGCCGTGCGTCCCGTCCCGACCCCGACCTCGATCGTGATGCCGAGTTCTGTACGGGCGCGCTTGGCGAACGGCGGCTCGGTGAAGTCGCCGGTCACCGCGGCGAGCGAGCCGCGTGTCGCCGCGACCACGAATGAGTGGTCATCGGCCCGGCTGACCACCGCCTGGATGCGCTGCGCCTCCTGGATCAGGAACCGGTGCACCGTCAGGCGCAGCTCGTCATTCGAATACCTGGATAGGGCGCGCCTGGCGCCCTCCCTCAGCTTGGGCACCTCCACGACCACCAGGACGAACTGCGCGGCCTCAAGCCGGCAATGGCCGCCGAGCAGTACGGCGTTCCAGACGGCCATCCGGATCGCGCCGTCGGTGGGCCGTATGGTGATCACCGGGACACCCGCCCTGGCCAGCCGGCGCGTGACCGAATCCAGGCAGGTGAGGGCCACCGAGGTCTCGCCCATGCGCCAGAGCCGCTCGTGAAAGGCCGCGAGCGCCGCCGGGCTCCCGGGGTCATCCCGCAGCCGCACGCCGTCTGCCGCGATCCCCAGCTCGGCGTAGGCCTCCTCGACGGCGCTGCGGCTCAGCACGTCAACGCTGATCCGCTCGATGTCATAACCCTGGTCACGGCTGGCCCGCAGCAGCGCCGCGTAAAGAGCCCCGCCGTCGAGGCGTACATAGGTGGCGGGTACGGCGATCATCCCCGCCCTGCGCGCGTACTCGTAGGGCACGGGGCTGGCGAACAGGCAGACGTCGATGGCGGCGCCCAGCCGCGCGAGCTTCTCCGGTGCCTCCCGCTCGCGCCGGTACGCGGCGGCGATCAGCCGCCGCGGCAGCGCGCCCCCGGCGAGGCCCGGTGTCTGCTGATGTGCCTGCGCCGGCGCAGGCACATCGGACCCGGCGGAGCCGGCCTGCCCCGCCAGCCGCGACTGGCCCGGCGGCCACGCGCCCGGGACCACGCCGAACGTCTCGTCCCGTTCCGCCGCGCCGGATAGCATGATCCGCTCGACAAGATCGTAAGGCCCGACGACGCCGATAATGAGCTCGCTGGGCAGGTGCCTTCTCGCGGTCATCGGCCGCTTATCCCGTGGCCGTTAACCGGGGCAGGCCGACAGGTCGTTGTTCACGTGCGTGCTCAACACTCACCCCATCCACATCTCGTAACCAGCCGCCAGCCGCTTTCGTAGCCACGCCCCTCATCGCCGTAGCATTCGCCGGCAGTCTTTTAGTAACTCATCAGGAACGCTTTGTGAAGGGGACACAGGGCTGAGGCTCGTAACGATGCACAAAAACAACGAAACCGGTTTACCCGCCCAGCGGTCACACCCGCCGGGGCAGGGCGGTCACGCCGTACTGGCGATCATGCCGTACTGGCAGTCTCCGCCGTGATGTCAGCCCCGAGCGTGGTGAACCGCTGGGCGATCGACGCGTGCCCGCGGTCGATCAGGTACCCCGGCGCCACCACCGTCTCTCCCTCGGCGGCCAGGCCGGCCAGGATAAGCGCGATGCCGGTGCGCAGATCGTGCGCCACGACCTCGGCGCCGCGCAGGGTGTTCGGGCCGTGCACCAGCGCCACGTTCCCGTCCATCTCGGCCTTCGCGCCCATCTTGTTCAGCTCGCCCACCAGCGTGTAACGGCCGTCGAAGATCGTCTCGCGGATGTAGCTGGTGCCGTCGGCCAGGCAGGAAAGCGCCATGATCGGTGACTGCAGGTCGGTCGCGAATCCCGGATAAGGGGACGTAATGACGTTGATCGGCCGCAGTGGCTTGTCCCTGCGGACCTGGAGGACCGCGCCGTGGGTCGAGAATTCCACGCCCATCTGCTCCAGCTTCCAGCGGACCACGCCGAAATGCTCGAGCGAGGCCCCCACCAGGTTCAGCTCGCCGCCGGTGATCGCGGCCGCCATGGCGAAGACGCCGGCGTCGATCCGGTCAGGCATCACCGTGTGCTCAACCGCCGACAGTTCGCTGACCCCGCGCACGGTCACGAACCCGGTACCGCCGCCGGTGATACGCGCGCCCATCTTGGCGAGGAAGGTGATGACGTCGAGCACTTCCGGCTCGAGCGCGGCGTTGTCGATGATCGTCGTCCCCGGCGCGAGCGACGCGGCCATGATGAGGTTTTCCGTGCCCGTGTGGGACGGGGTGTCCAGGTAGAGATGGGCTCCGCGGAGACCGTCCTTGCCGGCCTTGATGTGGATGACCGATTCGCCCTCATCGACCACGGCACCGAGCCTGGCGAAGCCGCGGTAGTGGAAGTCGAGGCTACGGCTGCCGAGGTTGCATCCGCCGATGCCCTCGATGACGGCCTCGCCGAGGCGGTGCAGCAGGGCCGGCACGAACAGCACCGACCCGCGGAACCTCCGGGCGATTTCGGCCGGCAGCACCGGGCTGCTGAGCCGGGACGCGTCAACCACCAGCGTCCGCTCGTCCTCGTGGAACTCGACGCGGGCACCGACGGCCTGGGCCAGTTCCACGGCACGGCGCACGTCTTCAATGGGCGGCACGTTCCGCAGGACCGTCCGGCCCTGCTCGGCGAGCAGGGAGGCCGCGATCATTTTGAGCGCGGCGTTCTTCGCGCCCTGCACGAAGACGGTGCCGTGCAATGGCGTGCCGCCCCGTACGCGGTAACGAATCTCGGTGCCCATCGTCATCTGGATGCAACTCCTGTCCGGGGGGTAGTGGACGAACCGGCGCACGGCCGGGTGAAGGCCAGGCTGGCCAGAGTGCCGTCCCGGCAAGGGCGGGGACGGCCGGGACCGCGGCAGGCGCCCCACGCAAATGCGTAGTCCAGTATTCCATCAGCTCGGCCAGGCGGTGGCGGCTTAGCGTCTTTTCCAGTCACATCAGCCTCTCCAGCCTCTCAAATACCGGCCCCAGGCGTGCCACGTAGCGCTCGGGCCGGCACGCCTCGTCCAGCCGCGCCTCATCGATCGAGCGCCCGCGCGCGGTGGCCTCCTTGCGCAGTGCCTCGCGGAACGGCGTCCCGGTATTCCAGGTCTCCATCGCCGCCGCCTGGACCAGCGCGTACGCGTCCTCGCGGGCCATGCCGGCGGCGACGAGCTCGAGCAGCGCCGCCGAGGAGTAGATCAGGCCGCCGGTGGCATCCAGGTTGGCCCGCATCCGTTCGGTATCGACGGTGAGGCCCTCGACGAGCCCGGTGGTGAGGTGAATGAGGTAATCGACGGCGACTGCCGCGTCCGGCAGCGCGATCCGCTCCACGCTGGAGTGGGAGATGTCCCGCTCATGCCAGAGCGGCACGCCTTCCATGACCGGCGTGACATAGCCGCGGACCACCCGGGCCAGTCCGCAGATCCGCTCCGAGCGGATCGGGTTCTTCTTGTGCGGCATCGCCGACGAGCCTTTCTGGCCCGTGCCGAACGGCTCGGCGAGCTCGCGCACCTCGGTCCGCTGCCCGTGCCGTACCTCGAGCGCCACGGCCTCACAGACGGTTGCCGTCAGGGCCAGCGCGGCGACCCACTCCGAGATCCCGTCGCGCATCACGACCTGGGTGGCGACATCCGCTGGCCGGAGGCCGAGCGCGGGCATGACCTGCGCCTCAATGTCGGGTGCGATGTTGGAGTAGCTGCCGACGGGGCCCGACAGCTTCCCGACGGCGACGGCATCCCTGGCCCGGCGGATGCGGTCACGGCAGCGCGCGGCGGCGAACGCGAAGTCGGCCACCCGGTGGCCCCACACATCTGGCTCCGCGTGGACCCCGTGCGTGCGGCCCGGCCGCAGCGTGCCGCGGTGCGCGAGCGCGTGCTCGCGCAGGGCCGCGACCAGTGCGGTGGCCTTGGCCAGCAGGATGTCGGTCGCCTCGGTGAGCTGCAGCGCCAGCGCCGTGTCCACCAGGTCCGAGGACGTCATCCCGAAGTGGACATAGGCCGCCGCGCTGCGCGGGGACGTGTTATCGGCCCACGCGGTGAGGAACGCGATCACGTCATGGTCGGTGACCGCCTCGACCGCCGCGACCGCCTCGGGCGTGGGGGGCGGTGCCGCCCGCACCGGCCCGACGCAGTCTTCAGGAACGGTTCCCGCCCGGGCATTCGCCTCGAGGACCAGGGTCTCGACCCGGCACCACAGCTCGTACTTATGCGCCTCGCTCCAGACCCGGCCCATCTCGGGAAGCGTGTACCGGCTGATCATGACCTGATCCCCCTCCCCGGCTGGGCACCCTCGTCGTGCCCCCTGACCGCCCGGTCCCGCGCCGCCGCGGTGCGTCCCGCGTTCTCGGCTATGTCGCCGCGCCGCCAGGCACCCCGCATCCTGATCTTGCCCGCGGCCGCATAAGCGGCAGTACGGGCGGCCTCGATGTTGTCTCCCGTGCCTACAACGTTAAGCACGCGGCCACCGTTCGACACAAGCGCACCATCCGGGCCAACGGCCGTCCCGGCCTGCAGCACGTACGCGCCCGGCACCCGCTCGGCGTCATCCAGGCCGCCGATGACGTCACCCGTGGCCGGGCTGCCCGGATAGCCTTCCGCCGCGATCACGACGGTCACCGCGGCGCCGGGGCGCCAGCGCGGGACGGCTGTCCCGGCCCGCCCACTGGGCCCGAGCCCGCCGCTGGCCGCGGCATGTAGCAGCCCGGCCAGCGGCGTTTCCAGCCGGTCGAGCACCACCTGGGTTTCCGGGTCCCCGAAGCGCGCGTTGAACTCGACCACGCGGATGCCGGCTGCCGTCAGGCACAGGCCCGCGTACAGCAGGCCCCGGTACGGCGTCCCCCGGCGGCGCAGCGCACCGACCGCCGGCTGCACGACCGTCCTCATGACCTCTTCCGCCAGGCCGTCGGGTGCCCACGGGAGCGGGGTATAGGCGCCCATGCCGCCTGTGTTCGGGCCGCGGTCACCGTCATAGGCGCGCTTGAAGTCCTGCGCCGGCATCAGCGGCACGGCGCAGGTGCCGTCGGCGACCGCGAACAGCGACACCTCGGGGCCGTCGAGGAATTCCTCGATGACGACCTTGCCGGCGGAGCGTGCGTGCGCGCGCGCCGCCTCCCGGTCAGCGGTGACGAGGACGCCCTTCCCGGCGGCCAGCCCGTCGTCCTTCACCACGTACGGCGGGCCGAACGCGTCGAGGGCCGCGTCCGTCTCCGCGGCCGTCACGCACGTGCGGGCCGCCGCGGTGGGGATACCGGCCTCCGCCATGATCTCCTTGGCGAACGACTTGGAGCCCTCGATCATGGCCGCGCCGGCGCCCGGCCCGAAGCACAGGATCCCGGCACCGCGGAGCGCGTCGGCCGCCCCGGCCACGAGCGGCGCTTCCGGGCCGATGACGACCAGGTCAGCAGCCAGCTTCCCGGCCAGTGCGGTGATGTCGCCCGGATCAGATGCGGCGACGTGATGAGTTTCCGCCAACGCCGCGATGCCCGGGTTCCCCGGTGCCGCATGCAGGCCGGTAACTGCCGGGTCCCGGGCGAGCGCTCGGGTGATGGCGTGCTCCCGGCCCCCTGAGCCGATGACAAGAACGCGCACGGCGGCGAGCCTACCGGCTCACTTCAGGATGAGGCGGGCGCATCAGACCAAGGCGCGGATCTGGAGGGTCTGGTCACGGCGCGGGCCGACGCCGACCGCGCAGACCGGCGCACCGATCATTTCCTCCACGGCCTTGACGTAGCGCTGCGCGTTCGGCGGCAGGTCACCGAAGGACTGGACTTTCGAGATGTCCTCCCACCAGCCGTCCAGGTACTCATAGACCGGGCGGGCGTGATGGAACTCGGTCTGCGTCATCGGCAACTCGGCGTGCCGTCTGCCGTCGATCTCATACGACACGCACACCGGGATCTTGTCCAGGCTCGACAGCACGTCCAGCTTGGTGAGGAAGTAATCCGTGATGCCGTTCACCCGTGTTGCGTACCTTGCGATGACCGAGTCAAACCAGCCGGTGCGCCGTGGCCTGCCGGTGGTGACCCCGTACTCGCCGCCGGTCTTGCGCAGCCACTCGCCCTGCTCGTCACCCAGCTCCGTGGGGAACGGGCCCGCCCCGACGCGCGTCGTGTAGGCCTTGGCCACCCCGATCACCTTCGTGATCCTGGTGGGGCCGATGCCGGATCCGGCGCATGCACCGCCCGCTGTCGGCGACGATGACGTTACGAACGGGTACGTGCCGTGGTCGACGTCCAGCATGGTCGCCTGGGCTCCTTCGAGCAGGACCACGCGGCCCTCGTCAAGTGCCCTGGCGAGCACCAGGCCGGTGTCCGCCACGTACGGCCTGAGCCGCTCACCGTAGGCCAGGTACTCATCGGCCGTCGCGGTCGGGTCGATGCCGCGGCGATTGTAGACCTTGGTCAGCACCTGGTTCTTCTCACGCAGCACCAGCTCAAGCTTCTGGCGCAGGATGCCCGGGTCGAAGAGATCCTGAACGCGTATCCCCACCCGCGCGATCTTGTCGCCGTAGGTGGGGCCGATCCCCCGGCCCGTCGTGCCGATCCTCGCACTGCCGAGATACCGTTCCGTTACCTTGTCCAGCGCGCGGTGGTACGGCATGATCAGATGCGCGTTCGCTGAGACCACCAGTTTCTCGCAGGAGACACCGCGGCCTTGGAGGGTGTCGATCTCCTCGAGCAGTACGCCCGGGTCGATCACGACGCCGTTTCCGATGACTGGCACCACGTCAGGCGAGAGGACGCCGGACGGCAGCATGTGCAGCGCGTAGCTGTCCTCGCCGATGACCACCGTGTGGCCCGCATTGTTGCCGCCCTGGTACCTGACGACGTAGTGGAC
>DASQVO010000387.1:0-6107 GCA_035640715.1 Streptosporangiaceae bacterium
AGGAAGAGATGGTGCTGCAGTCCTTCCGCCAGAACGGCTTCGACACCGCCGGCGACCACCGGGAGGAGCGAGGTGGCCTCGGTGTTCGCGTCGGCAGCCGTCAGGGTGCCGCGCACCTCGGCGGCTATTCGGCGCCAACCACCGGCCCCCTGGCCTCCCGCGGCCCGGATGGCCCCGCGTCGGCTTAATGGCGCTTGATTTCACGCTCAGCGAGATGCTCGCAGGCGAGTGACCTAGCGCAGAAAAGGCGAGTGGTCTAGCCGGGCGTCCACTGGACTATTCAGGTTTGCTGGCTAGAAGTTGCTGTCGCCACTGAGCGAAGCGGTGGCGCATGTCGACGATCATGCTGGGGTCGGTCCCGTATTCGGCGAACGCGGCGTCGGTGATCTGCGTCAGCGCCCCGAGCGCATCGGCGAAGAGCAGGGGATCGAAGCCGTGGTCGGCTTCGGCGGCGAGTTCCAGCAACTGCTCGCGCGTGTACCGGCCGTTGGTGACGGCGGCATCCACGTCCAGGAAGTCGCGCGGCAGGGCGCGGCCGAAGAGGGCGCAGACTTTGTTCGCCACGGCGTCGTCGGCGTGCAGGACGGGGCCGATGTCGAGCTGAACCGGGTCGTGCGCGCGCCAGTCGGCGGACAGTTCGACCTTCTCCTCACTCCCGTCGGCAGGGTCGGTCACGGTCAGCCGCGCGAACGTCTCGGCGCTCATGACGACGGACGCCTTATACCCGGCGGCCTCAAGGGCGGAGACGACGGTGGATGTCAGCGCGGGGAACTCGTCGCGGTGCTGCCAGCTGGTGAACAGGTCAACATCGCCGCTCGGCCGGTTCCCGATCCCGTGCGCCGAGACGGCGTACCCGCCAGCGAGCGCTAGGCCGTACCGCGCTCCGGCGGCGAGGGCGATCTTCGCGATCCGCTCGTGCCGCGGCTCCATCGCCCGCCCCTTATGCCGTTGCGGTGACCCGGCTGATTTCGGCCAGGATCGGGAACTTCTGCTCCCAGGCCTTCCTGAGTTGGGCTGGCAGCCACAGCAGCGCCCACAGCCGCCGCAGTATCCGGGCGTCCAGGTACGCGTACAGGTCCTGAGGGCTGGCTGCCTCGATAAGAACCGCGCGGTACAGATCGACGATCCTTCCCGGGGCGTCAAGATCGTAGACGGCGTTCCCGGACCAGTCCAGGTGCGTCGGCAGGCGCACAGTGCCAGAAGAAGGACCCCGGAGCAGGTCGAGGCTCTCCGCGACCGCATACGGCCGCCGGTAGCGAGCGACCGGGGCGCTGCGGCTGTCAGCCGTGTCCATGTAGTGCAGGATAACCGGCGTAAGCCGACCGGGGAGTTCAGGGCGCGGACGTACTTCATTCCGTGAGGTCAATGTCGGCCAGCAGCGCGTCCGAGTTGGCGGGCGCGAAAATCGGCGCTAACCCGCGAGAGCTCCAGGGTCAATGTGGGTTCGACCCATCACGTCTCATGATGAGGAGAGGGCGTGGGAGGCGGTTAGCGGGGCGGGGCGTAGCCGACGGCTTCCTGCATGCGGGAGCGGCGGTGGCCGGAGGCTGGCCGGGCCGGCTCGGGGTGGCCGGACGGTGCCTGCGGCGGCCAGGTGGCGCCGGTGACGATCTCCTCTGCCATCCCGTACAGCAGCGGAAGCGCGCCCGCGACCACGCCGCCGGTCCGGTTGATGTGCTCCACGTTGGGCCCGATCAGCCTGGCGTGGCTCACGATCTTCCGCACGATCTGCCCGCACTCCTCGAGGTTCCCGGCGACCCGGTTGAGCAGGGTGCCGACCCAGATCAGGTAGAACGCGAGCCCGGCGATCAGCAGGGCGATGACGACGACGGTCAGCACAACCAGCGTGGTCATGACTTCACCTTCCCGAGGACGCGGCCGAGGAAGAGATGGTGCTGCAGTCCTTCCGCCAGAACGGCTTCGACACCGCCGGCGACCACCGGGAGGAGCGAGGTGGCCTCGGTGTTCGCGTCGGCAGCCGTCAGGGTGTCGCGCACCTCGACGACACGGCGGTCGATGATCTTCACCAGGTAGACGAGCAGGCTCAGCAGGGCCGCGACGGCCAGGACCACGACGAAGCCGACGATGATCCCGATCAGCCACAGCGTGTGCTGCGCCGAGGACAGTGCTACCGCATGCATGGCTAGCCTCCCAGCCGTTCGCGCCCGCGCTTCAGCCCGGCGATGATGATCGTGGCATGCTCGATCGTCGTGTTCAGGTCCTTCAGCGGCGCGGTGTTCCGCGCCGCCTGGGCGAGCTCGTCGTTGATCAGCGGCGCCGCCTTGCCGATCGAGCGAGCCAGCAGCAGGATCGGCGTGACCAGGGCGACGACGGCCAGCACGACGAAGATGCCGATCCCGTAGCCGATCCACCAGCCGGTGTAGCTCATAAAGCTCATCCCCTTCACACCGACTCGCAGAAGTCGCGTACCGGCTTCAGGCTCGCGTTCACCGACGAGACGACGTCCGGCACGGCGGAAGTCTGCTGCGCGATGACGGCGGTGCCGCCGAGGACCTGGCCGAGCGTCGCGCGTATGGCTCTGAGATGGAAGATGACCCGCAACAGGCCGATCGCGGTGATCCCGACGATCAGCGCGGAGACGATGATGGTGAACCAGGCGGCTGCCGGCATGGCACTGCTCCTTTCCTGCTCAGGCGAGAAGCTTGCTGACGGGACCCGCGTACCGCACGGCGCCCGCGGCGACTTCCCTGATGGTGCGGTCCGTGGTAGCCAGGGCTTCCGGTGCGCCGTCGAGTTCGCCGATGAGGGCGACGCCGCCGCTGAGAATCTCGTCGCTGGCGGCGCGGATCCGCTCCAGCGCGGCCAGCACGCGGTTGAGCAGGGCGATGACCACCGGGAGTATCACCACCAGCAGCACCGCATTGCCAATCCACCAGAGGACCATGGCTCGTTCCCCTCAGCTCGGGTGTGGTTGATAGGGCAGGAAAAAGCGGCGGAAGACCCGCTGGAGTGCCATCAGCGCGGCCCGCAGGCCGACAGTGAGACCGCTCGCCTCCGCCGCGGCGGGCGCCCGGGAGTCCAGCGGCTCGCCGCGTTCGGCCCTGGCGATCCCGTCCTGCAGGTTGACGGCGAAGTCACGCATCAGCACGGCCGACACGTCTGAGATCATCCCGCGGCCGTACTGTGCGGCCGCGCCGGAGATCTGCAGGTCCTGCGTCACCCCGACCTTCGTGCCGTTCCCGGAGCGGGTGAGCTTGGCCGAGACGACCATGGCGGCCTGGCCCCGGCCCGCTTCATCGGCGCCGGCCGCGTTCACCACGATCCGTCTCGCGTCGTTGTCGCGCTCGGTGATGTCCGCCGTTCCCGCGAACCGCAGCCTGACCGGGCCCATCCGGATGCTCACCCGGCCCTTGTACTTCTCATCTCCGAGGTCCTCGGTGAGCTCGGCCCCGGGCAGGCAGGCCGCTACGTTCGGGATGTCGCCGAAGAACTGCCAGACCTTCTCAACGGGCGCCGCGACCTCGAACTCGTTCGTGATCAGCATCGGGTCTCTCTCTTCGTATAGGCGGCTGGGTCTTTCCCGAACTTCTGGCGGCAGCCGGCGCAGCAGAAGTAGTAGGTGACGCTCTCGTGTTCCAGCGGGTACGCGGAGGGGCCGGCGGTGACCGTCATCCCGCAGACGGGATCGGTGGCTTCGCCGGAGGGCGCCGCCTCCGGCGCGTGGCTGCCCGCGGCACCGGAGGCGGCCCTGGGCTGCGCGGCGCCGGCGCTGGCCGGCATGTGCGGGGTGCGGACAAGCTCACCTGAGGCGCGGAGCTTGACGATCTCGGCCAGGATCGCGACCGCGATCTCCTGATGTGACGTCGGCCCCAGGTCCAGTCCCGCCGGGACGTGGACCTTGCCGAGCTCGGCGGCGGGCACGCCCCGCTCGGCGAGGTAGCCGAGCACTGCCGCGCCCCGCCGGGCCGAGCCGACCAGGCCCAGGTAGGCCGGCCTGGCCGCCACCGCCTGCTCGACGGCCTCCTCGTCGTGGTGACCCTGGGTGGCCACCACCACGATCGACAGCTCGTCAGCGTCGGAGGAGGAGAAGTCTTCGCCCGCGATCAGGTCGGTGCGCCAGCCGAGCACGCGGCCAAGCTCGGCGAGTGTGCGGGCCATCGGGGAATGGCCGACGACCACGAGGTGGGGCGCGGGCTGGACCGGTTCGATGTAGACCTCCAGCGCGCCCTCGCTCTGGCAGGAGATGGGCACGAAGCTCATGCCCGCAGGTGTCGGGCCGCCGAACTGCTCGGCGGTGCCGAGCAGCAGCAGGCGCGGCGTGCCCTCGGCGATCACCTGCCGGGCCTCCCGGATGACCGCCGGTTCGGCGCAGGCGCCGCCGATCCAGCCGTGCAGCTGACCCGAGGCGGTGATGATCGCCCGGCAGCTCTCCTTGCCCGACGACGGGCCCTGCCGCCAGACCACGGTGGCCAGCGCGAACGCCTCACCCTGCCGGGCCAGCTCGGCCGCCTGCTCCAGGAATCCCCAGCCGTCCATCAGCGTCCCTCTCTTTATCCGTCCGAACGGACGGGTGGCGCGCCGGAGACGTCATGGCGGGCGGTGATGGCCTCCCATACCCGGTCCGGGAGCAGCGGCATGTCGATGTTGCGGACGCCGGTATCGGCGAGCGCGTCCATCACCGCGTTGACGAACGCGGCCGGGCCGCCGACCGCCGCGCACTCACCGACCCCCTTGGCCCCGATCGGGTGGTGCGGGCTCGGCGTCACCACTTCGCTGTGCAGTTCGAAGCCGGGGGTCTCCCAGGCGGTCGGCAGCAGGTAGTCCATGTAGTTGGAGCCCACGCAGTTGCCGTCGGCGTCGAACGTGATGAACTGCATGCTGGACATGGCGAAGGCTTCGGTGAGGCCGCCCATGATCTGGCCTTCGACGATCATCGGGTTGATCCGGACCCCGCAGTCGTCCACCGCCACCATGTCGAGCACATCCCAGACACCTGTTTCGGGGTCCACCTCGACGGTGACGATGTAGCAGGCGAACGGCCAGGTGAGGTTGGGCGGGTCGTAGTAGGCGTTGTTCTCCAGGCCCGGCTCCATGCCGTCCGGCATGTTGCTGTAGGCGGCCATCGCGCACTCCTGGATGGTCACCCCCCGGTCGGGAGCGCTGCGCACGTAGAACCGGCCGAGCTCCCACTCGATGTCCTCTTCGGACACCTCCAGCAGGTGCGCGGCCAGCCTGCGGGCCTTGGCACGGACCTTGCGGGACACCATGGCGATCGCGGCTCCCGCCACTGGCGTGCTGCGCGAGGCGTAGGTGCCCATGCCGAATGGAGCGGTGTCGGTGTCGCCTTCCTCGACGGTCACGTCGTCGGCGGGGATGCCGAGCTCGTGGGCGACGATCTGGGCCCAGGTCGTCTCGTGCCCCTGGCCTTGGCCCCTGGTCCCGGCCCGCAGCAGGGCCTTGCCGGTCATATGCACCCGGAGTTCGGCCGAGTCGAACATCTTGATGCCGAGGATGTCGTACTCGCGGCTGTTCCCCGCGCCGAGCGGCTCGCTCATCGTGGAGATGCCGATGCCCAGCAGCCTGCCGTTCGCCTTCGCCTCCTCCTTCCGCCGGAGGAAGTCCTGGTAGCCGATCGCCTTGAGGCCGACGTCGAGGCATTTGGCGTACTGGCCGGAGTCGAGCAGGAAGCCGAACGGGGTGCGGTGCGGGAACGCCTCATCGCGCACCAGGTTGATCCGCCGGAACTCGGCCTGGTCCATGCCCAGGTCGCGGGCGGCGGCGTGGACCATCCGCTCCTGGAAGAACATCGCCTCGGTCACCCGGAACGAGCACCGGTACGCGACCCCGCCGGGGGCCTTGTTGGTGTACATGCCCCGGGCGGCCAGGTGCGCGACCGGGATGTCGTAGCAGCCGAACGTCGAGTGCAGCAGCCCGATCTTGAACTTGCTCGGCTGCGCGTCGGAGAAGAACGCCCCGTGGTCGGCCTCGGCGCGCATCCGGACAGCCAGGATCTTGCCGTCGCGGCGCAGCGCCATCTCGCCGTCCAGGTAGATGTCCCGCGCGAACCCGGTGGAGATCAGGTTGCCGGTCTTGTCCTCGATCCACTTCACCGGCCGCTCCAGCAGGATCGAGGCCAGGATGGAGCA
>DASQVO010000388.1:0-12084 GCA_035640715.1 Streptosporangiaceae bacterium
GCCGGGGGCAGCCCGGCCGGGGTCCCGGTGCCGCAGGCGGCGAGCAGGCCGCGGGCCGCGGCCGCGACCGCCGCGGGCCAGGACGCGGGGGCGAGCACGCCGTCGGAGTTCCGGACCAGCGGGACGGTCAGCCGGTCGGGCTCGGTGGCGTAGGTGAAGGCCCACCGGCCCTTGTCACAGTTCCACTCCTCGTTGACCTGCGGATCATCGCCGGCCAGGCGCCGCATGACCCGTCCCCGCCGGTGATCGGTGCGCTGCCGGCAGCCCGCCGCGCAGTGCTCGCACACCCCGGAGGTGGACACCAGGTCGAACGGCCGGGACCGGAACCGGTAGGCCGCGCCGGTGAGGGCGCCCACCGGGCAGATCTGCACGGTGTTACCGGAAAAGTAGGAGTCGAACGGCTTGCCCTCGGCGGTGCCGATCATCTGGCGCGGCCCGCGTTCGACGAAGTCGATGAACGGGTCGCCGGCGATCTCCTCGGAGAATCTCGTGCACCGCGTGCACGAGATGCAGCGCTCCCGGTCAAGCAGCACCTCCGAGGAGATCGCGACCGGCTTGGCGAACTCGCGCTTGGGCTCGGTGAACCGGCTCTCTCCCTGCCCGGTGGACATCGCCTGATTCTGCAGTGGGCACTCGCCGCCCTTGTCGCACATCGGGCAGTCCAGCGGGTGGTTCACCAGCAGCAGTTCCATGACGCCGCGCTGTGCCTTCTCCGCCACGGCGGAGGTGAGCTGGGTATGCACCACCATGCCCTCGGTGCACACGGTGGTGCACGAGGCCATCGGCTTGCGCTGGCCCTCCACGTCCACCAGGCACTGGCGGCACGCACCGACCGGGTCCAGCAGGGGGTGGTCGCAGAACCGCGGGATCTGGATGCCCAGCAGCTCGGCGGCGCGGATCACCAGCGTGCCCTTGGGCACGGCGATCTCGAAGCCGTCGATGGTGACGGTCACGGTGTCTTCTGGCACGGGCGCCGGGGCGCCGGGCCCGTCGGTTGCCTGCACGGTCATGGCTTTACCGGCCTCCGCCCAGCGCTCCCGCTGAGCCGCTCGTTGCGAACAGGGTCGAGGCGCTGGCGTCGAACGGGCAGCCGCCTCGCTTCTGATGCTCGATGTACTCGTCCCGGAAGTACCGGATCGACGAGGTGATCGGGCTAGTCGCGCCGTCGCCCAGGGCGCAGAACGCGCGGCCGAGCACGTTGTCGCAGATGTCCAGCAGCTTCTCCAGGTCTTCCTCGCTGCCCTTGCCCTGCTCCAGCCGGTCGAGCACGCGCACCATCCAATAGGTGCCCTCGCGGCACGGCGTGCATTTGCCGCAGGATTCGTGCTGGTAGAACTCGGTCCAGCGGAGCACCGCGCGGACCACGCAGGTGGTGTCGTCGAAGATCTGCAGCGCACGGGTGCCGAGCTGGGACCCGGCGGCGCCGACGGACTCGAAGTCCAGCGGCACGTCCAGGTGCTCGTCGGTGAGCAGCGGCACGGACGACCCGCCCGGGGTCCAGAACTTGAGCCGGTGCCCGGGACGGACCCCGCCGGCCAGGTCGAGCAGTTCCCGCAGGGTGATGCCGAGCGGCGCCTCGTACTGGCCGGGCGTGACAACGTGCCCGGACAGCGAGAAGATCCCGTAGCCCTTGGACTTCTCCGTGCCGAGCCCGGCGAACCAGGCCGCGCCGTTGAGGACGATGGACGGCACGCTGGAGATCGACTCGACGTTGTTGATCACCGTCGGGCTCGCGTACAGGCCGGCCACCGCCGGGAACGGCGGCTTCAGCCGGGGCAGGCCGCGGTAGCCCTCGAGCGAGTCGAGCAGCGCCGTCTCCTCGCCGCAGATGTAGGCGCCGGCGCCCGCATGGACGGTCAGGTCAAGGTCGTAGCCGGAGCCGAGGATGTCCCGGCCGAGGTAGCCGGCCTCGTAGGCCTCGGCCACCGCCTGCTGGAGCCGCCGGACGACGTGCAGGACCTCGCCGCGCACGTAGATGAAGGCCTGGTTGCAGCGGATGGCGTAGGAGGCGATGATGACGCCCTCGATGAGCACCTGCGGATTGGCCATCATCAGCGGGATGTCCTTGCAGGTGCCCGGCTCGGACTCGTCCGCGTTGACCACCAGGTAGTGCGGCTTCCCGTCGCCCTGCGGGATGAAGCTCCACTTCATTCCGGTCGGGAAGCCGGCTCCGCCGCGACCGCGCAGCCCGGAGTCCTTCACCACGGCGATGATGTCGTCCGGCGGCATGGCCAGGGCCTTCGGCAGCGCGCGGTAGCCGCCTGCCCGGCGGTACCCGGCCAGGGTGAAGCTGTCCGGCTCATCCCAGTGGGCGGTGAGCACGGGGGTCAGCGTGTCGGTCAACGCGACGCTCCCTCGGTGGCAGTGCTGCTGTCCGGCGCCTCCGGCGCCGTCCAGCCGCGATCCTTCGCGATCTTCAGCCCGACCAGGCTGGCTGGCCCGGCGGCGGGCCCGTCGGCGGCTTGGCCGTCACCGAATCCGGCGAGGATCCGCGACGCCTGCCGCCAGGTGCAGAGCCGGCCGGGGCCGCGGGACGGCGTGACGGCCTTCCCGGACCGCAGGTCGTCCACCAGCGCGGCGGCGGACTCCGGCGTCATGTTGTCGAAGAACTCCCAGTTGACCATCACGACGGGCGCGTAGTCGCAGGCGGCGTTGCACTCGATGTGCTCGAGGCTGATCTTGCCGTCCTCGGTCGCCTCGTCCTGCCCGAGCCCAAGGTGCTCGGACAGCCGGGCCATGATCTGGTCCCCGCCCATGATGGCGCACAGCGTGTTTGTGCAGACGCCGACGTGGTACTCGCCGACGGGATGACGCTTGTACATCGTGTAGAAGCTCGCCACCGCGGTGACCTCGGTCTCGGTCAGCCCGAGGCGCGCCGCGCAGAACGCGATCGCGTCCTCCGACACGTAGCCCTCCTCCGCCTGCATCAGATGCAGGAGCGGCATCAGCGCGGAGCGCGGCTTCGGGTACCGGCTGATGATCTCGGCGGCCTCGGTCTCCAGGCGGGCCAAGGCCTCGTCGCTGAACGGCATTACCGGTCCACGCCTCCCATCACAGGGTCGATGCTCGCGATCGCCGGGATCACGTCGGCGATCATCCCGCCCTCGGCCAGCGCCGCGAGGGCCTGCAGGTGGTGGAAGGAGGGATCGCGGAAGTGGGCCCGGTAAGGCCGCGTGCCGCCGTCGCTGACCACGTGGCAGCCCAGCTCGCCCTTGGGTGACTCGATCGCCGCGTACGCCTGGCCGGCCGGCACCCGGAAGCCCTCGGTGACCAGCTTGAAGTGGTGGATGAGCGCCTCCATGGACTGGCCCATGATGTGCGCGATGTGCTCTGGCGACGGGCCCATACCGTCCGGCCCGAGCGACAGCCGCGCGGGCCAGCCGATCTTCGCGTCCCGGATCATCACCGGGTCGTCGGCGGGCCGGTGCCCGGCCAGCCGGTCGACGCACTGCTCGACGATCTTCAGCGACTCGTCGATCTCGGCCATCCTGATCTCATACCGGCCGTAGGTGTCGCAGCTGGTGACGGTGGGCACGTCGAACTCATACGTCTCGTAGCCGCAGTAGGGCTGGCTCTTGCGCAGGTCCCACGGCAGCCCGGCGCTGCGCAGCATGGGGCCGGTGACGCCGAGCGCGATACAGCCTTCCAGGTCGAGGTAGGCGATGCCCTTGGTCCGGCCGGTGAAGATGGGGTTGGAGTCGATCAGCTTGTGCAGGTCGCCGGTGAGCCGCGGCGCCTCGCGCAGGAACTCGCGGATCTTCTCCAGCGCGCCCGGCGGCAGGTCCTGGGCGACGCCCCCCGGCCGGATGTAGGCGTGGTTCATCCGCAGGCCGGTGATCAGCTCCATCAGGTCGAGCACTCGCTCCCGCATCCGCAGGCCCTGCAGGAAGATGGTGGTCGCGCCGAGTTCCATGCCGAACGGCCCGAGGCCGCCCAGGTGCGAGCCGATCCGGTTGAGCTCCATCATCAGCACCCTGATGATCTGCGCCCGGTCCGGGATCCGGTCCTCGATGCCGAGCAGCCGCTCCACACCCAGGCAGTACACGGTCTCGTTGAAGATCGGCATCAGGTAGTCCGCCCTGGTGCAGAACGTGACGCCCTGCGTCCAGGTGCGGTACTCCATGTTCTTCTCGATGCCGGTGTGCAGGTAGCCGATCCCGACACGGGCTTCGGTGACGGTCTCGCCGTCCAGCGTCAGGATGAGCCGGAGCACGCCGTGCGTTGACGGGTGCTGCGGGCCCATGTTGATGACCATGTGGCCGGTGCCCGGCGTGTCCGCCGCCTCGTCGGCGGCGGCGACAAGCTGGTCCCAGTCCTGGCCGGAGACGGTGTAGACGCGGCCCTCGGCCGTGCCGTCATCGAGGCCGGCTGCGCGGGGCGGTGCCGACTGGCTTGTCATGCGTACGACCTCCGCTCATCCGGTGGCGGCACCTTGGTGCCGCGGTACTCGACGGGGATGCCGCCGAGCGGGTAGTCCTTGCGCTGCGGGTGACCCTTCCAGTCATCCGGCATCTCGATCCGGGTGAGCGCGGGGTGGCCGTCGAAGATGATGCCGAAGAAGTCCCAGGTCTCCCGCTCGTGCCAGTCACAGGCCGGGTAGACGTCGACCAGGGACGGAATGTGCGGGTCCGCGTCCGGCGCGCTCACCTCGAGCCGCAGCCGCCGGTTGTGGGTGATCGACAGCAGGTGGTAGACGGCCCGCAGCTCGCGGCCCGCCTCGGCGGGGTAGTGCACCCCGGACACGCCTGTGCACAGCTCGAACGCCAGCGTGGGCTCCTCGCGCAGCTTCCTGGCCACCTCGGGCAGCCGCTCCCGGCGGACGTGGAAGGTCAGCTCCCCCCGGTCAGCCACGACGCGCTCGATCGCGTCGCCGAAACCGGTGCCGTCCGCCTCGAGTACCCGGGCCACCTCGTCGGTGAGCTCGTCGAAGTAGGAGCCGTACGGGCGGGGGCTGGACAGCAGCGGGGGCCGCCGTACGAGCAGCCGGCCGTACCCCGAGGTGTCGCCGCTGGTCTTGGCGCCGAACATGCCGTGCCGGACCACCTGCTCCGCGAGGCGTTCCTCCCCTGCCCTGGCGGGCAGGTTCATGTTCTCGCCGGCTTCGTCACCGTGCGGTGTGTTCCCGGGGCCGGAGGCGCCGTCCCGGCCGCTCACAGCTGCGCTCCCGGATGCGCGGAGGACTCCAGCGAGCCGGCGCGCGGCGGCTGCGCCGACGAGGTCGGCAGCACCGGGGTGTGCAGCGGCAGCCGGCTCAGCCGGGCCTGCTCCAGCTCCTCGATTTCACGCTCACGGTTCTTGCCGAGCTTGGAGTTCTCGATCTTGTCGTGCAGCTTCAGGATCGCGTCCAGCAGCATCTCCGGCCGCGGCGGGCAGCCGGGCAGGTAGATGTCGACCGGGACGATGTGGTCCACGCCCTGCACGATCGCGTAGTTGTTGAACATCCCGCCGCTGGATGCGCACACCCCCATGGAGATGACCCACTTCGGATTGGACATCTGGTCATACACCTGGCGGAGCACGGGTGCCATCTTCTGGCTGACCCGCCCGGCCACGATCATCAGGTCGGCCTGCCGCGGGGTGTTGGAGGCCCGCTCCATCCCGAACCGGGCCAGGTCGTGCCGCGGCCCGCCAGTCTGCATCATCTCGATCGCGCAGCAGGCGAGGCCAAAGGTGGCCGGCCACACCGAACTCCGGCGTGCCCATCCGGCGACCTTCTCGACCGTGGTCAGCAGTATGCCGCTCGGCAGCTTCTCTTCAAGGCCCATGGCTAATCCCACTCCAGGCCGCCGCGCCGCCAGATGTAGGCGTACGCGATCAGCACCGTGACGACGAACGTCACCATCTCGACGAGGCCGAACGCCCCGAGCTTGTTGAACGTGACCGCCCACGGGTAAAGGAAGACGATCTCGATATCGAACAGGATGAACAGCATCGCGGTCAGGTAGTACTTGACCGGGAACCGGCCGCCGCCGGGTGGCTGCGGTGTCGGCTCGATGCCGCTCTCGTAGGCTTGCAGCTTGGCCCGATTCCAGCGCTTGGGGCCCGTCAGCGAGCCCACGACAATCGAGAAGACCGCGAACACCGCCGCCAGGACGGCAAGCACAAGGATGGGCACATAAAGACTCATCGGTCCCCGCTCCTTCTCAGCGATTTCCGGTGGCTCCGCGATCCGCGATCGCGTGCGCCGCGCGATCGCGACCCGGGGCGATCACCATGCGCGGGGCTTCCCGGCACCGCGTGCGAGACCGGGATTTCTATCCTAGGCACGATATCCACACTCGCTTTCACGGGGCTCGGGCTAACGCGCCGGCGTCAGTCTGGTCATCGCGTTGATCAGCCTGTCGGCGGCATCTCCGCGGGGGTCGGTGAGGTTGCCGAGCAGCTTGAGGGCGAAGCGCATCAGCGCCGGGCGTGACATGGCGTGCCTGGTGGCGAACCGCATCAGTTCCGGGCGGCCGATGGCCTTCACGAACATCCGCCCGAGAGCGTAGTAGCCGCCGTAGGCGTCCGCGAGCGCGCGGGGGTACCCGTGCAGCACGCGTTCGGCCCCGGCCCAGTCCGGCAAGACCAGGGCCTGGGCCACGGTCCGGGCGGCGATCTCGCCGGATTCCATCGCGTAGGCGATGCCCTCGCCATTGAACGGGTTCACCATCCCGGCGGCGTCCCCGACCAGCAGCAGTCCGCGCGTGTAATGCGGGGTCCGGTTGAAGGCCATGGGGAGCGCGGCGCCGCGCACCGGGCCCACGCGGCTCTCCTCGGTGAACCCCCATTCGCCCGGCATGCCCTTCAGCCAGCGGCGCAGCATCCCGTGGTAGTCCGTGTCCCCGAACCCGATGCTGGTATTCAGCAGGCCGAGGCCGACGTTGCTCGTGCCGTCGCCCATGCCGAAGATCCAGCCGTATCCGGGCAGCAGCCGGTCACCGTCCCACAGGTCGAGCCAGGACTCCAGGTAGTCGTCGTCGTGCCGGGGGCTGGCGTAGTAGGCGCGGACGGCCACGCCGATGGGCCGGTCGTCGCGCTTGCGCAGCCCCATGCCCACCGACAGCCGGGAGGAGTTCCCGTCGGCGGCGATGACCAGGCGCGCGCGGTACACCCGCTCCGGGCCGGCGTCGGCCCGCCTGCCCGCGGAATCCTCCGCGGCACCGCCCTGGGCCCTGCCGCCCGCTGACGGGCGGGCGGTCACCCCGGTGATCCGGCCGGTCCGGTCGTCGAGGACCGGGCCGGTCACCGTGACGCCCTCGAGCAGCCGGGCGCCGGCCTGGCTGGCCCGGCGGGCCAGCTCCTGGTCGAAATCCATCCTGGTCCGGACCAGGCCGTAGCCGGGGTAACTGGTCAGCTCGGGCCAGGGAAGCTCCAGGCGCATCCCGGCGCCGATGACGCGCAGGCCCTTGTTCCGCAGCCAGCCGTCATGCTCGCCGACCGGCACCCCCATCGCCACAAGGGCCTTGACCGCCCGCGGCGTAAGGCCGTCACCGCACACTTTCTCCCGTGGGAACCTGCTCTTCTCCAGCAGCAGCACGTCCAGTCCCGCGCTGGCGAGGTAATAGGCGGTCGTGGCGCCGGCCGGCCCAGCGCCGACGACGATGACGTCCGCCTCATCCGCGGCGTGGCGTACCGGAGCCGCTGTGGCAGCGGGGGAAACGTGCTCGGTCACGTGTCCGATCCTGACTCTTCCTTGTGAACCTCTTCACAAGTTCTTTGCCATTAGTTTAATCCCGGCCGGCACTGGGAACACCACCGGCCCGGTGCCGCCGAGGTTCCCGGACGGCCGTCCGGCACCCGCAGCCCCGCGCCGTGACCGGCGCGCAGCCCGCGGGCGCCCTGCGTCAACTGTCCGGTCCCAACCTATGCCTGGCGGATCGCCCAGGTGGCCGGTTACGTCACCTGCGCCGCAGCCGGGCGGCGCGCGACATGGACGGCGACGATCCCGAAGGTCAGGTTCCGCCACTGCACGGCCGACCAGCCGCCGACGTGAATGAGCTGGGCCAGCTCCTGCTGGTCCGGCCAGTCGATGATCGACTCGGCCAGGTACTCGTACGCCGCGGGGTTGCGCGCGGCCCTGCGGGCGATCGCGGGCAGGGCACGGGAGAGGTAACGCTCGTATGCCACCCGCAGCGGCCGGGCGGCCAGGCGGGAGAACTCGCAGATGACAAGCCGCCCGCCTGGCCGGGTTACCCGCAGCATCTCGGCGAGTGCCTGCTCCGCGCTGGCCACATTGCGCAGCCCGAACGAGATCGTCACCGCGTTGAAGGCGCCGTCGCGGAACGGCAGCCGGAGGGCGTCACCCGCGACGAAGGCCGGCCTGGGCCCTCCCGGCCTGGCGCGGGCACGGCGCATCCCAGCCCGCAGCATGCCCAGTGAGAAGTCGCACGCGACGCAGTCGGCCCCGCCCGCGGCGAAGGTGGCGGTTGATGTGCCGGTGCCCGCCGCCAGGTCGAGGATCCGGTCGCCGGGGCGCGCCGCCACGGCGCGGGCGACGGCACGCCGCCACAGCCGCACCTGGCCGGCTGACAGCAGGTCGTTGAGCAGGTCGTAGCGCCCGGCAAGCTCGTCGAACATCGCGGCGACTTCGCCGGGCCGTTTATCTAGATCCGCACGGGCCATGCCCCCAGCCTGGCACAGCCCCCGCGGTGTCCCCCACTCGCCTCCGGCTCGCTCGTGCTCTGCCTCCCCGCTCGCTTCCGGGCCGCTTTGGGGTGCCCTTCAGCTCGCTCACTCCGTCACCGCCGGGCGGCCTCGGGCCGGGTGCTCAGAGGAGCCCGGGGCGGCGCCAGGGTTCGCCGAGCACATGGTGGGCGAGGAACGCGAACACGGTCTCGTACCAGATGGACGCGTGGCCCGGGCTGAGAATCCAGTGGTTCTCATCGGGAAAGTACAGGAATTTCGCGTCGGCTCCGTGCCGGGCAAGGTCCCACCACAGCCGCAGCGCCTCGCCGATGGGCACCCGGTAATCCTTGTTGCCGTGGATCACCAGCATCGGAGTGCGGATGCTGGCGATGTGCCGGTGCGGTGAGTTCGCCTGGTAGCGCTCCGGGGACGTCAGCGGGTCACCGAACTGCGGCCGCCAGAACATCGGCAGGTCCGTGGTGCCGAACATCTGGTCCAGCACCCACAGGCTGGCGTGGCTCACGATCGCCTTGAACCGGTCGGTGTGCCCGGCGATCCAGTTCGCCATGTAACCGCCGTAGGAGCCGCCCATCATGGCCGAGCGTGCGCCGTCGATGTCCGGGCGTGCCGCGGCGACGTCGGTGGCCGCCATGATGTCGGCGAACGGCCGGGCTCCCCACTGGTGGTAAGCCCGGGCGATGAAGTCCTGGCCGTAACCGGTGGAAAGCGCCGGGTCCGGCAGCAGCACCGCGTACCCGCGCGCGGCCATCAGCCATGGGTTCCACCGCCATGACCATGAATTCCAGCTCATCATCGGGCCGCCGTGCACCCACAGCAGCAGCGGGGCCGGAGCCTGCGCCGAAGACGTCTCGGGCAGCACGAGCCAGCTCCGGATCCGGGCGCCGTCATCGGCGACCGCCTCGATCTCCTCCAGGTGACCTGGCAGGGTAAGCGGGCTTCCGGGGCTGGCCAGCCGGGACGGCTTCTGGCTCTCGGCCGCCTCGATCCGGACCGGCGTGGGCGGCTCGTCCACCGACGCGCGCAGCGCGTACAGGTAGCGTCCGTCCGGTGCCGGGCACAGGTCGGTATAGGCGCCGTCGTCACCGGTGATCCGGGTGATCTCGCCAGTCCCGACGTCGACCCGGAAGACCGGCCGCCGCCCCTGGTCGTCGGCGGTGAAGTACACGGAGCGGGAATCCGGAGCCCAGGCCAGCTCCGCGGGGCGCCGGTCAAAGCCCGGCAGGAGGTCACGCGCCTCGCCGGGCCCGCCGGGTCCCGTGAGCTGGACGAGCACGACGGTGACATCCCCGGGCCGCCTGGGGGTGTGATGGGCCAAGCGCAGGCAGGCCACATGGCGGCCATCAGGCGATAGTGCCGGGTTCTCGAAGTCATAGCCGGGATCCGACAGGAGGTTCCGTCGGCCGGCGGTGGCCACGTCGATCACGGCCAGCTCGGCATGGGAGTCACCGGCTCCGTCCCAGTGCCACCAGCCGGTCGCGACAACGGTCCCGTCTGGCGCTACGTCAAATGACTGCCGGTCAAGTGCGCGCCCGGGCGCTGGCGTAAGATCACGCAGCGGCACCGGACCGTCTGCCTGCCCGGTGGCGGATTCGGCCAGGGCGCCCTGGCCGGCCGCAGACGGCTCGCCGGCGGCGAACAGCCGGAGCTGGGCCGGCCCCAGGTCGTGATCCCAGTACCGGACAGGGACCGACTCGTGCAGGATGGCCGTGACGCCTGCGTCCTCGCGCGCCTTGCGGAGCCTGGCGTCATCTTCGGCAGTGCTCACGCCGTGACCTTCGGCAGTGGGTTCGTCCCGGCCGCCTGCGCCCGGCATCACCGGGGATGCCAGCACGATGGCGCCGGCCCGCGCGGCGACCTCCACGGCTGTCACGCCGCCGGGCAGGTCGGCGACCCGGACGGCCTCGCCGCCGGCGGCGGGCAGCATCCACAGCACCGGCTGGTCGCCGCCTCCCGCCCTGTCCGGCTGCTCCGCGCCGCAGGTGGACCGCTTGGATGTGAACAGCAGCGACCCGTCGGGAAGGAACCTCGGGTTCCCCTCTCCCTCCGCCGAGCGGGTCAGCTGCCGCGGGCTGTCCTCGCTGTCGGGGAGCGCGGGGATCCGCCAGACGCTCGTGATGTACTTCTTGCCGTCGGCCGCGAGCGTCTGCACGGCCGCCGCGAGCCAGCTCCCGCCGGGTGAGAGCCGCAGCGTCGTTACGCGCGGGATAGCGAGGTAGTCACCGAGATCATGGAACGGGGTGGTACCCGCGGGCCCGGCCCTCACCGGGCGTCAGTGATTATGGCCGCGCCGACGGTGGTGTTGGTGGCCTCGTCGATCAGGATCATGCCGCCGGTCAGCCTGTTCCTGCTGTAGGGATCGCAGAAGATCGGCTGGGTCAGCCGCAGGCTCACCCGCCCAATCTCGTTCAGCCCGAGCTGGCTGGCACTCTCGTCCCGGTGCAGGGTGTTGACGTCGATCCGGTACTGCAAGTCCGTCACGATCGTCTTGATAGTCCGTGAGGTGTGCTTGACGACGAAGCGGCTGCGCGGGGTGAGCGGCCGGTCGCCGCTCATCCAGCACACCATCGCCTCGATGTCCTGCGCGACTGCCGGGCGGTTGTGCGGGCGGCAGATCATGTCGCCGCGCGAGATGTCCACATCGTCGTCGAGCAGCAGCGTGACCGACATAGGCGGGAAGGCCTCGGGCACCGCCTGGCCCGCGATCTCCACGCTCCGCACGGTGGTGGTGAGTCCCGACGGCAGGTGCAGCACCTCATCACCCGGCCTGATCACGCCTCCGGCGACCTGGCCGGCGTAGCCGCGGTAGTCGTGCAGCCCGGGATCGGTCGCCTGATGCGGCCGGATGACGTACTGGACGGGGAACCGGACATCGATGAGGTTGCGGTCCGAGGCGATATGCACATGTTCCAGATGGTGCAGCAACGACGGGCCGTCATACCAGGGCATGTTGGCCGAGCGCTGCACGACGTTGTCGCCGCGCAGGGCCGAGACCGGGATGAAGGTCAGGTCACCGATGTCCAGCTTCGCGGCGAAGGCCGCGAATTCGGACGCGATCTGCTCGAAGACCGCGGCGTCGTAGCCGACGAGGTCCATCTTGTTCACGGCCAGCACCAGGTGCGGGACCTGCAGCAGGGTGGCGAGGAAGGCATGCCGCCGGCTCTGCTCGGTCAGCCCGTTGCGCGCGTCCACCAGCACCACGGCCAGGTCGGCGGTGGAGGCGCCGGTGACCATGTTGCGGGTGTACTGGATGTGGCCGGGCGTGTCCGCGATGATGAACTTCCGCCGCGGCGTGGCGAAGTAGCGGTAGGCCACATCGATCGTGATGCCCTGCTCACGCTCGGCCCGCAGCCCGTCGGTGAGCAGCGCCAGGTTCGTGTAGTCCTCGCCGCGGTCCCGGCTGGTCCGCTCAATGGCGGAAAGCTGATCTTCGAAGATCGCCTTGGAGTCATAGAGCAG
>DASQVO010000389.1:0-7464 GCA_035640715.1 Streptosporangiaceae bacterium
AGCCAGCGGACCGGCGCACCGTCACCGGCGCAGCGGAACGGCTCCAGTTCCTCGTCCCAGGCCCGGCCGAGCAGGCGGTCCAGCTCATCCCGCAGTGAGGAGCCGGTCTCGGCGAGCGCCATGGCGGCGCGCAGGCATCCCTCGGGGACGAGGATATCCCCGTTACCGCCGGTCACCGCAGTGAACGTGCCGAGCGTCGGGGTGTAGCTGTACCGCACGCCGTCACAGCCGGCGCTGGCGTCCTCGGTGACCTCGAAGCGCAGCCGGTTCCAGCCGGCCAGGGCGGAGGTGATCGCCCCGGCGGTGCCCGGGCGGCCCTCCCAGATCAGCTCCGCACGCATCGTTCCCGGTGCCGCGGACTGGCTGACCCACGACAGGTCTACGGGCACACCAAGGACCCCCGCGACTGCCCACTCGATGTGCGGGCACAGCGCGGGGGGCGCCGAGTGAATATGCAACACGCCATGTGCGGACACCGTTTCCTCCTGGCAGCAGACGAGGTTCGCCTTCCCCTGCGTCCTCGGTGCCTTTCCCGGAGGGACGGCCAGCGGCATACTGGTTCCGGATCGCTCCGGCTCCGCTCTGCCGCTACCCGGACACGTTCAGCCCGGATTCCGTGTCATATTCTGCCTCAGAGCTACCGGCAGCACCACCCTTACCGTGCTGGTAATCACGCTTACGTATCAGGGCTATGAGCGCCGCCAGCGCGGCGATGCCCACGGCCGTCCACGGAACATAGTCGCCGAAGCGATCATAAGGTGTGCGGGCCGAAACAGCCGGGAGGCTGAGCCGGATAACTTCTACGCCGTGCTGATTCTGTCCCATCCAGGCCAGCAGCCTGCCGCGCTGGTCGAAGGCGACCGAGTCCCCGGTGAGCGCGGCCTGGACGACCGGACGGCCGGTCTCGGCAGCGCGCAGCGCGTCCAGGGACGCGTGCTGGGCCAGCGCCCAGGTGCCCTGGAACGTGGAGTCGGCCGTCTGGTAGATGATCACCTGGGCACCGTGGTCGGTATCCACCCGGGACATGTCGGGGAACGCCGACTCGAAGCAGATCAGCGGGCCGATCGTCAGCCGGCGGCCGCCGGGCTCCGTCACCTGGAGCACGTGCGCCCCGTTGCCTGGCGTCATGTTCACCGGCGCCGCCCTGCTGATGCGGGTAAGCCAGGACAGGGCCGAGCGGAACGGGATGTACTCGCCGAACGGCACGAGCCGGGTCTTAAGGTACGTGCCATCGATTCCGCTGCGCCCGACCAGCACGGCCACCTTGGAATGCCTGCCGTTGATCACCGAATCCTGATTGACGAGTATCTGCGCGCCGTCGGCAGCGGACAGCGCCTCGATGCTGGTGAGAAGCGACCGGTCGCTCTGCAGGTGGAAAGCGACGCTGCTTTCTCCCCAGACGATCAGGTTGGGCCGCACGCGGCTCAGCCTGCCCCCGCGGCTCAGCCTGGCGGTGAGCCGCTGGCTGGCGTCGACGCTGAGCACGGGATTGCTGACGATGCCGGGCTGCACCAGCGCGATCGTGACGGTGCGGACGGCGGGCGCCGCCGGGGTCAGCGCGAATGCCAGCGGTCCCGCGGCCACCACGGCGGCACCGGCGGCACCGGCCGCCAGCCGGGACGCGGACCGGCGAGACACGACCGCGATGAGGATGGCCACGTTGACGGCAACGAGCGCGAAGCTGATCAGCCACACGCCGCCAATCGAAGCGAGCGCCAGCATGGCCGGGTGCTGCCACTGGCTCGCGCCGAGGACCGCCCACGGGCCGCCGAGCCCCTGCCAGGAGCGGATCCATTCCGTCAGCAGCCAGCAGGACGGCACCACAACGAGCGCAGCGAGCGCACGCCCGGCGGTCACCGGGGGCCGCAGCAGCGCCCAGACCGCAACACCGAAGGGCGCCAGCAGCACGCCGAAGACGATGGCGACAATCAGCACCGCAGGCCCGATTTCCGGCGACAGCCAGTAGAGTGCCGCCACCAGGTACCCCGTACCGAGCCACCAGCCCCGCACGGCCGCCTCGCGCGCGGAGGGCGAGCGCTGGATCAGCAGCAGCCCGGGGACGAGGCCAAACCAGGCAAGGATCTCCAGGTTCGGCGCCGGGAAGGCCAGCAACGGCAGCGCGCCGCCCGCAAGCGCACCGTACCGTGCCGGTCTCGCGATGGCCCTGGGCAGACGCATAACCCAATTCTCAGGCCCACCGGAACCGCTCGTCACTCCCCTCTTCTGACAGGTGATTGACTGCTTGCCTAAGTCAGCAACAACTTAGACTTTGACAACGAACTCGCGGTAGGCCAGAACTGGTCGCGCTCCCTCTGACCCGATGCGGAGCTCAAGCCCCCGGCACGGCTCTGGCGCTGGATGCGATCTGGCGGCACATGGATAACCCGTGGCGGTGCCGGGTACCTCATGACTTTGACGTGGTCGCGTGGGAGGAGACCGCCATGACCATGCAGACCCTGGATGATATCCGTGAGCTCGCCCAGCAGTTGCGGGTCGACTCGATCCGCTGCAGCACCGCCGCCGGGTCCGGCCATCCGACATCCAGCATGTCGGCTGCCGACGTGATGGCGGTGCTGCTGGCCCGGCATTTCCGCTACGACTGGCAGCGGCCTGACGACCCGGCCAATGACCACCTGATCTTTTCCAAGGGACACGCGTCCCCGCTGCTCTACTCGATGTTCAAGGCGGCGGGCGTCGTCTCGGACGAGGAGCTGGTGAACGGGTACCGGCAGTTCGGCTCGCGGCTGGAGGGCCACCCCACCCCGGTGCTGCCGTGGGTCGACGTCGCCACGGGCTCGCTCGGCCAGGGGCTGCCGGATAGCGTCGGCGTCGCCCTCGCCGGCCGGTACCTCGACGAGCTGCCGTACCGCGTCTGGGTGCTCTGCGGT
Source organism: Streptosporangiaceae bacterium (assembly GCA_035640715.1). Lineage (GTDB taxonomy): Bacteria > Actinomycetota > Actinomycetes > Streptosporangiales > Streptosporangiaceae > DASQVO01. The sequence goes on from DASQVO010000389.1 coordinate 2,889, forward strand.
GACAGCGAGATGGCAGAAGGCTCGATGTGGGAGGCGTTCGACAAAGCGGCCTACTACCAGCTGGGCAACCTGACCGCGATCGTCGATGTGAACCGCCTCGGCCAGCGCGGCCCGACCGAACTGGGGTGGGACCTGGAGGCGTATACCAGGCGGATCGAGGCGTTCGGCTGCCGCGCCATCCCCATCGACGGGCACGACCTTGGCGAGATCGAAAAGGCGCTCGCCGATGTGGCCGATGCGGGTCGGCCCACCGTGATCCTGGCCCGCACCCGGAAGGGCCGCGGGTTCTCCGAGATCGAAGACCATGAGGGCTGGCACGGCAAGCCGCTCCCCCCCGAGATGGCCGAGCGGGCCATCGTGGAGCTGGGCGGGGAACGCCACCTCACCGTCCGCGGGCCGCGGCCGGAAGGCGGATCCCCGCGGACCCGGCCCAGCGGCGAGGTGCTCCTGCCCCGCTACGAGCTGGGCGCCAAGGTTGCCACCCGGAAGGCTTTCGGCGAATCGCTGGCCGCGGTCGGCGCCCGCAGCGACGTCGTCGCCCTCGACGGGGAGGTGGACAACTCCACGTACGCGCAGGACTTCGGCAAGGCATATCCCGAGCGCTACTTCGAGATGTTCATTGCCGAGCAGCAGCTCATCGCCGCCGCCGTCGGCCTGTCCGTCCGCAAGTACGTCCCGTTCGCCGCCACCTTCGCCGCGTTCCTCACCCGCGCCTACGACTTCATCCGGATGGCGGCCATCTCCCAGGCGAACATCCGGCTGTGCGGCTCCCACGCCGGGGTCGAAATCGGCGCGGACGGCCCGTCGCAGATGGCCCTGGAGGATCTCGCGATGATGCGGGCCGTGCACGGGTCCACGGTTCTGTACCCGAGCGACGCCACGAGCACGGCCTACCTGGTGCGGGAGATGGCCGACCGCAGCGGCGTCGTCTACATGCGCACGACCCGCGGCGCGTACCCGGTGCTGTACGGACCGGATGAGGCCTTCCCGGTCGGCGGCGCCAAGGTCGTCCGGTCCAGCCCGGACGACCAGGTGACGCTGGTCGGCGCCGGCGTGACGCTGCACAACTGCCTGGCCGCGGCGGACCAGCTCAGCAAGGACGGCATCCGCGCCCGCGTCGTGGACCTGTACTCGCTGAAGCCGATCGACACGCAGACCCTCGTCGCGGCCGCGACCGCGACCGGGGACCGGCTCGTCGTCGCCGAGGACCACTACCCGGAGGGCGGCATCGGCGGCGCGGTGCTCGAAGCGCTCAATGACGCCGGTCACCCGGCCCGCATTGCCCACCTGGCGGTGCGCGGCCTGCCCGGCTCCGGGACCTCCGGGGAACTCATGGAGGCGGCGGGGATCTCCGCCAGCCAGGTCGCGCAGGCCGCCCGCGAACTCCTCGGCGCCTGACGCCGTCGCGGGCCTCCTGGTAGCACAGGCCCGTACTTCTCTGACCGGTCACTCCGGGGTACGCCCGCGACCGCACAGGCCCTTCCTGCCAACTCCGTGGTGCGGCCGGGCTCGGGGCGGATGCTCCGGCATCGTTAGCTGGGACGCGTGACGGGACGGAAGATTCGGGTGCATCATGTGCATCACATATGACGGTGCGCGAGCGGCCCGATGGTCCCGCAAACGCCGGCGCTGGCGGGCTCGGCGAGCGGGACATCGAAGGCATGCTGTTCACCGCCGAGATGTACGGCCTTCAGCTTGACCTGCTCGCCGTCGTCCTCGGCGGGACCGTGCCGCGTGCCCGCGCCGCCGCGGCCCGGTGGCGGCGCCTCGGTTACGCGGACTCCGCGCGGCTCGGCCCCGGGCCGCCGTGGGTCTGGCTGACCCGCGCGGGACTGGCCGCGTGCGGCCTCCGCTACGCCCCGATCCCGCCCGGGCTGTCGCGCCTCGCGCACATCAGGGCGGTCGCCACGGTACGGCTGGCGCTGGAGGCAGCCGACGGCTACCGGCAGGCGGGGGCGTTCTGGCGCGGCGAGCGGCGGCTGCGTGCCCGCGCGGGCAGCCGGGCGGGGCTGCGGGAGCACCTGCCGGACGGCGAGGTGCACTGGCCGGACGGCGCGCCGGTACCGTGGGCCGGGGAATGCTGGGCGATCGAGGCGGAACTGACCCGCAAGACCGTCAGCAGGACCACGGCGATCATGCGTGAGCTGCTGTCGAGGACCGGCGACTACGGCTGTGCGGCCGCCGACGCCGCCGTTCCCGGGCGGCCGCCCCGGCATACCCGGGCGCTCTACGTGTGCTCCGCAGCCGCGCGGCCCACCGTGTTGCGGGCACGGGAGGCGCTCGGCCCGCTGGCGGCCCGGATAGAGGTCAGGGACCTGCCGCGCCGCGCCTCCGTCGAGGAGATCTCGCCACCGGGCACGACCGGTCCCGGGTCCGCGGATGGAGCCGGGGCGACGGGCGGGCCCAGGTCCGCCAGCGCGTCCAGGGCCACAGGCAGAACCGGGTCCGCGGACGGGCCGCCGGGATGATCCGCCAGTACCTGGCCCTGCTCACGCTGCGCGCTGCCGCCCGAGGGCTGAGATGGCTCGTTAAGGTCACCGCGATGGCCGCGCTGGTGGTCGCCGCGGCTCCCGTGTCAATCGTCGCGGCGTGCTCGGCGGCCCTCGCGTGGGCACGCGGCTGGCCGCCCCGCAGGCTGTACAGCGCCGCCCTGTGGTGCCTGCCGATGCTGGCCGTGTGGCTGGCGGCCACGGGCCTGGCCGCGCCGGGCTCGCGCGGTGTCGCTGACGGGCCCGGCTGGTACCGCATAGCCGACGCGCCGTACCACGCGTGGCTGAGCATGTGGCTGCTGGCCACGTCCGGGCACGTGGCCGCCGCGGCGGTGGCCATCGCGCCCCCGGCGATACCGCTCGGCCTGGCCGCCGGCGGCCTCATCTGGTCCTACCGCATCTACCGGATGGAGACGGGCACGGGCGGCCTGTCCCCCGGCTCCGCGATCAGCTTCGACCGGCGCCAGTGGCGGCGCCAGGTCCGCAGTGCCAGGGCGCGTATCGCGGCTCCCGGTTCGGTCCCCCTTACGTACCGGAACGGGGATGTGGTGATCGGCGCCACGATCCGCGCGGTCCGGCATCCGGCGAAACCCGTCGTCGCGCTCCCCTACGCACGGCTCCGCTCGCACCAGGTCGTGATCGGCACAACCGGCACCGGTAAGACGACGCTCCTGCTCAGGCTGTGGGCGGGGTTTATGGCGACCGCGCTGAGCCGGCAGGCGGCAGGCACCGGACGGCGCCCGCTGCTCGTCGTGCTCGACTGCAAGGGCGGCGCGGATTCACGCCGCGTCGCCGATCGCGCCCGCCGGGTGCTGCGTGACGCAGGCGCCCGGGCGACGGCGATCTGGCCGGATGACGCGAGCCTGTCCCTGTGGGACCTGCCGCCTGACCAGCTCACCACCACGCTGCTCGACCTGATCGAGCACGGTACCGGGTCCGCCGCCTATTACGCGGACGTGATGGAGGCGATCGTGGCGCTGGCCGTGGACGCGCCGCCGGCGCCGCCGGCCGGGGCGGCGGACTTCCTGTCGAGGCTGGACGCCGACTGGCTGGCCGCCGCGTATTCTGACGGCGGTCGCCAGGACGCTCTCGCCGCCCTTCGTTCGGGATCGCATCTGATCCCCGACGTGGCCCTGCGGTTCCGCACCCTGTGGCGCCGGCTCGGGACCGGCTTCGAGCCCACAGGCGGCTTCGGCGACGCGGACGCCTGGTACTGCATCCTCGAAGGGACAGCGGAAACCTCCGTCGCCGAGGCGCAGGCCAGAGCGCTCGTTGACATGCTCGCCAGCTACATCAGCGGCCCCGGGCGGGGCACCGAGGCACTCCTCGCGGTTGATGAGTTCAGCGCCGTTTCCCGCAGGCTGCCGATCTGGATGCTGTACGAGCGGGCCAGGTCGCTCGGGCTGGCCGTGCAGGTGTCGGCCCAGTCATGGCAGGGACTGGCGGCCGACGAGGACGAGAGGTACCGGATCGCGGCGACAGCGGAGGGCGGCATCTGGCTGCTGCGCACGCCGCACCCCGATCCGGTCGTCGGCCTGGCCGGGATGAGGAGATATGTCGACAGCACCCGGCGCATGGCCGCCGCGCCGACCTGGAGCGACGAAGGCACGTCCCGGGTGCGGCACACGCCGGTGGTAGATCCGGAGCTCGTGCGCGGCCTCGGCGTGGGGCAGGCCGCCTACGTTCATCAGGGCGGGGTGACCTACGTCCAGGTGAAACGGCTCGTCGGAGCGCCGGCCGCGCTGCCCCATATTCCCGCGGGCGCGCCGGGCCCGCCCACGGACTCGCCCGCGCCGGCGGCCGCCGCCGCGGCCCCCAAAGCCACGGCACCCGCAGGGCCACTGCCCGACGTGAGCGGGTTCCTCGACGAGGCGTTCGGCCGGGAGCCGGAGACACGCGGCCGGGAGAGCCGGTGAAGGCCGATCCGTTCGCCACCCTCGGCCTGCCGCTACGGCCAGACCTGACCGACGACGACGTCCGGGTGGCCTGGCGGAGGATCGCCGCCGCAACTCATCCCGACCGCGCCGACGGCGGCGATCCCGCCCGGTTCGCCGGGGCAGCGGCCGCCTACACGGCGCTGCGGACGG
>DASQVO010000390.1:0-7002 GCA_035640715.1 Streptosporangiaceae bacterium
CCGGGCATGATGATGACCGCCCGATGGCTCCTTGACCGGCAGCCGGACCCGTCGGAGGACGAGATCAGGGAAGCGATCTCCGGCCAGGTGTGCCGCTGCACCGGCTACGAGAACATCGTGCGGGCCGTCCGCTGGGCGGCCGAGCACCCGGAGGCGCGAGCGGGAGACACCGCATGAGCGAGCCGGAGGGGCGCCTCCAAGCGCCCCGGAGGCGAGCGGGGAACACTGCGCCTGTCGGCTACGGGTCCATGCGGCGCAAGGAAGACGCCAGGTTCATCCGCGGCAAGGGTACCTACATCGATGATGTCCGGCTGCCTGGGATGCTGCACGGCGCCGTGCTGCGCAGCCCGCACGCGCACGCCAGGATCCGCTCCGTCGATGTCTCGGCGGCGCAGGCTCATCCGAAGGTCAGGGCCGTCATCACCGGCGAGACGCTGCAGGGCCTCGGCCTGGCCTGGATGCCGACGCTGTCTGGTGACGTGCAGGCGGTGCTCGCCACCGACAAGGTCCGCTTCCAGGGGCAGGAGGTCGCGTTCGTGGTCGCAGATAACCGGTACGCGGCCCGGGACGCGCTCGAGCTGATCGACGTCAGCTACGAACCGCTGCCTGCGGTGATGGACGCCAGGCGCGCGCTGGACCCCGGCGCGCCGCTGATCCGTGACGACCTGCCGGGGCGGACCGGCAACCACATCTTCGACTGGGAGGCAGGCGACGCCGCCCGCACGGACGAGGTGTTCGCCAGTGCCGAGGTGACCGTCGCCGAGGACATCCTCTATCCGCGGGTGCACCCGGCGCCGCTGGAGACCTGCGGCACGGTCGCTGACTTCGACAAGATCACGGGCAAGCTCACCATCTGGTCCACCACGCAGGCGCCGCACGCGCACCGCACGCTGTACGCGATGGTCACCGGCCATCCTGAGCACAAGATCCGGGTGATCTCGCCGGACATCGGCGGCGGCTTCGGCAACAAGGTCCCCATCTACCCGGGATATATCTGCGCGGTCGTCGGTTCGACGATCACCGGCCGGCCCGTCAAGTGGGTGGAAGACCGGTCGGAGAACCTGATGAGCGGCTCGTTCGCGCGCGACTATCACATGCGCGGTGAGATCGCGGCGACCCGCGACGGCCAGATCCTCGCCGTGCGGGCGCGGGTCCTCGCCGATCACGGCGCGTTCAACGGCAGCGCGCAGCCCTTGAAGTTCCCCGCCGGGTTCTTCGGCGTGTTCACCGGCTCCTACGATCTCGAGGCCGCCTACTGCAAGGTGACGGGCGTTTACACGAACAAGGCGCCGGGCGGTGTGGCGTACTCGTGCTCGTTCCGGATCACCGAGGCCGTGTACCTGGTCGAGCGGATGGTGGACGTGCTCGCCTACGAGCTCGGCGCGGACCCCGCCGAGCTGCGGATGCGGAACCTGCTGCGGCCCGCGCAGTTCCCCTACGCCTGCGCGACCGGATGGGTGTATGACTCCGGTGACTACCCGCGCACGCTCCAGCGGGCCATGGACATGGCCGGTTATGCGGAGCTCCGCCGGGAGCAGGCAGCCAAGCGGGAGCGCGGCGAGCTGATGGGCATCGGTGTCAGCTTCTTCACCGAGGCGGTGGGCGCCGGGCCGCGCACGCACATGGACATCCTCGGCCTGGGCATGGCCGACGGCGCCGAACTGCGGGTACACCCGACCGGAACGGCGGTGCTGCGGATCTCGGCGCAGACCCAGGGGCAGGGCCACGAGACGACGTTCGCCCAGATCGTCGCCGAGGAACTCGGCATCCCGCCCGATGATGTGGAGGTCGTGCACGGCGACACCGACCAGACGCCGTTCGGGCTCGGCACCTACGGCTCGCGGTCCACGCCCGTGTCGGGCGCGGCGGCGGCCGTGGCCGCGCGCCGGGTGCGGGAGCGTGCCCGCATTGTGGCCTCGGCCATGCTCGAGGTCTCACCTGACGACCTGGAATGGGAGAAGGGCCGCTGGTTCGTGCGCGGTGACCCCGACCAGGGCCGGACGATAACGGAGATCGCGCTTGCCGCGCACTCCAGCCTGGAGCTGCCCGAGGGCGTGGAAGGCCACCTGGACGCCAGCTGCGTTTATGACCCGCCGAACCTGACATACCCGTGCGGCGCCTATATCTGCGTCGCTGACGTGGACCCGGGCACCGGGAAGGTCAAGGTGCGGCGGTTTGTGGCGGTGGATGACTGCGGGGTACGGATCAACCCGATGATCGTCGAAGGCCAGATACACCGCGGCCTGGCCGATGGCGTGGGCATGGCGCTGATGGAAGTGATGGCCTTCGACGCCGACGGCAACTGCCTCGGCGGCTCATTCATGGACTACCTGCTGCCGACCGCGGTGGAATGCCCGTCCTGGGAGCTCGGCGAGACCGTCACCCCGTCGCCGCATCATCCGATCGGCGCCAAGGGCGTGGGCGAGTCCGCCACCGTGGGGTCACCCGCGGCAGTGGTCAACGCGATTATGGATGCGCTCAGGCCATATGGCGTGCGGCACGCCGACATGCCGCTGACCCCTGCGCAGGTGTGGCGGGCGATCCAGGGCAGCCCGCTGCGCACCGACCTGGCCGTGCCGTAACCGTCACCGTGATGCCTCTGCGCCGACGCCGAGCTGATGCTGCATCGCGGCCGAGTCGGCTATGCGGTCGAACGGGCCGCGTGCCGGGACGGCTGGGATCTGACCGCCGCGAAGATCGAGACAGGCCCCGAACGTGACGTCGGCTGACGCGGCTTAGGTTCCCCTGAGCGGCACGTCGGCGCGGGTCGTCCATTCGTACATTCGCTGGTCACGGCCGAGCACGATGAGCCGCACGCGGTCGATGATGGCCTGTCCGGTGTCCTCGCCGGCGACCGCTGCGATGTACTCGGCGGCCGGGGCGTTGCTGTTGCTGTAGGCGACGCTGACGTGCGGCGTCCAGTCCGCGTCTTCCATCAGCCGCTCAGCTCCCCACACGGCGAAGATTGCGGCGCGCAACTCAGCCCTGACCCTGCGCAGGTCATCCAGCGGGGCGACGTCGAGGAGGATCGCCTCGGGCGTGACGGTCGCAGGCCCGAGCGTCGCCGTGATCGGGGGCAGCGCCGCGAGTCTTTCGCTGGTCGCGTTGATGATCGCGTCGACGTCGCGGTCGGGAACCACGTCGGTGAAGCCGACGCTTTGCGTCGTGAGGTGCAGCCACTTCGCCGGTATCAGGTCCAGGCCGGGCAGCCCGGCTAGCTTCGCCTGGTATCGGGCCGCGAGATCGTGGATGGCTGGCTGGTTGTCGAAGGTGACGTGCCAGGTGTACATGCGGCGGCCGGTTCGCCAGCCGGGCCGCCACCACCAGTGATCCACCATCTGCTCCGCGGTCAATGCGATCCTCCGTCTCCAGCGGGCAGCGCCCGCACGGTGACTGCTTCCTGGCAGAAGACGCGGATGTGGTCGGCGAGGTCAGATGCCTGCCGGTCAGCAGTTTAGTACCCTACGCCGCCCCTCCGGTTAGCTCCCTGTATCCGCATAGGTACAGGCAGAGGAGTGACCGGAATGCAATCCGCCGGGACCGAAGACCCCGAGACGCTGGCTGAGGTGGTCCCGCTCACGGCCGACCGGTTCCGATGTCGTTGCCCTGCCGGTTCAGCGTTGTCTGGTCGTGGATCTGGAAGAAGCTGCGCCGGCTGCCGGGGCGCATTCAATGCCAGACCAGGACGATACACTCGCACCGTATGAGTGTGGCGGTGCATGATCTCGACGGGCGTTTCCCGGATGTGACCGCGCTCGCCAGCGGCCTGGATGATGCCGGGTACCTGGCCGGCGAGGCGCTGGCGACGGCGCTGTTCCTTGCGGTGCGCATGGGGCAGCCGATACTGCTCGAGGGCGAGCCGGGCGTCGGCAAGACGGAGGCTGCAAAAGCGCTGGCCGCCGCCCTCGACACCGTACTGGTGCGATTGCAGTGCTATGAGGGGATAGCGGCGGCCGAGGCGCTGTATGAGTGGAACTACCCGCGCCAGCTGCTCGCCATCAGGCTCGCCGAGGCGACCGGCGAATCGCTGCGCGAAGCCGACCTTTTCACCGACGACTACCTGCTCGCCCGGCCGCTGCTCGCGGCGCTTGACCATCCGGGACCGCGTCCGGCGGTGCTGCTGATCGACGAGGTGGACCGGGCCGACGACGAGTTCGAGGCATTCCTCTTCGAGCTGCTCGCCGAGTCGGCCGTCACTATCCCCGAACTTGGCACGCGCAGGGCGGCACTGCCGCCGGTGGTCGTGCTCACGTCGAACCGCACCCGCGACCTGCACGATGCGCTCAAGCGCCGGTGCCTCTACCACTGGATCAGCTACCCGGAACCCGAGCGGGTCGCTGCCATCATCCGGCGCCGGGTCCCGGCTGCCTCGGCCCGGCTCGCCGGCCAGGTCGCCGAGTCGGTGCGGCGGCTGCGCGGCCTGGACCTCACCAAGCCCCCGGGAATCGCGGAAGCCGTCAACTGGGCGACCGCGCTAGGTGTGTTCGGGGAGACGGAGCTGTCCCCGGCCGCGGCCGAGCGGACCATGAGCACGGTGCTGAAGTACTCAGAAGACGAGGAGAAGGTCCGCGGCACCGGCATCGCCACCCTCGTCGAGCCCAGTGAGCGTCATTCAGATACCGGCCGGTGAAGGTTAGTACGGTGAGGACCGCAGCATGGATCTGAATGACGGACCTCACCGCCACGGCAATGGCCTGGCCGGTGATATCGCCGCGGTGACGGCGGAGTTCGGTGCGGCGCTCCACGAGGCGGGCGTCCCGGCCGATCCCGGGCGCTGCGAGCGGTTCGCCCGCGCTGTCACGCTCATGCGGCCGCGGTCCACCCGGGAGCTGCACGCGTGCGGGCTCGCCACCCTCGTCTCAAGCCCCGAGGAAATCGAGATCTACGACCGGCTGTTCGCGGCGGCGTTCGGGGACCGGCTGAGCGAGGTGGTCGCGGCCCGTCCCGCGGAGCCGGCCAGTGAGCCGGGCCCGTCCAGCGACGGCATGCCACCGCTGACGGCGCCGGGCGTGCCGCAGTTCGCCCAGGCGCCCGCCGATGGGCGGCCCGAGCAGCCCGACGGGGACGAGCCGGGCAGCACCGTGCCCTGGCGGACAGTGTCCTCCGCCGCCGAGCGGCTGGCCAGCCGCGATTTCTCCGACCTGTCGGCGGATGAGCTGAGCCAGCTCGAAGCGCTGATGCGGCAGCTCGTGCTGGCCACCCCGCCGCGGCGGACCCGCCGGTACCGTCCGATGGACGAGGGGAGCCGTCTCGACCTGCGTGCCACGCTGCGCCAGGCGCGGCGGACGGTGGGTGAGCCGGTCTACCTGGCGCGCCGGGCGCCGCGCCTGCGGACCCGGCGGCTCATCGTGCTCTGTGACATCTCCGGCTCGATGGAGCCCTACGCCCGCGCCATGCTCCAGTTCCTCTACTGCGCCAGCCGGGGTGTTGCGCTCGGGCCCAGCCGGGGCGGCGCCCGCCGCCGCCCGGGGGGTGCGGGCGTGGGCCGGGAGGGCCGCGCCGGGGCGGCCCGGACCGAGGTGTTCACCTTCGCGACCCGGCTCACCCGGATAACCTCCGAACTGGTCGCGTCGCGGCCCGAGACGGTGCTGGCGCGGGCGGGGAAGGCGGCCCCGGACTGGTCTGGCGGCACGCGTATCGGTGCGTCGATCAAGGAGTTCAACGACGTCTACGGTCGCCGCGGCCTGGCCCGGGGCGCCGTCGTGCTGATCATCTCCGACGGCTGGGAAACCGGTGACCCGGCACAGCTGGGCGCCGAGATGGCACGGCTGTCCCGGGTGGCGTACAAGATCGTGTGGGCCAACCCACGGACCAAGAGCCCGCGTTACCGGCCTGAGGTCGGGGGCATGGCCGCCGCCTGGCCCTACTGCGACGCCGTGGTGAGCGCGCACAGCCTGAACGCCCTGGATGACCTGATCGCCGCGCTCGCCGGGCCGTCGTAACGGAACCTGGCCGGTCAGGCGACGGTGACCTTGATGGTGTGGTATCCGGTGGCGCCGTTCGGCTCCGCGCCGTGCCGCACGGCGGTCTGGGTATAGCCGGTGTTGTCGGTGGCCCGCACCTGGATCGTGTGGGTGCCCGGTGTCGCGTTCCAGCGGTAGTGCCACTGCCGCCAGGTGTCATAGGTGTCCTGGGTCGCGAGCGTCGCTTCCCGCCAGGCGCCGTTCACGCCGACCTCCACGGCCGCGATCCCCTTGTGCTGCGCCCAGGCGACGCCCGCGATGGTCACCGGGCCTGCCTTGACGTTCGCGCCGGTCTTGGGCACATCGATGCGGGACTCGGTCTTGATCGCCGCCTGTGCCGCCCAGCCCCGGTGCGTCCAGTAGGCGTCGAATGCGGCGTAGGTCGTCAGTTCCATGTCCACGACCCACTTGCAGGCGGAGACGTACCCGTAGAGCCCCGGGACGACGACCCGTACCGGGAAACCGTGCTCGGCCGGCAGTGGCGCGCCGTTCATCCCGTAGGCCAGCAGCGAGTGACGGCCGTCCATGACGGCCTCGGTGGAGACGCCCAGGTTCATGCCGTTGACGTCGCGCATGACGATCTGGGTGGCGCCCGGCTGCACACCGGCTTCGCGGAGGAGGTCGGCGAACGGGGTGCCCAGCCAGCGAGCGTTGCCGAGCAGGTTGCCGCCCACCGACTCCGACACGCAGCAGATCGTGATGTCGCGCTCCAGTTGCGGCCGCTTCATGAGCTCGTCGAAGCTGATAGTCATCGGCTTGTCGACCATGCCGTGGATGCGCAGCGACCACTCCTGCGTGGTGATCTGCGGGACAACGAGCGCGGTGTCGACCCGGTAGAAGCTGGAGTTCGACGTGTAGAAGGGCGTGATGCCCGGGATGTTGAGCTCCGTGCCGGGGCGCAGCGGGGCGACCTTCTCCGCCGGGGTGTTGAGCTTGATCGCGGCGCGGGAGGCATTGACGTTGAAGCGCCGGTTGGTGAGGATCTGGCCGCCCACCCCGGCCGCCGCTGCCACGCCTGCCACCGAAAGGCCTGAGGCCA
>DASQVO010000391.1:0-3065 GCA_035640715.1 Streptosporangiaceae bacterium
CTGCTCGGGGCCGTTTCCATGCGTCCAGATCGGCCAGTTCTGCTCATGCAGGGCCATTGGGCATAGAGCGCGAGATCTGGGGCAGGCGGGCGGCGCATCTGCTGTGCGTCATCGTTCCATGGCCGAGTGCTCACTGGTTCCTGGTACCTGGCTCCGGCAGCGGTCCGGATTCCCTCACGCGTCAAAGCCAGTACGTGTCGTGCCGGAGCATGAATTCTGCCCGTTCATCGTTGCTGGGGCGGTAGCCGGTCACCGCCCATTCGGCGAGGCCTTCGAAGTATCCCTCGCGCGGCGCGCCCGGTGCGAACAGCAGCAGCATTGAGGCGGGCTCCCCGGATTCGTTGCGGAAGCCGTGGATCCCGCCCTCGGGCACGAACAGGAAATCACCAGGGCCGGCATCGGCCCAGCGTCTCCCGTCATACAGCCGCACCGTCCCGGACAGCACGTAAAACGACTCCGAGACGGTCTTGTGGAAATGCGGGTCTGGCCCGGACGGCGGCCCGGTGAAGTCCCAGCGGTAGAGGCCGAACTCGCCCTTGGTTACGGCTCCGGTGGCGAGGTAGTGGACTTGCGTGCCGCCCTTACCCATCTCCAGGTCATAGGGCTGATCGGCGCGGCGCAATACCGCGCTGACCTCGCCATTGGCTCCGAGGTACTTCGGCTCGGGATATGACATGGGCTTCTCCCCTCTGAGTAGTGCAGGGCGGTTCCCGCCGGTCAGCGGAGGGTGAAGATCGCGGCGAGGTAGCAGAACATGGCGACGGCGGTGGCCAGTGCCATGCCCAGTGAGGCACCGTTGCTCTGGTTGCTGGCGAACGATGCCCCGGCGATGGCGGCGGCAAGAACCGCAGCGAGGCCGGCCGAGGTGAACACGATCGCTCTTCGGGAGCGGATGGCCCGGACTAGGGCGCCGATCGCCGCTCCCAGGAGCATAAGCGCCACGATGCCGTGCGCGGCGAGCGTGGCAGAGCCGAACACTGTGGGGAAGAAGGACTTGTGTGTGGGCAGCGTCACGTAGAGGTTGACGCCGATGCCGAGCCCGAACTGGATGATGAGCAGCACCGCCGCGCCCATGCAGTTGCCGCGCAGCGCGGCCAGCCGCCGGGTGGGCGCCTGGGCGTCGTGTTGTGCCGTGGCAGTCATGTCACGTCTCCTTGTGCGTCAAGCTCGCGGGGATGAAGCTCATGCGGCCGACGGCGAGCATCCCGCTTCATGCCGCACCCCCGTGGCCTTCTGGCCGGTTACCGGCGCTGGGGATTGGTGGTGCGCCGGGAGTGCCGGCGATGAAGCTCATGTGGATGGCGGCGAGTCGCCAGCTGCCGGCGTCACGGAGTAGGACCAGGGTGGCGCGGGTGGCTTCGGGGATCGGGTGGCCCTGGTAGTTGCCGCGGGTGTTGTTGCGGGTGGTGACGATGGCGGCCGCATCGTGGGCGCGGGTCTGGATCTCTGCCAGGCTGAAGCTGTCGTAGGTGAGGCCGCCTTGGCGGTGGCGGGCCAGCCAGGCCTGCTTGGGGAGGATGAACCCGAACGGGCCGACGGCGGTGAAGTCGTGGGTGAGCAGGGCTTCGAGCCGTTCGGTGTCACCGGCGTGCTCGGCGGCGCTCCACTCGTCGAGGAATGCCTGGATGCTGTCAGCCATAGGGCTCTCCTTTCTGACGTGTTCATCGCGTGGCACGAGGGGGGTCGGTGGGACGGCCAGGCAGCAGGACCGCGGGCACCAGCGCGACCACGCTGATCCCGAGGGCGACAGTGAAGCTGACGCCGAAGGCGTGGGCCAAAGCGGTGGCGTCCCGAGCGAGGCAAGCCACACGGTCTTGGCCCCGAACCGGTCGGCCGCCCAGCCCGACAGCGGGATCACGCTGGCGAAGGCCAGCAGATAGATGGTGGGCACCCACTGGATGGCTGCGATCGAGGCGTGCAAGTCCCGACCCAAGGTGGGCAGCGCCACGTTGACGATGGTCGCATCGAGGATCGTCATGATCGCCCCGAGGACGACAACGATGGCCGGGGCGATGATCTCGCGGGTCAGCGCGTCGGCAGGCGGCTGTGTGACGGCCGCGGCCGGGCTGCCTGCCTCGCCCATGGATGTCTCCTTCCGAGTCGGCCGCACTGACAGGGCCAGCACCTTGATAGTGTGACAAGAATTTTATAGCAGCTATAGATTCAATGTGTAAAGAGAATTACGGTAGCCTCATCGTCATGGATCAGGAGCTTGGGCTGCGAGAGCGCAAGAAGCTGCGGACCCGCCAGCTGATCGCGGAGACCGCGCGGCGGCTGTTCGCCGAGCGCGGGTTCGACGCCGTCCCGGTCGCCGCGGTGGCCCGCGAGGCCGAGGTCTCCGAGGCCACGGTGTTCAACTACTTCCCAACCAAGGAGGACCTCGTCTACCAGGGCATGGAGGCCTTCGAGACCGAACTGCTCGCTGCCGTACGGAACCGGCCGGCCGGGGAACCGATCGTGGCCGCGTTCGGCCGGTTCGTCCTGCAACCACGCGGCTTCCTCGCCACCGAGGACCAGGCCGCAGCCCGCTACCTCACCGAGGTCTCCCGGATGATCGCGTCCAGTCCGGCCCTGCTGGCCCGGGAGCAGCAGATATTCGCGCGCTACACCGCGTCGCTGGCCGAGCTCATTGCCGAGGAAACCGGCACCGAGGCCGACGACCTGCGGCCGTGGGCGGCCGCCCACGCGCTGATGGGCATCCACCGGACCCTCATCGGCTTCGTCCGGCGCCGCCTGACCGAAGGGCCCATCGACCACGCCCGCCTCGCCGGCGAGGTCAAGGCCCGGGGCCGGCAGGCATTGGACCTGCTCGCCGCAGGCCTGGGCACTTACGGCGCCACCCCAGCCACCCATCCCGGCCAGGCCGCAGGCTCCCGTCGGCGCGCCCGGCGATGACCGGAGCTGCCGGCGACGGCGCGCCAGACCGATGAGCAGGGCCACGCACGTGTCCGGGAAGCCGGGCTACCCAGAGCCGGAAAGCCTCGCAGCAGCGCAAGCAATTGTCGAGGGCTGCGAGTGCCGAGCGAGTATGCGCTGCCGGTGGATGGCCGGTTCGCCGCATGCGA
>DASQVO010000392.1:0-5490 GCA_035640715.1 Streptosporangiaceae bacterium
GATGCGAGCAGCCAGCGAGCTCGCCCGCGTCCCGGAACGACCCCGTCAGGTCGTACGCCTCCAGGATGTTCATGATCTCCTCGGCACTCTTCACGCGTCCCCTTCCCGGGAAGCTGGTGTCAGTTGGCACTGACCAGCCAAACCGGGAAGGGGACCCCCGCCCGGGAACCAGGCGGGAATGATCAGTTCGTGTCGGGCAGACCCCGTGGCCGCCACCGGGCAGTTCTCATGTCCGCCAGCGGGCCGTCATCTGGCCGTCTCCGGGCAGTCTCCCGTGGCCGTCGTCACCCGTCGCCGCGGCGCAGTGCCGCGGCCGCCCACTCGCGCCCGAATCCGCGCGAGGTACCCGTGATGAACCACGTCCTCGGTGCCACGATGAGCCTCCTGATCTCTCTGGCGTTGGTTCGACTTGCACTTACCTGCGGTTAGTTGGACTTGTCTGCCGTCAGTTCGGCGATGCGGGTACCCATGTTCCGTTCGAACTCGCCCGGTTGTCCCCAGCCCGCCGCGAAGGCCGCGGGAATGAGCGAGGTCGCGGGCTCCCTGGCGATCGCGTCGCCGAATGCGCGCATCGCCGCCAGCAGCTGCACGTCGTCGGGCAGCGATGCGGCGTTGATGGAGTCCTTGATGTCGATCAGCGTGCGGCGGTCGAAGCGGGAGACGCGCTCGGCATAGGCATCGACGAACGAGACAAACCCATCGTCGGGGACGGCTCGGTTGACGTATCCGTAGCGTTCCGCCAGCTCGCCGTCGAAGTCCTCGCCGCCGAGGACGATTTCGAACGCCCGGCCCCGGCCGACGATGCCGGGCAGGCGGGTCGAGGGGGCGCCGCCGGGGATCGCCGCGAGCGCGACCTCGAACTGTGCGAGCACGGCCCGTTCGCGGCTGGCGAAGCGGATGTCGGTCGCGAGTGCGAACTCGCTGCCGGCCCCGCGTGCGCGACCGCGGAGCGCGCTGATCGTGACGGCCGGCGCCTTGCTCAGCCGGATTAGCAGGCTGGCCCAGTGCAGCCACGGCTGCGCGGCGGGCGGCTGCAGCACCTCGAGCGGGCTCATGTCCGCATCGACGGCGTAGTGGGCGAGGAAGTAATCGGGGTTCGCGCTGTCGAACAGCACAACGGCGACGCGTCCGTCCTGCTCAACCTGGTCGAGGAGCCGGTGCAGCTCGAGGTTCATCACGCCGTCGATGAGGTTGAGCGGGCCGTTGTCGAAGGTGACTCGCCAGAACGTATCCGAGTGGCGGGTCAGGCGAAAACGCGAAGGTGTAAACGGGTCTTGGGTCGTCATGTGGGAACCGTATCAGGCTGAGTTGCTGTAAGCAAGTCAGCATTCGGCTGCAATGGCCCAAGTCAACTTCTCTAGATCTCCTTTTCGTGCGGGCCTCTTGGTATGGATCTGACTTGTCATTGATAACTCAGGTATGCTGTATGGATGTCGCCTGCAACGGAGACACGCCGGCCTGAGCCGGTGTGCTCGATTGAGCGCTGCCTCGGCGTCCTCGCCGATCGGTGGTCGTTCCTCATCATCCGCGAGGCGCTGATGGCCGGCGTCGAGCGGTTCGCCGACTTCCAGCGCGCGCTCGGCATCGCCCCCAACGTGCTCACGGACCGGCTCGAACACCTGGTTAAGGCGGGCGTGCTGACCAAGCGCTCTTACCAGGAGCCCGGGTCGCGGACCCGGCGCAGCTACCACCTCACGCCCGCGGGCCGCGACCTTGCGGTCCCTCTTGCGGCCCTGCAGCAGTGGGGCGACCTGCACGACCCGCCCAGCACGGGTCCCTCAGTGCTGCGCCGGTCCCGCTCGGGCAGCCCCGTCCAGGTCGCGTTCGTCGACGGCGACGGGGCGGCCCTGCCACCGGACGACGTGAGCTTCATCGCGGCCGGGGCGGTCGCGAGCTAGAGCACATCTAGCAGTCACAGCTTGCCGCTGGGCCGAGGCGTCCGCTTCGGCGAGGTTCGCCAGCTAGGAACGAGAGCGTGCGGCCGCCCAGGCGGGCCGGTCGAGTGGGATCCAGGTTGCCCGGACCATCGCGGCGGTTGTCATAGCTGTCTCCCTTTCTGATGCCGCTGACCGCTGCTTCAGGGGCGACGGGGAGTCGGTGTCAAACCGGTGATCCCTTGCCGGGACCCCTGGCATGGCCTGTGCGGAAGATCGGCCACCCGATCTCGGTACGCCACTGGTCCTCGTCTGCCGTCTCGTGCGGCCCGACCAGGTAGAACTCGCGGATGGGTCCTTCGACGCCGAGGGCGTGGTCGGTGACGTAAGCGGCCAGCGCTCCGTAAGTCAAGTCCACATTGTCGTGGCTTCCAACATGGGTAGCGACAGCCAGTTCCGCCTCGGGCACTATCATCGCAGCGACTCGCCCCCTGTGTGGTACCGGCTGGTCGCAGGGCAAGAAGATGGTGGCCCGGCCGCGCTCGTACGAGAACAGGTCGTCGGCGTAGATGCCGCCTCTCGGGCCGCCGGGCATTATCTTCTGAGCGGTCAGGAGTGCGTGCAACTCGCCGAGCGCGCCCTGGTACCAGAGGTTGGCGTCTTTGACATCGATGACCTCACTGACGGCGGCCGCAGCGGTGGCCGGTACTCGGCGGTGCTCGATGACCAGGGGCGTGGCGTTGGCCGGGGGATTGAGGAGGTTACGCAGTGATGCGGCTGCCTGCTGGGTCCGCGCCAGGGTCGCCATTGCGGCAGAACTCGATGCCGCGGACGGAATTGCCGTGCTCGTCCGGTAGATCGCATCCGTGCCGATCACAGCGTCCGGCCGGTCGCCGGTCCGCCGGGCAGTTACCGCCTTGGCCATCGGGTTGCTCCTATCTGATGTCGGTGGCTGTCGGCGGTGCGGAAGTGAATCCGGTACGGGTGCGGATATCCGCAGAGCGGCGGCGGCCTTGTATAGGTAGGACTACTGAGTGGGCGGGCGGCGAAGGGCTTGCCGGGCAGGGCTTCCGAGCGACCGCGACCGCCATGACATCCCCGCAGGCGAGATCGACCTCGCCGCGGTGCGGGCACTCCGAGCCCACGTCACCGACGCGATCGAAACCGCCCGCACCGGCCTGCAGCTGCCGTCGTTGGCGCTGCGCGCCATAACCGAGGCTCTGCGCAGTGCACCCGCCCATCAAGAACTCGGCTGGAGCGGCGAGGCAGTTACCATCGCGGCCCGGCGGCCCGGCGACGCCACCACAACTCTGCTGGCCCAACTCGCCGCCGTGGGCCCGGGCCTCCCACACTTGGCAGGAATCGACAATGAAATCCTTACGCAGTGATGCGAAGCGGCTGGTCAGCACCGTGCCGGTCACGCTCGTCCCGGTCGCGCTGCCGACTTGCCGGAGTTCACTGCGGCGCTGGCCATGCCGGCGCGTTCGCGGGCCACGCTGACGACTGCTGCTGCGGTGGCCGGCGCCAGCACCAGTCCTTCCCTGATGCCGAACAGGACCATGCCCGGCCACACCCGGGTGAACGAGCTGCCCGGCGGCGAGGCGAGCAGCGCCAGCGCTCCGGCAGCCGCGATCACCAGCCTCCCGGTCAGCAGCGTCCGGAACCCGGCCCACCGCACCGGGCGCCCCGCCGTACCCCGAACGCCGTGGTGTTCTGAGCTGCGGGCTCGGCCGGGTGGATCCCGTGGCGGGTATATCTCCACCACCGCCGGATGGCCCGCTCCCTGGTCCAGCAGTGGCCATCGGGGGTCATGGCAACGTGCCAGGTCCTTCCGCACCTGCAGAGCCAGACCGTCCCCGCCAGCTCCAATATCAGGCCGTCGTCCTCGGGTGGCCTGCAGGCATGCTTCTCAGGTGGCAGTGGCCAAGGGGGGGCCCAGATCATCTGTCCCTCACTCATCATGTCCTTCTTTCACCGGAACACGTGGATCGCCGTGAGGCGGGGCCGCGGAAGGGACCGCGGCCATCTCAACAGCGGACCCGGCGTCCCGTTGATCTCGCGTTTCAAGCCTGGAGGCTGGCAGGGTGGGCGGGCAACACACGATCCGGGTGTTTGCTGGCGGCGGTCAGCGCGCGTGCGGGGAGGGGGCGAGCAGGCCGAGGGCGCGGGCCCGCTCCACGGTCTCCGCGCGGCGGTGCGCGCTGAGCTTGGCGTACAGGTGGCGCATGTGCATCTTGACGGTGTTGACCGACAGGCAGAGCTGGCCGGCGATCTCCGGCGCGGTCAGGTTGGTGGGCAGGTAGCGCAGGACGCGGATCTCGCTGCCGCTGAGCGGCTCGCGCAGGTGCCCCGGTCCGGACGCTGGCACCTGTGGCCCGGCGAGCAGGTCCAGGATCTGGGAGACCAGGGCAGCGTGGGCGGTGCGGTGCCGGGCATGGCGCTGGAGCAGCCCCGGCGCGGGGTGCAGGAGGAAGGGCAGGAGCATGCCATCAGGCTCAGCGAGATCGAGCGCGTGCTCAAGGGCGCGCCCGGCGGCGGCCGGATCACCGGCCGCGTCGCGGGCGATCGCCTCCAGCAGGAAAGCCTGAATCACCCCTACGCCGAGGTCGGCCCACACGCCGAGATCCGCCCATACGCCGAGGTCCGCCATGGGGGCGGAGCCGTCGAGGACGGGCGCGAGCGCGGCGGCCGCTGCCTGCGGGTCGTGCTGGGTGAGCCGCAGCACCGCCAGGGTGACGCGCATCTCCCCGGTGGCGCGCTCCTGTTCAGTGCACTCGGCGAGGGCGGCTTCGGCGCGTTCGGTCTCGCCCATCTGTACCAGGGCCTGCAGCAGGTGTGCGCGCATCAGCGTCGCGTACGTGTGCGGTGCGACGAGCAGCCCGGTTAGCCGCCCGGCCGCCTGGAACGCGGCCAGCGCGTGGTCGTGATGGCCGCGCGCCAGCTCGAGCAGCCCGCGCACGTGGTAGAGCTCCCGCCCGGCCGTCGGCCGGACCTCGGCCCAGAGCGTCCGCTCGGCGTGCCCGAGGCACCGCTCTGCCTCGGCGAGCCGTCCCTGGCTGACCAGCGTGCCACCGAGGACCACGTAGGCGAAACCGGCGACCGGCTCCTCACTCCAGCCGTGCCGCCGCGCCAGTTCGATCGCCTGCCTGCTCCGCTCCGCGCTGAGCGCAAACGACCGGAAGCTCGCGGCCATCGCCCAATTCGCCAGGCCGAAGAGCTCGAGATAGGGCTGCCCGATCCGGCGTGCCAGGGCGATACCCTGCTCGAGGTGCCGTTCCGCGTCGTCGCGCCTACGAGCCCAGAGCTCGGCGATGCCGAGATTCACTAGCGCCAGCGCGCGCAGGTCTTCGCCTTGCCCGGGCTGCGTCCCGTCCGCAGCCTCAGCGGGTGCCAGCAGCCGCTGGGCCTCCCCAGCCATGGCCGGCGGGTCGCCGCATCGGCGGGCACGCAAGAGTCGCAGCACGGCGAGTATGACATCAAGGCGTCCTTGCCGGCCGGCTGGTACCGACGCCGACCCGCTGGTTGCGGCCGCCAGATGCCGCTCGGCCTCCTCCAGCGATCCCCTGGCCCTGGTCAGCTCGCCGACCCCGATCAGCGCGGTGAGCTCCGCATCGGC
>DASQVO010000393.1:0-3358 GCA_035640715.1 Streptosporangiaceae bacterium
GCGTGCATGCTGCGCGATCCCGCCATCCTGTCCTGGTTCAAGCCAAGCTTCGCCAACGTGGACTCCGAGTTCCCCAACCCATTCTTCGGGGTGGAGACCGAGGAGGACCGGGACGGATGGCCCGGCTTGTCCCTGGCCGCCAAATGCGCCCTGCGCTGGCGGGGTGCGGTCCGGCTGGCGGCACGGCTCCGGCGCAGCCTGCCCGCGGAGCAGCTCATCACGGTGCGCTACGAGACGCTGATCGAGCAGCCGGACGCGACGGTATCAGCGATTTCCACGTTCGCCGGCCTGCCGCTGGCCGCCGCCGAGGTGCGTGAGCCCAGCCCCGGTCAGTCGATCGGCGCGGGCGGCTGGCGGCGGGCCCTGACCACGGAGCAGGCCGCCGACGTCGAGAAGGTCGCGGGTGAGGAGCTCCGGCGGGTCGGCTACGCCCTGTCCAGCGGCCGCTGAATCCCGGATGCCGGTGACTGCGGCTCCGGCGCCGGAAACGCGTACCTGAGCTCAGCGGTGGCGGGGGCCGTGCGTTCCTGGCTGGCGAACTGGGTGTGGTACAGCTCGGCGTAGAGGCCGCCGGCGGTCATCAGTTCCTCATGGGTACCGCGCTCGGTGACCTGGCCGGCGTCGATGACGAGGATCTGGTCGGCGCCGGCGATGGTGGACAGCCGGTGGGCGATGACCAGCGATGTCCTCCCCGCCAGCGCCGTCTTCAGCGCCCGCTGCACGGCGGCCTCCGACTCGGAGTCCAGATGCGCGGTCGCCTCGTCGAGGACGACCACTGAGGGCGCCTTGAGCAGCAGGCGGGCCAGGGCGACCCGCTGCTTCTCCCCGCCGGACAGCCGGTACCCCCGGTCGCCGACGACGGTATCCAGCCCGTCGGGAAGCGTGTCGATCAGATCCCAGATCTGCGCGGCCCGGCACGCCTCGATCAGCTCGGCCTCGGAGGCCGCCGGCCGCGCATACGCCAGGTTGGCACGGAGGGTGTCGTGGAAGAGATGGGCGTCCTGGGTGACCACGCCCACCACGTCGTGCAGCGACTCCAGCGTGACGTCCCTGAGGTCATAGCCGCCGATCCGCACGGCGCCCGCGTCCGGGTCATACAGCCGCGCCGCGAGGTGGGTGATCGTGGTCTTCCCGGCGCCCGATGGGCCGACAAGCGCGGTGAGCTTGCCAGATGGCGCCACGAAGCTGACCCCGTCGAGCACGTTGCGTGCCGCGTCCGTCCGCTCCGGCACAGGCAGGGCGATCGACTCCAGCGAGGCCAGCGACACCTCCGCCGCCGTCGGGTAGCGGAACGACACATTGCCGAACTCGATGTCCGGGGCCACGCCTGCCCCGTTTCCCTGGGCCGCCGCGGCCTGTTCCGCGGGCCCTGCCGGGCCCCTGGGCGGGGCCGTCCTCGGCAGCGCGACCGCGCCGGGCTTCTCCCCGATCAGCGGCTTGAGATCCAGCACCTCGAAGACCCGGTCGAAGCTGACCAGCGCCGTCATCACGTTCACCTGCACGTTGGACAGCGCCGTGATCGGCGCGTAGACCCGCTGGAGCAGGGTGATCAGCGCGACCAGGGTGCCTACCTGGAACACGCCGTGGATCACCAGGCTGCCGCCGACGCCGTAGGCGATCGCGGTGGCCAGCGACGCGACCAGGGTGAGCGCGATGAAGAACACCGTCCCGTACATGGCGGTGACCACGCCGATGTCGCGGACCCGCGCGGCCCGGCCGGCGAACACCTCCGACTCCTCCCGCGGCCGGCCGAAGAGCTTCACCAGCATGGCGCCGGCCACATTGAAGCGCTCGGTCATCGTGGAGCCCATCTCGGCGTCGAGCTGCATCGACTCCCTGGTCAGCCGTTGCAGCCGCCGCCCCACCCACTTGGCCGGCAGGATGAACAGCGGGATCAGCACCAGGGCGATGACCGTGACCAGCCAAGACAGGTAGAACATGGTGACCAGGATGACGATCAGGCTGACGGCGTTGGACACCACCGACGACAGCGTGGAGGTGATCGCCTGCTGCGCGCCGATGACGTCGCTGTTCAGCCTGCTCACCAGTGAACCGGTCTGCGCCCGGGTGAAGAAGGCGATCGGCTGCCGCTGGACGTGGCTGAAGACCTGGGTCCGCAGGTCGTAGATGAGGCCCTCTCCGATCCGGGCCGAGAACCATCGGTTGGCCAGCCCGAGGAAGGCGTCGAACAGCGCGACCGCAGCCGCCGCCACGGCGAGCACGATCACCAAGCGGTCATTGTGCCGGAGGATTCCCCGGTCGATGATCTGCGCGAACAGCAGCGGGTTGACCACCGTGATGAGGGCGTCCAGCACCGTGGTGACCATGAAGGCGCCCAGCGCAAGCCGGTAGGGCCGGGCATAGGAGGCGATCCGGCGGACCGTTCCCGGCTTGAGCTTCTGCTGGGTCACCGAGGGGTCCTGCCGGAAGGACCGCATCATTCCCATTCGCGCCCGGGCGGGGGCGGCGGGGCCGTACATACGCCGGGAAACCTCCATCTGATCGCGGTTTCTTCCCGCGCGAAGCGGGAACCGCGTCTGCCATCAGCGAACCACCGGCGCACGGCAGACCCACGCCGGTCGGCGGCCCGGATAGGCGAGCTCCCCGGATGGCCGGGGTTCCCGGATGCCCTGGGTTCCGGATGGCCGGGGTTCCCCGGCGGGTCAGGTTCCGCGCCGCGTCCGCTGCAGCGCCGCCTGCGCCGCGCGTTCCGCCGCCGCCTGCTGTTCAAGCGTACGCGCGGGCGCCCCGGCGAGCAGCTCCTTTGTCGCCCGGGCGGTCGCGGCGTCCGTGGCAAGCAGCGCGGCGACCAGGTCACCGACCGCATCGTCGAGGTCGGCGGCGGGCACGACGATCTCGGCGAGCCGCAGCTCGCGCGCTTCGGCCGCGGTCACCGTGCGCGCGGTGAGGCAGAGTTCGATCGCGCGCGGCAGGCCCACAATGTCGACAAGTGATTTTGTCCCCGTCAGGTCGGGGACCAGCCCGAGCGCCGGCTCCTTCATGCAGAGCATGGCGTCGTCCGCGAGCACACGTAGGTCGCAGGCCAGGGCAAGCTGGAATCCGGCGCCGATCGCATGCCCGTGGACCGCCGCGACGGACACGATGTCCGGCCTGCGCAGCCACAGGAATCCCGCCTGGCAGCCCGCGAGCCAGTCGTCGAAGCCGGGACTGAGCGGATCGGCCAGGCGTTCGGTGTCCGGCACGCCTTCCGCGGAGAAGAGGCGCAGGTCAATCCCTGCCGAGAAGGACGGCCCGGCGCCGCGGACGATGACCACGCGGACATGCGGCGGAAGCGATCCGCCGATTGCCGCGAGCCCCTGCCACATTGCCGGAGTCATCGCGTTATGCCGCTCCGGCC
>DASQVO010000394.1:0-2298 GCA_035640715.1 Streptosporangiaceae bacterium
CGCGAGCTGGGTTTCCGCGCCTCGGTCGGCGTGCCGATCAGCGTTGAGGGGCGGCTGTGGGGTGTCATGATTGCAGAATCCCGTGTGGGGCCGCTGTCGGCCGGCACCGAGGCGCGGCTGGCCGCCTTCACCGAGCTGGCCGCCACCGCCATCGCCAACACGCAGGCGCGAATGGAGCTGCGCGGGTTCGCTGAGGAGCAGGCCGCGCTGCGGCGGGTGGCGACGCTGGTGGCCCGGGCGGCGGCGCCGGAGGAGGTGTTCGCCTCGGTCACCGAGGAAGCCGGGCGGCTGCTGGGCGCCCACGACGCGTGGATGAGCCGGTACGATCCCGACGGCGCGGTAAGGGTGGTCGCCGCGTGGATCAGCACCGGTGCTGCCCTCCCCGTCGGCACCCGGGTGAATCTCGGGGGGCGGAACGTGCCCACACTGGTGTTCCAGACCGGCCGGGCTGCGCGGATCGACGACTACGCCGGCGCCTCGGGCCCGGCCGCCGAGGCCGCCCGCGAGGTCGGCCTCGGCGCGTCGGTCGGCGTGCCGATCAGCGTCGAAGGCCGCCTGTGGGGCGTCATGAACGTGGGATCCACGCAGGAGCCGCTGCCGGCGGGCACCGAGGCGCGGCTGGCCGGGTTCACCGAGCTGGCCGCCACCGCCATCGCCAACGCCGAGGCCCAGGCCGCCCTCACCACCTCACGGGCGCGGATCGTGGCCACCGCCGACCAGACGAGGCGCCGGATCGAGCGTGACCTGCACGACGGCGCCCAGCAGCGCCTGGTCTCCCTCGCCCTGCAACTGCGCGCGGCGCAGGCGGCGGCACCACCGGGGGCCAGCGAGCTGGACGAGCGGCTGGACGGCGTGGCCGCCGGGCTGACTGGCGTGCTGGATGAGCTGCGGGAGATCGCCCGCGGCCTGCACCCGGCGGTCCTGGCCGACGGCGGGCTGCGCCCGGCGCTGAAGACGCTGGCCCGCCGCTCCGCCGTCCCGGTCCGCCTCGACATCCGGACCGGGGACCGGCTGCCCGAGCCGGTCGAGATCGCCGCCTACTACGTGGTGGCCGAGGCGCTGACCAACACCGCCAAGCACGCGCACGCCTCCGTTGTGGATGTCCAGGTGGAAACCGGCGACGGTGTTCTGCACGTGCGCGTCCGCGACGACGGCCGCGGCGGCGCCGACGTCACCGGCGGCTCGGGCCTGGCCGGGCTCAAGGACCGGGCCGAGGCGCTCGGCGGCCAGATCTTGCTGCACAGCGTCCCCGGTGCAGGCACCGACGTGCAGGTGTCGCTCCCGCTTAACGGGCCCAGCGTGCCGGGGGCTGCCAGCCGGAGTCGCCGGCCGGCCGGACGAGGCCGGCCGTGACCATGCAGCCGATCCCGGGCCGCCCGGCGTCCCCTGCGGCAAGCCGATCCCGGTAGATGTCGATCTTGTAGTCGATGAGCTTCAGGTTCTCCTGCAGATCGGCCAGCGTGGCCGATACTTCGGCGCGGTGCGACTCCAGCAGGGCGAGGCGCTGAGGGTGGTGAACGCCTACACCCTGCTTTTTCCAGACGGCCAGCGCTGGGCTCCTGGCGCTGGTCTATGGCCTCGTGCAGGCTGGTGCCGCAGGCTGGGCATCGCCCGCCAGCATTGGGTCCCTTGCCAGGGGGTGTGTTCTTCTGGCTGCGTTCGTCTTGATCGAGTTCCGCTCGGCGGCACCGCTGATACCGGTCGGCATCTTCCGACGGCGCGCGCTGGCTACCGCCAACGTCGCGGTCTTCCTGCTCGGGTCCGTGATGATCTCGATGTGGTACTTCGTCACCCTCTACCTGCAGCAGGTACTCGGTTACAGTCCCATCGCTGCTGGGCTGGCATTCGTCCCGATGGCTGCCTTGCTGGGCGGATGCTCGTGGGCCGGGACGACAATCGGTCTTCCGCGGATCAGCCGAACGATCAGCAGAGCATGAAATGAGCCCGCGCAACCCGAATTATTCGGTGGGCAACCGTATGGGTGGCCCCCCAGCTGTTCGGGCGGCTCGCGGGGAACACTCGTGGTCTCAGTTCTTGCGTGCGGGAGGGGAGTCGGGAGGGATCGTTCGGGGTAACGGGGTCTTGCGGGGTTCGGGCAAGTGCCTGGTTGAGGCGGTCAGGATCAGCACCCACGACGCCACCGCGAGGGCCACCACCACCCACAGGATCGTCGTGACCGGGATCGAGGCGGCGATCGCCGCGATGACCGTCGGGGCCAGGAAGCCCGCGTATGCGAGCGCGTAGAACACGCCCGTCAGGCCCGCCAGGTCCGCGGGCGTCGCGATGCGCTGGACCTCC
>DASQVO010000395.1:0-9111 GCA_035640715.1 Streptosporangiaceae bacterium
GACAGTCCCTGTTCTCTAGGGTCATGGGCGTTCTCTAGGGTCATGGGCTGCTTCCGCACCGATGCGGGATTCCCGGCCCACGATCACGGGGCTGGGGGCGGCAAGGAGGCGCAGGGCCCGTTCCTTTTCGAAATCGAGCGCCCGGCCGGGCGGCTCGGGAATCCGCCCGATGCGCCGGCTGAGGTCGGCCACTGCCGCGCGGACGGCGGGCTCGGAAAGTACCCGCAGGCCGAACGCGAGCGAGGCGGGACTGATCTGGTAGCGCCGCTCCAGCCGGAGCGCGGCCGTGACGGCTCCCAGGTCCCCGTCACTGAACTGCCGGTGGCGCGGCCCGTGGCCGTCAGCCCGCCCGCGGCCGGCGCCGCGGACGGGCGGCAGCAGGCCGAGATCCTCGCGATAGCGGAGCATGCGAGGTGACATCCCGAGGCGCCTGGCCGCTTCTGATATGCGCATAGCATGAATCTAACATTCTTTTGTAAGAAACCCCTGGTTGCGCGTGCGATCAGCCGGCCGCGTCCCGTACGGTCGGTAGTGCACACGCGGGTACCGGGCCGACTGCGGGCGCCTGCGAACTTTTAAGACTCATGAGGAGAGCGCATGTCCACCCCTTCGCTTCCGTGCAAGGTCGCTGATCTGTCGCTTGCGGCATTCGGGCGCAAGGAGATCGAGCTTGCCGAGCACGAGATGCCGGGCTTGATGGCGATCCGTGCCGAGTATGCGAAAGCGCAGCCGCTGCGTGGCGCCAGGATCACGGGATCGCTGCACATGACCGTGCAGACGGCCGTGCTCATCGAGACGCTCGTCGCACTCGGCGCGCAGGTCCGCTGGGCCAGCTGCAACATCTTTTCCACCCAGGACCACGCGGCCGCCGCCGTTTACGTGGGCCCCGGTGGCACCATCGACAACCCGAAGGGCGTGCCGGTATTCGCCTGGAAGGGCGAAAGCCTCGAGGAATACTGGTGGTCCACCGAGCAGGCGCTGACCTGGCCCGACGGCGGCGGGCCGAACATGCTGCTCGACGACGGCGGCGACGCCACCCTGCTCGTGCACAAGGGCGCGGAGTACGAGAAGGCCGGCGGGGTGCCGTCGGCGTCCGAGGACGACCCCGAAGAGTGGACGGTGATCCTGGGGGTGCTGCGCCGGTCGCTTTCGGAAACCCCCGGCAAGTGGACGGCCATCGCCGAGGGGATCAAGGGCGTGACCGAGGAGACCACGACCGGCGTGCACCGGCTGTATGAGATGGCCCGGGCCGGCACGCTGCTGTTCCCGGCGATCAACGTCAATGACTCGGTCACCAAGTCCAAGTTCGACAACAAGTACGGCGTCCGGCACTCGCTGATCGACGGCATCAACCGGGGCACCGACGTACTCATCGGCGGGAAGGTCGCCGTCGTCTGCGGCTACGGCGACGTGGGCAAGGGCTGCGCCGAATCGCTGCGCGGCCAGGGCGCCCGGGTCATCATCACCGAGATCGACCCGATCTGCGCGCTCCAGGCCGCTATGGACGGCTACCAGGTCACCACGCTCGAGAACGTGGTCGGAACCGCCGATATCTTCGTCAGCGCCACGGGCAACCGCGACATCATCACGGCGGACCACATGGCTGCCATGAAGCACCAGGCGATCGTCGGCAACATCGGCCACTTCGACAACGAGATCGACATGGCGGGCCTGGCACGGATCCCGGGCATCCGCAAGGTCAACATCAAGCCGCAGGTTGACGAGTGGGTCTTCCCCGACGGCCACGCGGTGATCGTGCTCTCAGAGGGGCGCCTGCTCAACCTGGGCAACGCGACCGGCCACCCGAGCTTCGTCATGTCCAACAGCTTCACCAACCAGGTCATCGCGCAGATTGAGCTGTTCACCCGCACCAGTGAGTACCCCATCGGGGTGTACACGCTGCCGAAGCACCTGGACGAGAAGGTGGCCCGGCTGCACCTGGACGCGCTCGGCGTGAAGCTGACCCGCCTAACCAAGGCCCAGGCCGACTACATCGGCGTGCCGGTCGACGGCCCCTATAAGCCGGATCACTACCGGTACTAGAAGGCATGAAGGACGGCGAGCCTGCCGCCGGGCCGCGGACGCAGCGGCCCGGCGGCAGGGCACAGAGCCCGCAGGACCAGGAGGTCCCGCTGGGCGACATCGCCGATCCCGGGCTTGCCGAGTCGGGCAGTGCCCGGATCGAGTGGGCCGAACGGGCGATGCCGGTGCTCGAACGGCTGCTGCGGCAGCGATTCGTGGCGGAGCAGCCGTTCGCGGGGCTGAGCATCGCGGCATGCCTGCATGTGACCGCCGAGACGGCCATCTTCGTGCGCGCGCTGCGCTCCGGGGGGGCCAGCGTCTCCCTGGCGGCCTCCAACCCCCTGTCGACGCAGGATGAGGTGGCCGCCGCCCTCGCCGTCCGGCACGGGATCGCGGTTTTCGCCCGGGCGGGCGTGGACCGGCACACGTACTACCGGCATATCGAGCAGGCGCTCGGCAGCTGGTCCTCCGGGCCGCCTGGCTGCTCTGGGCCTTCGGGGCCCGACCTGGTGATTGATGATGGCTGTGACCTGGTCAACACCTTGCACACGCAGCGGCCGGACCTGCTGCCGGGCGTGCGCGGCGGCTGCGAGTCGACGACCACGGGCGTCATCAGGCTTCGCCGGATGGCTGCCGAGGGCGCGCTGGCGTTCCCCGTGATCGCCGCCAACGAAACCGCGACCAAGCGGCTGGTCGACAGTACCTACGGCACGGGGCAGTCGGTGGTCGACGGCATCCTGCGGGCCACGAACACGCTGCTCGCCGGCAAGACGGTGGTCGTGGCGGGCTTCGGCGCCTGCGGCCGGGGAGTGGCGAAACGGGCGCGGGGACTTGGTGCCGAGGTGATCGTCACCGAGATCGACCCGGTACGGGCCCTCGATGCCGTGCTGCACGGGTTCCGCGTGCTTCCCATGAGGGAGGCCGCGCCCATCGGCCAGGTGTTCGTCACCGCGACCGGCTCGGCGGAGGTGATCGGCGCCGCGCACATGTCCGTCATGCGCGACGGGGCGATCCTCGCCAACGCCGGCCACTTCGACGTGGAGATCGACGTGCGGGCGCTTGCGGGCCTCGCGGTCGCGGTGCGCCGCGACATGCGACCGCACGTGGGCTCCTACGAGCTGGCAGACGGCCGTCACCTGCTGCTGCTCGCCGAGGGCCGGGTGGTGAACCTCGTGGCGGCGGAGGGGCATCCGGCCCAGGTGATGGACCTGTCGTTCGGCGTGCAGGCCCTGGCACTGGCCTGGCTGGCGGGCAATTCCGGCAAGCTGGCACCGGACGTGCACGAGGTACCGGCGTCGATCGACGCCGAGGCGGCCCGGCTCGAACTGGCGGCGATGGGCACCCAGATCGACGTCCTCACCCCGGCCCAGTGGGCCTACCTGGAATCCTGGCGCCTCGGCTCCTAGCGACAGCCGCACGGTGGTCCGCAGGAGCCACATCCAGCGGTACTGGGACGCGTCCCCGGATACCTGCCGCCTATAGGCGGCAGC
This sequence comes from Streptosporangiaceae bacterium, assembly GCA_035640715.1. Classification (GTDB taxonomy): domain Bacteria; phylum Actinomycetota; class Actinomycetes; order Streptosporangiales; family Streptosporangiaceae; genus DASQVO01. The sequence continues at coordinate 3,513 of DASQVO010000395.1, forward strand.
CTGACAATCGGATGCTTGATCTATCGCGTCCCTCAGATCGTCGGTACCGGATCTTAAGATGTCATCACCGGAGGGAGACAGGATGGCCAGCGTCACGAAACCCAGGGTGGAGCGAACCAGGATTCTTCCTCTCGTGCAAGGCCTCTAACTCCGGCTGCGCGGACAGATGGTCCTCCGGGCCTGACCTGGTGATTGATGATGGCTGCGACCTGGTCAACACCTTGCACACGCAGCGGCGGTGTACCTCCCGGCCGTACTACCTCCTGAGCGGCCCGCTCGCACCGTCACGCCCGTCGGTGCCGGACGAGCCAGATGGTGGCCGCGCCCAAGAGCAGTGTGAGGACAAGCAGCGCGCCGCCCTCGATCGACTGGAAGATCCAGTAGCGGCCGGGTGGCTGGTAGCTGACCCAGAAGGCGTAGTGGTGCCGGGTCAGCCACGAGGACCACTGGCCGGCGCTGGTGGTGTGCTGAGAGGCGCTGAGCAGCCTGTCAGCCGAAGCGCCGATCAGGCGGTGGCCGTCCGGGCCGGTGTACCAGCCGCGGAGCAGCAAGCTCCCGGCTGGCCCGGGATTCATCGGCCCGGCACCCTCGTTGAGCATCGCATCCAGGATCCGGACGGGCCCGCTGTCCGATACGGGGAACCCAGCCTGCAGGGCGATAGCGGGATCACGGCCGATGCGCGGACGGCTTCCGAGCAGCAGGTCATTCAGCTTCCAGTACGTGACGCCGAGCAGGCCAGCCAGCGAGGCGGCCGTGACGGCCATCGCGGGCACGGTGCGCCTGAGCGCGACGCCGACGGTGGTTCCGAGCGAGAATGCGAACAGCGTCCAGCCGGCCAGGGTTACCGCCGTGGCGTCGAACTGGCCGCTCCGCCACAGGCTCACCCCCCACATCGGGCCGAAGGGCCGCACCGACCAGGCGGCGAGCGCTCCGAGCGCGGCAGCTGCCGCCGTGACGGGGATGGCGAGCAGGGTGAGCTGGACGACCGCCCATCGGGTCCGGCTGGTGCCCTGGGTCCACGCGAACCGCACGGTGCCCTGCTCGAACTCGCGGGCCAGGACCGGCGCGCCGAGGAACATGCCGGTCAGGAGCGGGACGATGTGCAGTGCCATCGCGACCGCGATCGGGTAGGTGGTGTTCATGAGCCACGGGAAGTCACCGAGCAGGGGGCCGCACCGCACTAGCTGGGTCGACCCGATGCAGCGGTCCCGGATCAGGGCCGTGTAGTTGGCGTGTCCCTGAAGGGCCGCCCACACCATGATTACGGCGAGGCCGCCGTAGAGGACGGCCAACCCGATGATGGCTGCACGGTGCTGGCGCCAGGTGACCCATGCCAAGGAGGCCAGCGATTGCGGCGGCCGGAACCATCCGCCGCGGGTCCCGTCCGCACTCCGTGCGGCGCCCGGGGTGAGCGCGGTCATGCCGTCACCTCCGTGACCGGGCCCCGGCCGAGTGGTGCGGGCCCCGGAAGTGCCGTCGCACCGGGTTCCCGCAGGTAGGCCAGGACGAGCTCTTCCAGGGTCACGGGGGAGGCCTGCCATCCGTTCGGCACGTTCCCGGCGAACTCCGGGTAGGCCGCCGGGCGCAGCCGGGCGAGCAGGTGAGCCTGGGACTGCCCGCGCCGGCAATGCACGATATCGAACCAGGCGCCGGCGTCTTCGATCTGGCCGGCGGGGCCGGTCAGGACGCAGTGACCAGCCAGCAGTTCTTCCACGTCGCCGGCCACCTGGACCCGGCCGTCGGCCAGGACGACCAGGTAGTCCGCGATCCGCTCAAGTTCGGAGATGACGTGGGAGGAGAACAGGACCGAGATGCCGTCCTCGGCCACCGTCTCCATCAGGGAAGCCAGGAATTCGTGCCGGGCGAGCGGGTCGAGCGGCGCGAGCGGCTCGTCGAGGATGAGCAGGTCCGGGCGCCTGGCGATCGCGATGGTGAGCGCGACCTGGGCCTGCTGGCCGCCGGAGAGCTTGCCGACCTTACGGCCGAGCGGGATCTTCAGCGTGGCCAGGCGGGAGGCGGCCCGCTGCTGATCCCACCGGCGGTTCAGGTTGCGTGCCAGGTGCACCATGTCGCCGACCGGGAGGTTCTTGTACAGGGGCGCGTCCTGCGCGACGAATGCCACCCGGTTCAGGGCCTCAAGCGACCCGGCCCGCAGCCCGCCGAGCACCCGCACGGTCCCGCTGGTGGGGTTGTTCAGGCCGACGGCCAGGTGCATCAGGGTGGTCTTGCCGGCGCCGTTCGGCCCGACGAGTGCGGTGACCCGGCCCGGGGGAATCGCCAGTGTGCACTCGCGCAGAGCCCAGGCGCGCCGGTATCTCTTGCCGAGCCCGGAGGCCTCGAGGACGTTCACGCGGTCTCCCGATGATCGCGGGGACCGTCGTCCGTCATGCCGTGGGACGCCCCTGTGGCCCCACGGCGGTCATGGAAATCCCGCAGTGCGGCGGCGAACAGCGCGGTCATCCCGTCCGCGTCAAGGCCTGCCGCGTCGGCCGTCCGGAGCCAGGCCAGCATGCTCTTGCGCAGCCCCGTCAGTTCGGCGAGCGGTACCACGGCCGGTGCCGCCTCGACGAACGTCCCCTGACCGGGGCGGCCGACGGCGATGCCGCGGTGCTCAAGCTCCCGGTAAGCCTTCAGGACCGTATTGGGATTGATCGCCAGTGAACCCACCACATCCTTGACCCGCGGAAGCTGGTCGCCATGGGTCAGGTAACCCAGCCGCAGCGCCTGCTCCACCTGATGCACGAGCTGCAGGTAAGTCGGCACCCCCGAGGCGGAATCCAGCCGGAAGGTGATGCGCGACGGTGCCCGCGGGCCATCATCCGGGGGCTCGCCGCTCATCTTCTTATCTATAGTCATAGGTAAGAAGATGTTGAGGGTGGCTGGCGAGGTCAAGAAATTTGAATGTGACTGGCGAGGTCAATTAGGCGCGGGCTGGCCGTGTACTGGCCGCAGCCGATCAGGGAACCGGGTGCGCGGCTGGCCGCGGTGCCGGAGGAAGCGGGGCGCGCGCCCGCGTGCATCAGGTCAGGCGGCGCGGAGGTGCCGGGAAGGCCGGTGTCTCAGGGAACCGGGTGCGCGGCCGGCCGCGGTGCCGGAGGAAGCGGGGCGCGCGCCTGCGTGCATCAGGCCAGGCGGCGCGGAGGTGCCGGGGGAGGCCGGCGTCAGGGAAGCGCCCAGTCGACGGGCTCGCTGCCTTGCTGCTCAAGCAGCTTGTTCGAGCGGCTGAACGGGCGCGAGCCGAAGAAACCGCGGTCAGCCGAGTACGGGCTCGGGTGCGCCGACTCGATGCGCGGCACGTCCTCCAGGAGCGGAGCGAGGCTGCGGGCGTCCCGGCCCCACAAGATCGCGACGAGCGGGCTGCCGCGCTGGGCGAGTGCGCGAATCGCCTGGTCGGTGACCTCCTCCCAGCCCTTGCCGCGATGCGAGCCCGGCTTGCCCGGCTGCACGGTAAGGACCCTGTTCAGCAGCAGCACCCCGCGCTCAGTCCATGGGGTCAGATCGCCGTTGGAGGGCCGGGGCAGGCCGAGGTCCGCGCTGTACTCCTTGAAAATGTTGACCAGGCTGCCCGGCAGTCGCCGCACCTCCGGCGCCACCGAGAAGGCCAAGCCGATGGGATGCCCCGGTGTCGGGTAGGGGTCCTGGCCGACGATCAGGACCCGCACGTCCTCGAACGGCTGCTTGAAAGCGCGCAGTACGTTCTCGCCGGCCGGCAGGTAGCGGCGGCCCGCCGCGACCTCCGCGCGGAGGAAGTCGCCCATCGCCTTGATGCGCCCGGCGACCGGCTCGAGAGCGGCGGCCCAGCCAGGCTCCACGATCTTCTGCAGCGGCCGCTCTGCTATTTGCTCGGCCGCGATGCGCTCCGCCATGAGCAGTCACTCTACCGAGTGAAGGCGGCCTCTCCGCCATGCCGCCCCGCCCCGGTACACCGCCCGCCCGGAACACCCATCACTCCTGAACACCGCGCCGCCCCAGAGCACCAGCCGCCCGGCACCGGCCAGACTCCGCCGGTCCAGGAGCCGGGAGGACGGCCGCACATCGGCTGATCCGCGTGTCCCCGCTAGGCGGGCGGCGCGAAGCCGCCCGCCGCGGGTGCTCGGCCGTCCCCGGGCCCGGCGGGCCCGGCGGGCCGGCCTTCACCGCCGGGCGCCGGCGCGGGCTGCTGGGCCGGCGGTGCGGGCTCTGGCGCGGCGGCCCCGGCTTGCTTCGCCCGGGCCGCCATCCGTGTCATCTCACGTGCCCGGCGCTCGGCGACAACGGCGGACAGGTAGACGGCCGGCGGCGTCCCGGGCGGTGGCGGCGGTGACACGCGGGACGCGACCTCGGCGGCGATCCTGCGGCCGAATTCGTTCCGCGCGGAGGGCGTCAGCTCCCAGAAGCGGGTCAGGTAGCTGTGGGCCATGGCGGCGGTCTCATCCGGCAAGCCGGACAGCTCCAGCGACGCAGCCCAGCCGGCCAGCAGCGGCGGCATCGTGACGGGCGCCCTGGCCTGGGCGCGCAGCCGTTCCTGGATGACGAACGTGCCCGCGAACAGGTCACCCAGCCGCTTGCCCCTGGGCGACAGCATTGAGGTAATCAGGGCTGGCGCGCCCATGAGCATCCAGATCTCCACCACGGAGGCGAGGGAGCGCACGAGCGCCTGACGGAAGCGTTCCGGGCCGCCGTCGTCACCGACGACCCGCAGCCCCATCGCCAGCTTGCCGAGTGACCGGCCCCTGCTGAGCGTCTCGAATATCGCCGGGTAGCCGACCAGGACCGCGACGGTCACGCTCAGCGCGATCGCCGCCGCGGCGGCGGGGTCGAGCGCGCCGCTCGCCGCGGTCGCTCCCACGATCATGGTCAGGACGGCGAGCAGGACGACCTGGATCACGATGTCGATCGCGATGGCCACCATGCGGCTGGGAAACCTCGCGCAGGGCACGTCGATGACGACGGCCTCGCCGGTAACGACATCTTCCATGGCACCTCAGCCGCTGCCGGCGGTCTCGCAACGTTGTTGCCTAGCCGGCCTGCCCGGACCTGGGCAGCCGACCGGGTCAATAGGACAACACAACACAATCAAGGCTAGTCGCCCACGACGCGTTAGTCTCCTCGTCGTGGACGTCGATGCATTCGCAGCCGCGCACCGGGCGGAGTGGGCACGGCTGGATGATCTCGTGCGGAGACAGCGCCGGCTGTCGGGCACCGAGGTAGACGAGCTTGTCGAGCTCTACCAGCGGGCCGCGACCCACCTGTCGGCGGTGCGGTCGGCCGGCCACGATCCATCGCTGGCCGCGGGACTGTCCACCCGGGTGGCACGCGCGCGGAGTGCGGTCACCGGTTCCCACGTCGCATCCTGGGGGCTCGTGGGCCGGTTCTTCGCGGTTGGCTTCCCGGCCGCGGCCTACCGGGCGCGCTGGTGGTGGCTGGCATCGGCGGCCGGCTCGGTCGCCGTGGCTGTCATCGTCGGCGCCTGGATCGCCCGGTCGCCGTATGTGCAGGCCAGGCTGCTTGCGCCGGCCGAGGTGAGGCAGCTCGTGAATCAGCAGTTCCAGGGCTATTACTCGCAGTACGCCGCCCCATCGTTCGCGGCGAAGGTGTGGACGAACAACGTCTGGGTGGC
>DASQVO010000396.1:0-2202 GCA_035640715.1 Streptosporangiaceae bacterium
TGGAGGAGCGGATGGATAGGACCGTGCTGATCACGGGCGGGTCCGGCGGCCTGGGCAGCGCCGTCACGAGCGAGTTCCTGGCGGCGGGCTGGCGGGTGGTGGTGCCCTGGATCGTGAAAAGCGAGCTCGAGCGGTTGCCATCGGACCCGCGGCTGCGGACCATACAGGCTGACCTCTTTGATCCTGCCGCTGCCGCGCAGTGCGCGGCAGCGGCGGCCAGCGACCCAGATGCTCCGTTGCAGGCCGTCGTCAACCTGGTGGGTGGCTTCAGCATGGGCGGGCTGGTGCATGAGACGGACGTTGAGGAGTTCGAACGGCAGGTCCGGCTGAACCTGCGGCCGACCTATGTCGTCAGCCACGCCGCGCTGCCGTACCTGCTGGCCGCCGGCGGGGGAGCGGTGGTCTGCGTGTCCAGCCGCGCCGCGCTGCGGCCGTTCCCCGGCGCAGCCGGTTATGTGACCGGCAAGGCGGCGGTGCTCGCGCTGGTCGACGCGATGGCGGTCGAGTACGCCGGGCAGGCGATCCGGGTCAACGCCGTGCTGCCGGGAGTCATCGACACCCCGGGCAACCGGGCCGCCCAGCCGGATGCCGACCGCAGCTCGTGGGTAGCGCCCGAACGGATCGCCTCTGTCGTGCGTTTCCTGTGCGAAGACGGCTCCGGCGTGGTGACCGGCGCCCACGTGCCCGTGCACGGCACCGGCTGACCGTGCGTGTTATTCAGCGCCGGGTGCATCAGGACGGGCATCTCTCGCGGCGCAACGGCCTGATACCCCTGCCATCTTGTCGTTGCTTGCGCTCGATGCAGCGCTCGACGCCTTCGACGGTTCTCACAGATATATATAAGTCCGATCGGATTACTAGACTATCGATGGCATTGGGTAGGAGGGGCACGTGACGTTCACGGATCGGTGGGGCGTGCCGGTGCAGGCGAGCAGCGCCGAGTCGGTCACGGTGCTCGATAACGCCATCGAGGACCTGGCGGCGCTGACGGGTGACCCGGTCGGCGGCGCCGGGAAGGCGGTCGCGGATGACCGCCTCGTCCTGGCCCGCATCTACCAGGCCTACCTTTGCCTCTACGCGGCCACCCCGGAAGGCGTGACGCAGGCCCGCGATCTGCTGGCCGGCCTGACGGCAGAGCCGGAGCGGGAGCAGTGCCACTTGAGCGCCGCCCGGGCGTGGGCGGAGGGGAACTGGGAGGGCGCGACGCGCTGGCTGGAGTGTGCCCTGCTCGCCAATCCCCGCGACTTGCTGGCGCTCAAGGTCGTGCAGGATCTGTACTTCTTCCTCGGCAACCGGCTCGAGCTGCGTGACTCCCCCGCCCGCGTGCTGCGTGCATGGCCGGAAGGCGAGCCCGGGTGGGGGTACGTCCAGGGCATCTACGCGTTCGGGCTGGAGGAGAACGCCGACTACCGGCAGGCGGAAACCCGGGCCCGGGCCGCTCTCGCCGTCAACCCGAAGGACGTCTGGTCCGTGCACGCGATGGCGCACGTCTACGAGATGGAGGGCAGTCACCGGCCCGGCGTCGAATTCCTCACCACCACCGCTCCCGACTGGACGGACAGCTACTTCGCGGTGCACAACTGGTGGCACCGGGGCCTGTATCACCTGGAACTGCTCGAGCTGGACGAAGCAGTCAGGCTCTACGACGACCAGATCCGCAAGACCCCGTCCACGGAGTGGCTGGACGTGGTGGACGCGGCGGCGATGCTGTGGCGGCTGCGGCTGTACGGCGTGGACGTCACCGACCGAGCGCGGCGGCTCGCGGCCGACATCGACGAACTGGTCAGCGACCCGGTGTACATCTTCAACGACTGGCACGCGGTGATGACCTTCGGCCTGGCAGGCGACCATGGCCGCGTGCCCCGGATCATCGCGGCGAACCGGCGGCTCACGGCACCGACCAACCAGCGCGCCGCGCAGATCGCGGGACGCGATCTGCTCGAGGCGTTCGCCGCTTTCGTGACCGGGGATCCGGCCCGGACCGTCGACCTGCTGATCGGCATCCGGCAGCACGCGAACACAGTCGGCGGCAGCCACGCGCAGCGGGACGTCATCGACCTGACGCTGATCGCCGCGGCCGCCCAGTCCGGCGACGGCCGGCTGGCTCGCGCCTTGGTCGCCGAACGCGTCGCCCGCAAGCCCTCTGCGGAGGCTTCCGCCCGCCACCTGGTGACGGCGAACGGCCTCGCCGCGAAACTATAG
>DASQVO010000397.1:0-5504 GCA_035640715.1 Streptosporangiaceae bacterium
GACGAGCTGCAGGTGGCTCGAGCGCAGCTCGTCAGCTACGGTGCACGCTTGCTTGACGACGGGCTGGCCGTCGGCAGCGCAGGCAACATCAGCGTGCGTGCGGGTGACATCGTGGCGATCACCCCGTCGGGGATCAGCTACCGGGACATGCGGCCCGGCGACGTCTGCCTCGTCACGCTGGACGGCATCCAGATCCGGGATGGCACTGGGCCCGGCGCGCCGGAAACGCCGTCCTCCGAGACGCCGATGCACCTCGCGATCTACGCGGCGACCGGCGCGGCGGCAGTCGTGCACACGCACTCGCCCGAGGTTGTCGCCCTGTCAACGGCGCGCTCGGAGCTGCCTGCCATCCACTACGCGATCACGGGGCTTGGCGGGCCGGTCCGCGTCGCGCCATACGTGCGCTTCGGGTCAGCGGGCCTGGCCGCGGCGGCCGTTGAGGCGCTGGGCGGCCGCAGCGCCGTCATCCTGCGCAACCACGGGGCGGTTACCTATGGCCGCGACCTCGCGCAGGCTTACGACCGGGCCCTGCTCCTGGAATGGCTGGCCCGCACGTACCGGCTGGCGCTGTGTTACGGGGAACCCGCGATCCTGTCGGCCGCCGAGCTTGACGAAGTCACGGCGGAGGCCCGGCGGCGCCGTTACGGCGAGCGGCGCGGCGGCTCCTCATGAGCGAGCTGGAGGGGCGCGGCGCCGCCTGGACCGAGGAGCGAGGCACGAGCGACGAGGGAAGGCGGTGCCTTAAAGTGCCCCGGAGGCGAGCGGGAGATACTGCGGACTGGCCGCTGGGCCCGGTGACGGTGCTCGGCGCGCACATCCTTGACGTACTCGGCAGGCCGGTCGAGGCGATCCCGCCCGGCCAGGGCAGCGCCCGGCTGCAGGAGATCCGGGCCACGGCTGCGGGCACGGCCGCCGGCACCGGCGTTGACCTGGCCAAGCTGGGGGCCAGAGTGCTGGCCATCGGCGCGATCGGCGATGACCTGCTCGGCGACATCGTCGCTGCCGCGATGGCCTGGCACGGCGTCGACACCAGCGGACTGAGTCGCAAGAGCGGGGCGCAGACCTCAGCGACGATCCTCCCGATCAGAGGGAACGGGGAGCGCCCCGCCCTCCACGTCCCGGGCGCGACACCGCTCCTTGAGCTCGCCGACGTTGACCTGGACCAAGTGCGGCGTAGCCGGGCCCTGTTTGTCGGTGCCCCGGATGCGCTCTGCGCAATCACCGGCGACGGGCTGGCGCAGGTGGTCGCAGCAGCCCGGGCGGGCGGGGCGCTCGTCGCCGTCGACGTGCTGCATCCCGGCCGCCCGCAGGACCTGGAGCGGATCGCTGGGCTGCTGGGCGCGGCGGACTGGTTCCTCCCGAACAGCGATCAGTTGCTTGCGCTCACCGGCCGCGACGACCTCGTTTCGGGTATCGCGGATGTGCTGGCGCTGGGCTGCGCCGGTGTAGCCGTGACGCTGGGCGCAGGCGGCTGCCTGGTCGGCTGGCGGGGCGGAGGTGCGCCGGTGGCACTGCCCGCCATCGAGGTTGATGTCGTGGACACCACCGGCTGCGGGGACGGCTTCACCGCTGGCATGCTCGCCGGGCTACTGCTGAGCCTCACCCCTGTCGACGCGGCGTGGCTCGGCATCGCCTGCGGATCGCTGGTCGCCACCGGCCTGGGTTCGGATGCCGGGATCGAGAACTTCGCCCAGGTCCTGGACTTCCTGAGCCGCTCGCAGCCGACGGTGGCCAGCCGGATTGACGCTGCTGCCGCGCGGCTGGCACCTCGCCAAGCAAAGGAGCAGATACATGACTGAGCAGCCCGCCGAGCACATCACCGACCGGCAGCTGCGGGAGCGAGCACGGGCCGTGATCCCGGGCGGGATGTACGGGCACCAGTCGGCCGGATCTCTGCCCGCCGCCTATCCGCAGTTCATGCGCGGCGGCCGCGGGGCGCGGATCTGGGACGTGGACGGGAACGAGTACGTCGACCTGATGTGCAGCTACGGGCCAGTTGTGCTCGGCCACCAGCATCCTGGCGTGGAGGCCGCCGCCGCGGCGCAGGCCGCGCTCGGTGATTGCCAGAACGGGCCCGGCCCGGTCATGGTCGACCTCGCCGAACTGCTGGTGCAGACCGTGCGGCACGCGGACTGGGCGATGTTCGCCAAGAACGGCACCGACGCCACCACCATGTGCTGCACAATCGCCCGCGCGCAGACCGGGCGGCGGCAGATCCTGGTCGCAACCGGTGCCTATCACGGTGCCGCGCCGTGGTGCACGCCGCGGCCGGCCGGCACGACGCCCGAGGACCGCGCCAACCTCGGCTACTACACCTTCAACGACCTCGCCAGCGTGCGGCAGGCCGCCGCAGAGGCCGACGATGACCTGGCGGGCATCCTGGTCAGCCCGTTCAGGCACGACGCCGGGTACGACCAGGAACTGGTCGATCCCGCGTTCGCCCGCGGCCTGCGCGCGCTGTGCGACGCCACCGGGGCCGCCCTGATCCTTGATGACGTGAGGTGCGGGTTCCGGCTGCACCTGGGTTCCAGCTGGGAGCCGGTCGGCGTGGACCCCGACCTGTCGGCCTGGAGCAAGGCGATCGCGAACGGCCGGGCCCTCGCTGCGGTCCTGGGCAACGACGCGTTCCGTGGCGGGGCGCAGGAGGTGTTCGTCACGGGCTCATTCTGGTTCTCCGCCGTGCCCATGGCGGCAGCGATCGCGACGATCGGCGCGCTGCGGGACGAGAGGGCGGTCGAGGCGATGGAGCGAGCGGGCACCGCGTTGCGCGACGGGATCCTGGCGCAGGTGCAGTCGTGGGACCTGGCCGTCAGCTACACCGGGCCGCCGGCGATGCCCTACCTCACCTTCGCCGGGGATCAGGATCACGAGCTGGCCGACCTGTTCGCGGCGCAGGCCCTGCGCGGCGGCGCCTACCTGCACCCCCGGCACAACTGGTTCGTGTCCGCCGCGATGACCGGCGACGACCTCGCCCTGGTCCTCGAGGCGACTGACCACGCGTTCGCCGCTGTCCGCAAGCGGATCGGCCAGTGATGTCACCCGTGATGCCTGCCGTGTTACCCCGAGCCCCGCCCAGAGAAAGAGGGCCATCATGTCCAGTAGAGCAGCCGAACCCAACCGGCCAGGACCCGCAACTGCCACGGCCGGGCCGACGGCGGACTCCCCGGAGGCAATCCTCGAGCGGGTCGGCTATAAGCCGGAGCTCAGGCGGTCGCTGCGGTTCTTCTCGATGTTCGCGATCGCGTTCTCGATCATCTCGATCACCACCGGTATCTTCCTGAACTACGGGTTCGGCCTGTCGTACTGGGGGCCGGCGTCGATCTGGACCTGGCCGATCGTCGGGGCCGGCAATATGATGATCGCCTTGGTCGTCGCCGAGCTGGGGACCCGCATCCCGCTGGCCGGCTACGCGTACCAGTGGAGCGCCCGGCTGGTGAACCCCACCTATGGCTGGTTCGTCGGCTTCGCCGGGCTGCTGTACATGGCTGTCGGCGGCGGTGCGATCATGCTCACTGTCGCGTCCCCGCTGCTGCTCAGCGAGTTCAACGTCACCGCGCCGAGCCCGCATCTGGTGCTGACGGTGGCGATCATCTTGATGCTGCTGCCCGTCGTGATCAACATCATCAGCATCCAGGTGGCGGCGCGGGTCAACAACGTCGCGGTGTTCACCGAGATCATCGGGACCGTGGTGTTCGGGGTGCTGCTGTTTGTCCTGTGGGGAGTGCGGGCCAAGCCCACACCGTATGGTGCTGGCATCCTCACCAACACGACGTCCGCCTTGCACAACCCGACGTGGTACGCCTTCGCGCTGGCCGGGCTGCTCGGCGCCTTCACCCTCGTCGGCTTCGAGCTCGCCGCCGACATGTCGGAGGATGCGGTGAACCCCCGGCACAGCGTGCCGCGCGGCGTCCTGTGGGCGGTGGGCGGCTCAGCGGTCCTGGGCATGATCGCGCTGATCGGCTTCACGGTCGCCATCCCCAGCCTCAAGACGGTCGAGTCATCCCCGCTGCCGCTACTGGCCATCGCGGGCTACTGGCTGCCGTCCTGGCTGGTGAAGGTGTTCGTCGCGTTCGTGGTCTTCTCGATGTTCGCGATCTTGGTGGTTGGCACCGGCGCCCAGGCCCGGCTGGTCTACTCGCTGTCGCGGGACAACATGCTGCCGTTCTCCGGTACCCTGCGGAAGATCAATACGCGCACCCAGACCCCGATCGTGGCGCTGCTGGTGCTCGCCGTGATCGACGTCGGCGTGATGATCTACGGATACTTCCAGACGAGCGCGTTCGGCACGCTGGTCGGCGCGACCGCGATCATCCCATACATCATCTACTTCCTGATCACCCTGGCCTATGCGATCAAGCGGCGCACCACAGACAGCATCCCCGGCGCGTTCACGCTCGGCCGGTGGGCCTGGCCGGTCATCGGGTTCGTGCTCGCCTACACCGTGCTGATCATGGTGGTGCTGTCGTTCCCCACGCCGTTCCACGGCGCTGACAAGGTGCTGGGCTACGGCCTGGGCCTGGCCGCGCTGTGGTATTTCGGCGGCCTGGTGTGGCGGCTCAGGAAGGGCACGGCCGGGGTGAAGCGGGTAGACGAGCTCGCTGGCACGCCGCAGCCGACCCGGTGACCATAGGGATGGCGTCGCAGGATGGGGGACGGGCCGTCACGCCCCGGCGGGGGCGTGGACGATATCGAAGCGCACGCGTGACCAGGCACGCCCCCCGATGTCGCGGCCGTCCGGCGTCGGCGTGCCCCCTGGCTGCTGCTCAAAGTCCATGACCAGGGAGTCCTTGGCGCCGAACACCGCATCGCGGGTGAGCAGCTCATCGCCGCGTACGAAAATGTGCGTGACGAGGGTGCGCGAGGGGCCGGCCTGCCCGCGCAGCACCGCGGCGAGCTTCCAGGCCAGGTTGTACGAATCCTGGACCGACGTATTGGAGCCGAGGCCGTTGCTCGGCGGATGACGGTGGATGGCGTCCCCGGCGCGGAAGACCCGGCCCGACTGCAGATGCGTGGCATACATCTCGTTGTTGCCCCACAGCGAGGTACCGGTGACCTCGACCTCAAGGTCTGGCATGCCGAGCAGGCTGCGGGCGATCTGCGCCGCGGCTTCGGTGCCGACCACAGGCGCCGGCTGGCTGATGTCATAGCCCCACACGATGAGCCACTCGTTCCAGGGCCTGACCATGCGGACGAGGCCGGCACCGATCCCGCCGACGTTCGTTCGAGGCCATTCTGCTCGACGTCGAACCGCTGCCCATAGCCCAGATTCCAGCCGTTCACACAGGATGGCGCCTTCTTGGATAAATCAACACGGGATGGCGCCTTCTTGGATAAAGGCACCTTCTTGGATAAAAAGGCGGCATGAGAGATGGCGACCGGGGAACGCCCGTGCTCGTGCTCGGCCCGCTGCTGCGCTACGTCGGCGAGACCGCGGCCACGATATGGGTCGAGACCGATCGGGCCTGCCAGGTTGAGATCCTTGGTCACCGGGTGCGGACGTTCGA
>DASQVO010000398.1:0-18923 GCA_035640715.1 Streptosporangiaceae bacterium
CCTGACCTCGCGTGACAAGATCAATAACATGCTGCGCGGCGTGCTCGACGACGCGTCCGGCAAGTGGGGCATCCGGGTCACCCGGGTGGAGATCAAGGCGATCGACCCGCCGAAGAGCGTCGTGGACGCGATGGAGAAGCAGATGCGGGCCGAGCGGGAGAAGCGCGCCGCGATCCTCAACGCCGAGGGTGTCAAGCAGTCGAAGATCCTCACCGCCGAAGGCGAGAAGCAGAGCAACATCCTCACGGCGGAAGGCGCGAAGCAGTCCGCCATCCTGCGCGCTGAGGGCCAGGCCCAGGCCGTTGACGCGGTCTTCCAGGCTGTCCACCGCAACGATCCGGACCCGAAGCTGCTCGCCTATCAGTACCTGCAGATGCTTCCGCAGCTCGCGCAGGGCCAGGGCAGCACGTTCTGGGTGATCCCGAGCGAGGTGACCTCCGCCCTCAAGGCCGTCACATCCGCCTTTGCTGACTCCGGCGGCGCCGGCAAGACGAGTGCCAGCACGGCCAGCCCAGACGCGGACGCCGTGGCGGCCGCGCAGCCGGCTTCCCCCGTGACGGCCGGGGAGCCGGCTCCCGCCGTGGCCGGCCCGGCGCCGGTGCCCTCCGCCCTGATACCGGGGGCTGGAGACTCCGCGCCGGGGCAGGCGGGTCCCACCGCGGAGCAGCCGGCTCAGTCGCCGGAACAGCCCAGCGTTTCGCTGTCCGATGTGACCAGTGCGGTCAGCGCCGCTCTTGCCGGGACGATACCAGCGAGCGGCTCGCCGCCGGTCAGAACCGGGTAAGGATCCAGCGCAGCGACGGCGGCGGTACGGCCTGGCTGGCCGTGAGGGTGATGTGGCTGACCTCGCTGCCGGCCGTGATGGTTGCCCGGGCGACGGGCTGGCCCCGGCTGATGCTGCGCCCGAGGGGAAGGGGTGTCACGGTGATCGTGACCGGGGTACCGGGCCAGGCGGTCACACTGGCCCCGGTGGCTGCGACCGCGGCAGTCCCGGTTGCCCACGTGCTGGATACTCTCCCCAGGACGGCGCCGGGCCTGACGACCACGACGTGCTCCGGGCCGGCGCTGACGCTGCCGAGGAGGTTCCGGGAGGCGGAGATCGCCCCGGCCAGCTCACTGGACTGGCCAGGGGTGGCCTGCACGCCCAGCACGACGCCGACGATCGTGACCTGGCTGCCCGCGATCGTCCGGATGGCCGCGAACGCCAGGCAGCCACCGGCCTGCGGGCTCGAGCCGGTCTTGACGCCCACGATTCCGTCGTGCCCGAGACTGTAATTGACGTTGTAGACCATGCCCGCGACCGGCAGCGTTGCCTGCGGCATGGCCACGATCTGGCGGAAGGCCGCGATCTGCAGCGCGCGCAGCGTGAGGCGGAACTGGTCGCTGGCAGTGCTCACCGTGGCCGGGTCATTCCCGCTTGCGTCCGCGTACCGGGTGGCGTGCAGCCCGAGCAAGCGTGCCTGGGCATTCATTTTCGCCACGAATGCCGGTACCGAGCCGGCGTCCCAGCCGGCCAGCATGGTGGCGATGTTGTTCCCGGAGGGGAGGAGCATCGCCTCGAGCGCCTGACGCTCGGTCAACTGCTCCCCGGGAGCCACCTTGACGACCGACTGCCCCTGCCGCTCGTCGCTGGTATAGGTGGCCATGTCGGTTCTGGTCACGGTGATGGCCGGCCCGGATCCGCCCGCCGGCAGCGGGTGGTCACGAAGCACCAGGTACGCGGTCATGATCTTGGCCAGGCTCGCGATGGGCAGCGGCTGGCCGCTGCCGTGCGTGCCCAGCAGGCCGGCTCCGGGCACGCCGATGGCTGCCTCCGCCTGGCGCGGCCAGTTGGGGCGGGGCGGGATGCCGGGCACCGTGCGCACCACCGCGGCCGAGGGCGTCAGGGTCATCGTGGGGACTGGGCGCAACAGCTCTACCGCCACCCAGGCCACCGCGACGGCAGCGACGGCAGCGCTGAAGATCAGCAACCATGGCCATAGCCGCCGACGGCCGGCAGCCCCGGGCCGGAACGCTGCCCGGGGCCGCCGGCTCCTATGGCTCATGGCCCGCGGCCGGAATCCCTTGCGGCGCATAGCACACCACCAGAACGATTCGCCACCCTGTCCCGCACGGCCCGAAAATCCCCGCCAGGAGCTGGAGCAGCTTAACGGAAAGTAATGGTAATGCTACCGACAGTGCGGGAAGCTGAGTTCAGCCGGCCCTTTCACGATCGCGCCTCTTCACGATCGGGTTGCCAGGCCCACACAGACAGGCCAACACAGATCTGCGGGCCGGCAGACGTCAGGGGCGGATGGCGAGGCCGATGGCGAGGGCGGCGCCAAACGCCAGCTGCAGGCGGCCGGTCTGGCCGAGGACCTTGATCAGCGCGGGTCCCGCCGCGCCGGAACGCACGGCCCGGGCCGGGCCCCGGGCCAGTGGCAGCATGGCGACGGTGAGCGCGGCAAGCGGGCGCGCCGGGGTAATGGCCAGGGCGATGGCGAAAGGGACGAGGAGGCACGCCAGGTAGGCTCCGCGGCTGCGCGGGTCGCCGAGAACCACGGCGAGCGTGCGCTTACCCACCTCGGCATCGGAGCGGATGTCCCGCAGGTTGTTGATCATCAAAAGGGCACAGGACAGCAGCCCGGCCGGCACCGCGGCGATCAGGCCCAGCCAGCTCAGCTCGGACATCTGCACGTAGGCCGTGCCCGCGACCGCGGCGAGCCCGAAGAACGTGAACACGGCGACCTCGCCGAGGCCGTGGTACCCGTAGGGGTGACGGCCGCCGGTGTAGAACCAGGCGGCGGCGACCGCGGCGGCGCCCACGAGGATGAGCCACAACGAGGTCACCAGCGCGAGGACGAGGCCGGCCACGCACGCGCAGAAAAAGCAGCCGAACGCTGCGGCGAGCACCTGGCGGGGAGGTGCGAGCCCGGCCGCGACAAGCCTGGTCGGCCCGACACGGCGATCGTCCGAGCCGCGGATGCCGTCGCTGAAGTCATTGGCGTAATTGACGCCGATCTGCAGGGCGAGCGCCACGATCAGCGCGAGCGCGGCGCGCCAGGCGGAGAACTTGCCGTAGCCGGCCGCGACACCGGTACCGATGATCACGGGGACGACCGCGGCCGGCAGTGTCCTCGGCCGCGTGCCCGCTAGCCAGTCTCGCGGCTGAGCCAATTCCGCTCCTTCTGTGCTTCCGCCAGCGGCAGATATCCGCCATGACAGGGTGGTACGAGGTGACATGCCCGGTGCAGGACGCATCTTATGCGGGCGTGCCGGGCGGCGCGGGCGTGCCGGGCGGCGCGGTCAGCCGGGCGGCGCGGTGAGCGACGCGTGCAGCCGGACGATCGGGACGCGCACGCCCATGTCCAGATCGCTTCGCGCCCCATCGCCGGCCCATCCGGCGGATTCGAGGAAGTGCCGCAGTGCGGTGTCGGCTTCCAGCACCCAGGTGGAGACGCGGGTGAATCGGTCCTCGGCGAGCGTGTCGGCGACCGCGTTAAGCAGCCTGCTGCCGTGGCCGCGCCCGGTCAGGCCCGGCGCGACGCGGAACTCGTAGAGTTCCGCGTCGGTGGCCGGCCAGCGGTCGGCGTCGGTGGCGGGCCCGGCCGAGGCGAATCCGGCTATGTCCCGATCGGCGACGGCGACCAGGACGCGGTGCTTGCTGGTCGGCGGCTTGGTGATCGCCTCCGCCCAGCGCTCTCGCCACTGGGCCTCGGCGCCGGAGCTGGTCAGCTCGGTGAGAACCGTATCCGGGACGACCCCGGCGTAGCCGCGGCGCCAGCACGATACCTGGATGCGGGCCAGGTCGGTGGTGTCGGAAGCGCGCGCGGCGCGGACAAAATCCTGGGCGGTCACCGGTCCTCGAAGGACCGGTCGCCGAGCAGGCTGATGTCACGAGCCGCGCCCGCGGAGGCGGATGTCGCCATCGCCGCGTAGGCCTGCAGAGCCGCGCTCACCGGCCGGATCCGGTTGGCGGGGCGGTAAGAGCGGAGCCGGGCCAGCAGCCGCTCATGTCGGGCCGCGAGTTCGGAGTCGGAGATGCCGAGCGCCAGCTCGCGGCGCGGTATGTCGATCGTTATCCGGTCGCCGTCCTCGACCAGCGCGATGACGCCGCCCGCCGCCGCCTCCGGCGCGATGTGGCAGATGGACAGCCCCGACGTGCCGCCGGAAAAGCGCCCGTCGGTGATCAGCGCGCACGCGCGCCCCAGGCCCTTCCCCTTGAGGAAGCTGGTGGGGTACAGCATCTCCTGCATGCCGGGACCGCCCCGCGGCCCCTCATAGCGGATCACCACCACGTCACCGGCGCTGACCGCGCCGCCGAGGATGCCGTCCACAGCTTCTTCCTGGCTCTCGAAGACCCGCGCGGGCCCCTCGAAGCCGAACAGCTCCTCCGGCACACCGGCGGTCTTCACGATCGCGCCCTCGGGCGCCAGGTTGCCGTTGAGCACGGCCAGCCCGCCGTCGGCGCTGTAGGCGTGCGCCACGTCCCTGATGCAGCCGGCCTCCCGGTCGGTGTCCAGGCTTTCCCAGCGGGCCGACTGCGAGTACGGCCGGGTGGTCCGGACACCGCCGGGCGCCGCATGGTAGAGCTCGACGGCCTCGTCGCTGACCGAGTCCGAGCGCAGGTCCCAGGCGTCGAGGAAGTCCCGCAGCGAATCGCTGTGAACCGTGCGGACGGCCGTGCTGAGCAGGCCGGCCCGGTCCAGCTCACCGAGGATCGCCGGGATGCCGCCGGCCCGGTGCACGTCCTCCACGTGGTAGCTGCTGTTCGGCGCGACCTTGCACAGGCAGGGCACGCGGCGCGACAGCTCGTCGATCTCCTTGAGGCCGAAATTCACGCCGGCCTCATGCGCCGCGGCGAGCAGGTGCAAGATCGTGTTCGTCGACCCGCCCATTGCCACGTCCAGTGCCATCGCGTTCTCGAACGCGTCGCGGTTGGCGATGGCCCTGGGCAGCACGGACTCGTCATTCTCGTCGTAGTAGCGCCGGGTCAGCGCGACGATCGCCGCGCCTGCGCGCTCGAACAGGCCGCGCCGCGCAGTGTGCGTGGCAAGGGTCGTCCCGTTGCCTGGCAGTGCGAGGCCGATCGCCTCCGTCAGGCAGTTCATCGAGTTGGCGGTGAACATGCCCGAGCAGGAGCCGCACGTCGGGCAGGCAGACTCCTCCATGTCGAGCAGCTGGGCATCCGACACCGACGGGTCTGCCGACGCGACCATCGAGTCGATGAGGTCGAGCTTGCGTCCGGCGGTGCCCGGGTGGCTGGCCGCGGCGCCCGCCGGCCGGCCGGCTTCCATCGGGCCACCCGAGACGAAGACAGTCGGGATGTTCAGCCGCATCGCGGCGATCAGCATGCCGGGCGTGATCTTGTCGCAATTGGAGATGCAGATCAGGGCGTCGGCGCAGTGCGCGTTCACCATGTATTCGACGGAATCGGCGATCAGTTCCCGGCTGGGCAGCGAGTACAGCATCCCGCCGTGGCCCATGGCGATGCCGTCATCCACCGCGATGGTGTTGAACTCGCGGGGGACCGCCCCGGCCGCGCGGACCGCCTCGGACACGACCTGGCCGACCTCGCGCAGATGCACGTGGCCCGGGACGAACTCGGTGAAGCTGTTGGCTACCGCGACGATCGGCCTGCCGATGTCCTCGCGGGCGACGCCCGTGGCGCGCAGCAGGGCGCGCGCCCCCGCCATGTTCCTGCCGTGCGTGACAGTGCGAGACCGAAGCGGTGGCATGATGACCGGGTCCTCTCAGAATTCAGGTGAGGAACGTCACGAAGGCCTGCTACCAGGTCTTCTGTGTAACGCTCTCAGGCTACCGGAGTGCGGTAGGAGGCACCGGTGAGCGGCAGTACCCGGGCCGCGGCGGCGTAGATCCGCTCGATCTCGGCCGGCCCCAGCTTCGGCCGGTCCTTCATGGCGGCGTTCCGCCGTAGGTACTTGCGCAGCCTGCCGCCGCTGAACACGTCGACGTCCCTGATCGTCGCCACGGTCCAGGGGATCTGCGGGCCGTAGACCGCCATCGCGGGCCGTACGTAAACCTCGGTGCCGAGCTCGGCGGCGAGCTGGTCGCTGGCCTGCTTCGCCTCCCACCGCGCGTGCTCCAGCCGGTCCTTCTTGCTGAACGGCCCGTGCCAGAGCTGCCTGGCGTTCTTGGTGCGGACGGGAAGCCGCTTGTCCCAGGACTCGGAGTCGATCGCGTACACGCCCGTCGGCCCGACGACGAAGTGGTCGATGAACTCCCGGCTCCCCGGGATGGGACGGGAGTGCAGCGCGCGGTAGCCGGCCCGCTCCATGTGCGCGAGCTGGCGCTGTGTGTGCTTCTGGGCGCCGGTCAGGCGGACGCCGGGCGGCATCGAGGCGGTGGTCCTCGACCGGTAGATAGCGTCGGCGATGCCCGCGAGCACCGCGGCGGTCAGGCCGGCCCGCCAGGTGAATATGAACGTGAACACACACCCGGCCACGATCGCGATTCCCGCGCGCCGCTTCCAGATCTGCATCCTGGCGTCGGCGGCGAGGTCAGCAAGGCGCAGCCGGCGGACGATGTGCTCCGGCATGCCGGGGGGATGCTGCTGTGATGGCGGGCCATCGGGACCGGCCGCCTGTCCCGGAACGAACACCGGCGTGACACCTTCACGGGCGGCGTCGTCAGGGCCGGAGTCTGCCGGGCCCGGCCCGGGAGGCGCGGCCTGCCTGCCGGCCTTGCGAGGCTCGTCACGGCCTTTGCCGACGGGGCCGGGATCCCAGATCGGCCTGTCGCCTTCCTGCAGGGGCCCGGCGCCGAGGGGCCCGTGGCTGGGCAGGCTCGTATCCGCAGGGGCGGGCGCGGGGCCCGGCGTTGCCGCCTGCGGCCCAGCGCCGAGAGGCCCGTAAGTGGGCAGGCTGGTATCCGCGGCAGCAGGATCGGCGCCCGGCGTTGCCGCGGCAGGTGCGTGTGGCGGGCGTGCGCCGTCGCGCCCCTGCGCGGTCGGCGGGGCCGATGACTTGTGGCTTTTCCTTCTGGGCCAAGTCATCTGTTCCACGTGTTCAGCGTAACTGACTAAGGGTGAAACGCATAGTAGCCACCAGTTGGCCATTTGTCTTCGTGCCGGGAGTGACCTGCGGTGGGGCGAGGTGTGAAATCATTTCCGGCCGGCCGGCCGGGCCGGTCTACTATTTAGTAGCATGTCCCAGATTCATGAGCTCACAGTGGTCACCCTGGCGGCTGCCATCCGGGACCGTGAGCTATCTCCTGTTGAGGTCACCAATCATTATCTGCGCCGCACCGATGAGCTAAATGCCCAGGTAGGGGCGTTCTATACGGTGACGGCGGAGCTCGCGGAAGAGCAGGCGAGAGCGGCGGAAAAGGCGGTCACGTGTAGCGATGACCCTGTCACGCTCCCGCCGCTACTCGGCGTTCCGGTGCCCATCAAGGACCTGAACATGGTCGCGGGTGTCCGCCAGACCTTCGGCTCGGCCGTGTATGAGGACTATGTGCCGGCCGGGGACGATTACGTGGCAGCCGCGATCAAGGCGGCCGGGGCGGTCATCACCGGGAAGACCGCCACGCCCGAATTCGGGCTGCCGTGCTACACCGAGACCGTGGTCGGGCCGCCGGCCCGCACGCCGTGGGACCTTTCCCGGTCGGCGGGCGGGTCAAGCGGCGGTGCCGCCGCGGCCGTCGCCGCGGGCCTTGCGCCGGCCGCCCAGGGAAGCGACGGCGGAGGTTCCATCCGCATCCCGGCGAGCGTCTGCGGGCTGGTCGGGATCAAGCCGTCCCGCGGCCGGGTCTCCGAAGGTCCGATCGTGCCGGACCTCTTCGGGCTGGCGGTCAACGGTCCGATCGGCCGGACCGTTGCGGACACCGCCCTGCTCCTTGACGTGATGGCCGGCAACTATCCGGGTGACATGTACACACTCCCGCCGCTGCCGGCCGGCGAGACGTTCCTCGGCTATGCGCGCCGTGAGCCGGGCAGGCTCAGGATCGGCCGCACTCTCTCGTCCGCGGTCGAGGGCGCCGTCGTGCACCCGGACTGCGTGGCCGCCTACGAGGAGGCCAGCGCCCTGCTCAGCGAACTCGGCCACGAGGTGGAGGACGTGGCGCTCCCGGTCGGCCCGGATGTGGTGCCATATTTCGAGACGCTCTGGTATGCCCACGCGACGCTCGCGCCGGTTGATCCTTCACGGGAGGACAGGCTGCTGCCGTTCACGCGCTACATGCGCGAGCGGGGCATGGCGATCAACGCCGGTGAGCTGGTATTCGCACAAAGCTACCTGCAGGCCGTGATGCGCCCGGCGCTGGCCGCGATGAACGCCTACGACGCGATCCTCACGCCGACGCTGGCATCGCCGCCGGTGCCGGTCGGGTACTTCACCGAAGTCGGCCCCGCCGAGAACTTCGAACGGCAGAAGCTCTTCACGCCGTTCACGGCCGCGTCCAACCTGTCGGGCCAGCCGGCGGTGAGCCTGCCGCTGCACTGGAATGCCGACGGGCTGCCGATCGGTGTCATGCTGGCGGGGCGAATCGGCGAGGAGGGCCTGCTGATCTCGCTCTCGGCGCAGATCGAGGAGGCCCGCCCGTGGAAGGACCGGCGACCGCCGATGGCCCAGCCGTCGCTGTGACAGGTGATCCCGGTTAGGGGCGGCCCCAGCGTGCATGGGGCGGGGATTGTCAGTGTCGCCTGGCATGGTGGCGTGCGTGGCTAAAGGAGGGCACCATGAGTGTCATGACCGCTCCGGAGATCTGGTCCGGCCAGGACCGGATGCTCACCGTCGAGGACATGGAGAACATGCCCGACGACGAGTTCCGCTACGAGCTCGATGACGGGGTGCTGATCGTGTCCCCCGCCCCGTCCCCCCTTCACCAGCTCGCGGTAACCCGGCTGGCCGTGATCCTGACCGCCGCATGCCCGGAAGGCCTCGTGGTGCTGGCCGGAGTTGGCGTCAACATCAGCAGGTTCCAGCATCGCGTACCGGATGTCGCCGTGGTGAGTGCGGACGCTTTCGAGACCACCTTCGCGGAGAGCCCGCCGGCGCTGGTGGTGGAGGTCTCATCGCCGAGAACCCGGCTGTATGACCGGAACCGGAAGAAGGATGTCTACGAGGGCTTCGGCGTGCCTGTGTACTGGCTCGTCGAACCGGACCGCGAACGGCCTGAGCTGACGGTCATGGAGCTGCGGGACGGCAAGTACGAAGAGACCGCGCATGTCATGGGTGACGAGGAGTACCAGGCGGAGTCGCCCTTTGAGGTATCGATCGTGCCGTCGTGGCTGGTGGCGGTCAAGGCGCCTGCCAGGACCAGTGGAACCGGTGATCAATCCAGATAGCGGCGGTAGCCTTGGGCCAGCCGCGGAACCGGATGAAGTTCGCCGTAGCGAGCAAGCAGCGGCGGCAGATCCGCCTCGTTAGCAGGCCGAATCGTTATCGGCACGCGGCGAGCCTACGCTGGCCGGCGTATCGCCGTGGTCGGCGTTCAGCCCCAGTTGTCGCCGCGCATGGCGGTCTCCTCTGGTGTGTGGGGGTGGGGTGGTGGCGGGGTCAGCCCCAGTTGTCGCCGCGCATTGCCGTTCTCCTGTTGCGTACGGGCGGCCGGTGAATGCCTGGCCGCAGCAGGGTGCGGCCATCGGAGGTCATGGCACCCGGGGGACCGCGCGCTATGCCGCTGTTATGCATTCATTCGGCTACAATGTGTATATGTAACGCATGTCGGAATTGCTCCGATACAGATGATTTCATATGCGGCGGCGCTGCGGTACCAAGATCTTGCGGACAGTTGCTCCGATCTGTAGTCAATACTTGACAGTAGGTAGCTTTCTTCGCGGTAATGAGGAACAATGGTCTGCTGTCAGGCAGCCATGCCTGTGAAGATCCAGAAAACCGAGGGAGTTGCCGATGAGTCACGCCCATCGCCGTTGGGCTCGATGGGCACTTGCCGTGCGTGCATGGAAGCTGTGGGAGCTTCCCCGGTGGCTCGCCGCCTTCGTCGTGCTGGCAATCGTCGCCGATGCGGTGCTCATCGGGGTGTTCGCTATGGCTGTCCGGATCAGCGTTCATGACCTGGTGCTGTTCGGGCTGCTGCTGTGCGGCGTCGCCGTGACCGTTGAAGTGACCCGTGGCGCGGGGGAGAAGGGCGGCCTGATCAAGGATGTGTACGGAGCATGGGAACTCCCGGCCGCCATCCTCCTCCCCCCGGTTTACGCGCTTTTCGCCCCTATTTTCCAGCTAGTCCTCATCCAGTTCCGGATCCGGCGAGCCCCCCCGTACCGGCGTTTGTATAGCGCGGTATCGCTGGGGCTGTCGTATGCGGCCGCTGGTTTGGTCTTCCGCTCCTTCCTCTCTCACCTGCCGGCCATGGGCCTGCCGGAGCCGGATATGATGACGCGCGACCTGGCCTGGATCATCGCTGTGATCTGCGCCGCTGCCACGCACGTCGCCGTCAGCAAGATTTTCATGATCATCGCGATCAGGGGCTCCGACCCGGCGGTGAACATCCGCGGCGCCTTCTTCGGCCGCGAGCCGTTGTACAACGACCTGGCGGAGCAGTGCATCGGCGTGCTGGTCACCTATGCCGTCGCCAGCAACATGTTCCTCGTGCCAGTTGCGCTGCCCGTGGTGGCGCTGCTGCAGCGGTCTCTCCGGCACGCTCAGCTTCTCAGCGACTCGCGGACGGACGCCAAGACGGGGCTGCTGAACGCGCGGACCTGGGAGCGTGAGGCGGCGGCCGAGGTGGCCCGCGCAGTCCGGGCGCGGACGCCGCTGGCGGTGGCGGTCCTCGATATCGACTGGTTCAAGCGGATCAACGACACCTACGGTCACTTGTTCGGCGACGAGGCGCTGAAGGAGATCGCGCGGTGCCTTCCGGCTGCCCTGCGCGACTACGACCTGGCCGGCCGGTTCGGCGGGGAGGAGTTCGTGCTGCTGCTGCCGCACACGCGCGCGGTGGACGCGTTCCGGATCGCCGACCGTGTGCGCGATCACATCTCCGGGCTGTCGCTGCGCACCGCGGACGGCCAGCCGGTCCGGCTCACCGTGTCGGTGGGAGTCGCGGCCCTGGATGCCGGCTCACGCCGGGAGCTGAGCGAACTGCTCGCGGCGGCGGACGCGGCGCTGTACCGGGCCAAGCGGGACGGGCGGAACCAGGTGCAGATGATCAGCACCAGCCGCGGCCTCAGCGCCGCCGGCGGCCACGAGCCCGCCGGCGGCCACGAGCCCGCCGGCGCGAACGCATTCGGCGGCGTTCCCGCCATGGCCGCTGAAACAGGGGCCGCCCTCGATACCCGCCCCGCCGACGGCATCGGTGATGACACCGATGAGGTCGCCGCCCGGGTGTTAACCCGGGCGCGCGGGCACGCCGGAATGGGCACCCCGTTTACCCAAGATCACTGCGGCCGGGTCTCCACGGTTTTGTGAGGGGGACTCTGTTTACCCGCAGGCGGGAGGGGAACCCATGGCCACCTAGCGCCAGCGGGCTGGGAGTGAGCATGGGATGCGACGTGTGGTCGCCGTCTACCGCCCGGCGGCAGGGTGGGGGGCCTGCGCTAAGCCTGGAGGCCCTCTGCTCCCTCGCCGGATGCGGCGAGGTCGGCATGGTGGCAGCCGGGAAGGGCCGCTGATCAGGGGAGATGCCTCGCATGGACGGCTGCCTGTTGGTGGCCGGTCTCTAGTTGAGCGCCGAAAGGAGTTCGCTGCTAATGGGGCTGCCCGTCCGGTCGTGCCCATCCGGCGACTACAGCACCGTTCCCTCGCCGTTCGCGATGGATGACCCAACCTTCCGTGGCCTGGGCCACCGGCTGGTGGACATGCTGGGCGCTTACCTGGAGACGCTGCCCGAGGGCCCGGTTTACCGCCCGCTCCCCCATGAGGTGCGGCGGCGGTTCGAGGAGATGGAGCTTCCCGCCGAGGGAACCGCGCTCGAGGAGATTCTCGGGTTCTTCGTCCGGCACGTGCTGCCGTACGGGCGCTGTCAGAACCATCCCTGCTTCGCCGCGTTCGTGGACCCGGCGGCGTCCAGGCTGAGCATGCTCGCGGCGTTCGTCTCGGCGGTGACGAACACCAGCGGCGCTGGCGGGGAGTACGCGGCCATATACCTGGAACGGGCGGCTGTCCGCTGGCTCATGGAGCTCATCGGCTTCCCGCGAGACGGAAGCGACGGGGTCCTCCTCGGCGGGGGGTCCGACGCGAACAGGCACTGCATGGAGGTAGCACGTTACTGGGGTGCCCGGGCTAATGGCTGGGACGTCCGGGAGGAGGGCCTGCAGGGACGCCCCCGCCTCACCATGTACATGTCGGTAGAGGGCCATTCCTGCCTGGAGAAGGCTGCTTTCACGCTTGGGCTCGGTGCCCCCAGGAAGGTGGCGGTCGACGACGACTTCCGGATGGACCGGGCAGACTTGCGGGCGGCGGTCGCGGCTGACCGCCGCGCCGGCCACCGTCCCTTCCTCGTCGTGGGCAACGCCGGGAGCGTGAAGACCGGCGCCATCGACCCGCTCGAGGACCTCGCCGAGTTCTGCCGCCAAGAGGGTCTCTGGCTGCACGTGGACGGCGCCTACGGCGGCTTTGGCGTGCTCGACCCCCGCCTCGCGCACTGGTATGCGGGTTTCGAGCGGGCTGACTCCGTCGCCCTTGACCCTCACAAGTGGATGGCGGTAGCCATCGGCTGCAGCTGCGCCATGGTGCGACAGGGCTCGCTCCTGCAAGACACCTACAAGCTCGTCCCCTCGTACCTCAGCCTGACGCCGGGGAAGGGCTTTGCCGGCGACGTCTGGTACTCCCACCGCAGCGCCGAGCAGACGAGAGACTCTGGACGGGCGCTCAAGACGTTCTGGAACATCCAGCAAGCCGGTAGAGCCGGGCTCGTGAGCCACGTCGAGCGGCATATCGACCTGGCGCGGTACATGGAGAAAGTCGTAGAGGCCAGCCCTGACATGGAGCTGCTGGCGACAGGGCCGTTGACTGCCGTGTGCTTCCGGTACGTGCCACCGGACCTGCGGGGGGATGACCGGAGCCTGAACGGGCTGAACCAAGCGATCATGGAGGACGTCCAGGTCGGGGGCCGGGCGTTTCTGGCCGGCACGGACGTCCGCGGCCGCTTCGCCCTGCGGTCTTGCGCCCTCCACTACGCCCTCGATGAGGGTCATGTGGAGTCCATCCTGAGCGCCGTGCGTGACGCCGGGTCCCTTCGCGCCTCGGCTAGCGCGCCATGCCCGGCAGAGGGCGGCTAAGTGGTGCGTGGGACGCCCCGCACGGGGCGCCTGGAAGGGGGGAGCAGGTGCGTGCAAGGGCTGGCTACGGCAACAGCCAGGAGATAAGCCAGGGAGCGGAGGCCGGGGGCGGCTATGGGCTGGCCCTGCCCGCTGAGCGAGCGCGCTTCGCGCTTGCGCTGGCGGCGGGCAAGGCGTCGGGGGCTGCGGGGAGGCTCCTGAACATCGGCGGCGGAACGAGTTTCCCCGGTGCCGTTGCCCGGTGCATAGACCCCCTCGTGCTGCAGAAGGTCGTGGCGGCGAGCAAGGCCCGCAAGGCCGTGATCTCAGGGAGCAACGGCAAGACGACGACCTGCAGGATGCTCGCTGCCCTCGCGCAGGCCGCCGGCATCAGGGTTGCCCAGAACCGGTCTGGCTCGAACCTGCTCCAGGGGGTGACCTCCGTCGCCGTGCGGGGAGCCGGCCTGTGGGGCAGGATGGATGCGCAGATGCTCCTGCTGGAGGTCGACGAGGCAACGGTGCGGCAGGTGGCGCCGGAGGTGGCACCGGACACGTTCCTCGTCACCAACATCTTCCGCGACCAGCTGGACCGCTATGGCGAGCTGTACTCAGTGGCACGGGGGCTCGAGACCGCTATCGAGGCGCTGCCCGCGCACGCCAGCGTGGTGCTCAATGGCGACGACCCCCTCGTGGCCAGCTTCGCCCCCCATGCCCCGGCGCGCCGCCTGTACTTCGGCCTCCGCGCCGATGGCGTCGGCGCGGAGGTCCCCGAGCACGCTGCGGACACAATCCGCTGCGTGCGCTGCCAGCAAGTCCTCACGTACCGCCGGGTGTACATGTCGCACCTCGGGGATTACGAGTGCCCGGGATGCGGGAGCACCCGGCCGGACCTGGACATCGCGGTGACCGGGGTCCGGGCGTCGCCGGACGGGGGCTCTGAGGTGACCGCCCAGACGCCCGGGGGAACCCTTGAGCTGCGCGTGCCCCTGCCCGGGCTGCACAACGTATACAACACCGCCGCTGCGCTCGCCGGGGCTCTTGCGCTGGGATCGCTGGAGCCTGGCGGAGCGAGGCGCGCTCTCGCCGGCCTGCGCCCGGCGTTCGGCCGCCTTGAGGAGATAAGGGCGGATGGCCGGCTCGTGGTCCTCGCCTTCGTCAAGAACCCCGCCTCCTACAACACGACCCTCCGGCTGGTCCTGCAGCGACCCGGGCGGAAGCACGTCCTGGCCGCGCACAGCAACACCGTGGTCGACGGGGAAGACTTTGCCTGGCTCTGGGACGTGGACCTGGAGGAACTCGTGCCGGACCTTGCGAGCCTCATCGTCAGCGGGACCAGGGCGGAGGAAGTAGCCCTGCGGTTCAAGTACGCCGGGGCTGACCCCGCGAGGCTCCGGGTGATCCCCGGCCGCCCGGCCGCCCTGGACGCTGCCCTGGCCCGGATACCACCGGGCGAGCCGCTGTACATCCTCGCCGGCTACACCCCGATGCGTGAGTTCCGCCGGATCATGACCAGACGCGGGTGGGTGCCGCCCCTCTGGGAGGAGTGAAGACGTGACACACGCCGCACCGATGACGATCCGCATCTGCCACCTCTACCCGAGGCTGCTCAGCGTGGCCGGGGACCGGGGGAACCTGCTCGCCGTCATGCAGCGCTGCGCCTGGCGGGGGATTCGCAGCAGCGTTACCGAGGCTGACGTCGGGGTGGTTCCCGACTTCACCCAGTTCGACCTGATCCTGTTCCACGGCGGCCAGGACTGTGAGATGAAGGTGGCGGCTCGCGACCTCCAGGCGAAGGCCGGTCCCTTCCGCGAGGCGATCGAGGCCGGTGCCGTCGTCCTGGCGGTGTGCGCCGGCTACCAGCTTCTGGCTAAGTACTACGCCCCCGCGGACGGGCCGCCGATCACGGGGATGGGGGTGCTGGACGCAGTCACCGAGGGCGGCAGCACCCGCTTCATGAGGCACATCGCGGTGGCCTGCGACCTGGGCCCGGGCGGGCAGCACTCCCTCGTGGGCTTCGAGAACCACAGCGGGCGCACCTACCTCGGCCCTGGCACCGCCCCGCTCGGGCAGGTGATCGCCGGATCCGGCAACAACAGCGAGGACGGCACCGAAGGGGCCCGCTACCGGGAGGTGTACGCCACATACCTGCACGGGCCGGTGCTGCCGAAGAACCCCTGGCTGACAGACCACCTGATCTCCAGGGCGCTGTGGCACCGCTACGGGGACGTGGGACCTCTGGCACCGCTCAGGGACCAGAGGGAGGCCGAGGCACACGCAGCCGCGCTCAGACTGGCCTGCCGCCCAGCCGGGAGGTGGGAGGCGATCACGGCCGCCGCCCTCAGGCGCTGGCGGCCGGGGCTGAGGCAAAACGGGAGAGAGGGCACGGCCGGGCGCGGAGCCCAGCCGGCGGGCAGGGGGACGGGATGGAGTTCTCGCTAAGCGCCGAGCAGCGCGAGCTGAAGGAGGTGGCGGCCGCCTTCGCCCGCAAGGAACTCAATCAGGACCTGGCGAAACGCGAGGAGGCGAGCGAGTTCCCCCTGGAGGCATGGCGGGCCTGCGCCCGGTTCGGGATCCAGGGCCTGCCGGTCCCCGCCGAGCTGGGCGGCGGCGGCAGCGACATCCTGACCACGGTCCTCGTCATGGAGGCCCTGGGGTACGGCTGCCACGACAACGGGCTCATCTTCTCGCTCAACGCGCAGATGTGGAGCCTTGAGCTGCCACTGGTGAAGTTCGGCACGCCAGCGCAGCAACGGGCCTACCTGCCCGGGCTGATGTCGGGGGACCTCATAGGCGTGCACGCGATGACCGAGCCCGATTCCGGCTCCGACGCGTTCAGCATGCGGACCCGCGCCGAGCGCCGGGGAGATCACTACCTTCTCAACGGGACCAAGCTGTACATCACCAATGCCCCGGTCGCCGACGTGGTGCTGGTCTTCGCCGCCCACCCCGGCCAGCCCAGGCTCGCCGGCATCTCCGCCTTCCTCGTCGACAAGGGGACGCCCGGGTTCACTGTGAGCCGCAGCCTGGAGAAGATGGGCCTGCGGACCTCGCCGATGGGCGAAGTCATGCTGGCCGACTGCCTCGTTCCCGCCGGGAAGCGCCTGGGGCCGGAGGGTGCGGGGATGGCCATCTTCAACTCATCGATGGAGTGGGAACGGAGCTGCATCCTTGCCAGCGCCGTGGGCGCCATGCAGCGCCAGCTTGAGACGTGCGTGGGATACGCGCGGGCGCGGAAGCAGTTCGGCCAGGCCATCGGGAAATTCCAGAGCGTGGCCAGCAAGGTGGCCGACATGTACCTGCGGCTGGAGGCCGCCCGGCTGCTGATCTACCAGGCCGCATGGCTCAAGCAGCAGGGCAGGCCCGCCCTGGCCGAGGCGGCCGCCGCCAAGCTCTTCACCAGCGAGGCGTGGGTCGCCTCCAGCCTGGACGCGATCCAGATCCACGGGGCCTACGGCTACATGAAGGAAGGCGGGATCGAGCGCGATCTCCGGGACGCGGTCGCCGGCACCATCTACTCAGGCACTTCGGAGATCCAGCGGGTTGTCCTGTCCCGGATGCTGGGCTTGTGAGCGAGCGGGAGGCACTGTGAGCCAGCGCGCGACGGTGACCAGCCAGGAGCCAGTGAGCGGTATCTGAAGAGCGCGAACTTTTGAATAAGCACAGCAGCTGCCAGGAGGGGGAATGGCATATTTGCTGCAGCATCTGCTGGCGGAGAGCGCGGCGCGCCGGCCGCGCCTGCCGGCGGTGGCCTCGGGGGGCCGGTCTCTCACCTACGAGGAACTGGACAGACTGAGCAACCAGGTAGCCCGCGCGCTCCTCACGCGGGGCGTGGTGCCGGGCGATCGCGTGGGAATCCTCGCCGCCAAGTCGGCCGCCTCCGTCGTGGGCATATTCGGGGTGCTGAAGGCCGGGGCCTGCTATGTCCCGCTCGACCCGGGCGCGCCCGCCGGGCGGCTCTCCGCCATCATGCGGGACAGCGGCATCGCCGTGGTCCTGGCCGACGAGGGGAGGGCGCCCAGTGCTGCCGCCATGGCCGGCAGCGTTCCCCAGTTTCGCAGGGTGATAGTGATGGGCTCCCGCTGGGGACACGAGGGCGGGGGGACAGCCGGAGCTCCGCTCCCGGGCCTGGCCGTCCTGCCCTGGGATGCGGTGCTGGCGGAACCGGACGGGGCGCTTGCCGAGGAGCTGGCGATCGAAACCGACCTCGCCTACATCCTGTACACGTCAGGATCGACCGGCGCCCCGAAAGGGGTGATGATCTCGCACCGCAGCTCGCTCACCTTCGTCGAGTGGGCGGCAGCCTGCGCCGGGCTCGGCGAGCAGGACCGCGTCTGCAGCCCGGCGCCACTCCATTTCGACCTGTCGGTCTTTGACATCTTCGCCACCTGCCAGGCCACCGCCTGCATGGTCGTGCTCCCGGAGAGGACGTCTACGTTCCCCGTGCGGCTCGCGGAGTGGATGGAGAAGGAGCGGATCTCCGTCTGGTACTCGGTGCCCTCGGTTCTCACGATGCTGGTGACCTACGGCAACCTGCGGGGGTTCGGTCTCTCACACTTGCGGGCGGTCATCTTTGCGGGGGAGGTGTTCCCGGGAAAGTACCTCATGCGGCTGATGGCCGAGCTGCCGCACGCGCGTTACCTCAACTGGTACGGGCCGACTGAGACCAACGTGTGCACGTCGTTCGAGGTCCCGGCGGACAGAGGCTGCGCCGGGCTCGCAGGTTCTGCAGGCCCGGTCCCGATAGGGAAGGCCTGCGCCAACACGGACGTGTTCGCGGTCACCAGCGAGGGCCGCCGCCTGTTCCGGCCTGGGGAAATAGGCGAGCTGTACGTGCGGGGCCCCTCGCTGATGCGAGGCTACTGGGGGCAGCCCGGCAAAACCCGGGAGGTACTGGTCGAGAACCCGTTCCAGGCAGCTTACGGCGAAATGGCATACCGGACGGGTGACCTGGTGACCCTGGACGAGGACGGCAACTACGTCTACCTCGGCCGCCAGGACGGCATGGTGAAGACGCGCGGCTACCGGGTGGAGCTGGGGGAAGTAGAAGCCGCGCTGTACGGGCATCCGGCCATCCGCGAGGCGGTAGTGCTGCCTATGCCGGATGAGCTGCTCGGCAGCCGCCTTCGGGCGGTGATAAGCACGGATAGCGCCGGCGGTCTCACCCGTGAGGAAGTGCTGGACCACTGCCGGCGGCAGCTGCCGGGCTACATGGTGCCCGACGTCGTGGAGTTCTGCGAGGCGCTGCCCAGGACCTCCACCGGCAAGGTCGATCGTGCCCGGCTTGCCCGGGCACGGTAGGCGATGAGCGTAAGAGACGCCCGCAGGGGCGCGCTGTAGGGGGGCTCAATTGGAAGCGGTTATCAACGACTACATCAGCCGGGAACTCATCCAGGACGCGACGCTGCTGCCGCTCGGGAACGCGACGTCGCTGCTCGAGACAGGTGTCCTCGACTCGCTGAGTCTGCTCAGGCTCGTGCTTTTCCTCCAGGAACGGTTCGGGATCGTGGTGGACGACGTGGACCTCGTCCCCGAGCATTTCGCCAGCGTGGATGCCATCTGTGCCTACCTCCGCTCCCGGGCCGGGGGAAGAGCGGGCCAGGGGACCGTCTATGGCTGAGGCGGCGAGCAGGGCGGCAGGCTCCCCGCAGAGGCGGCGGACGGCCGGGGCTGGCCGGCGGCGGACGGCCGGCGCGGCCCGGCTGCTGCGCAGCGCGGAGGGCGTTGCCTACTGGCTGGCGGTGGCGCCGCTGGCAGCGCGCCTGCC
>DASQVO010000399.1:0-6648 GCA_035640715.1 Streptosporangiaceae bacterium
GAGCTTGTTCCCGGTGTCGTAGCGCCTGCCGCGGAAGAGCACGCCGTACACGCCGCCGCTGTCCGGCTGGCGGGCGAGGACCTTGAGCGCGTCGGTGAGCTGGATCTCGCCGCCCCGGCCGGGCGGCGTCTGGCGGAGCACGTCGAACACGGCCGGGTCGCACACGTAGCGCCCGATGATGATCCACCTGCTCGGCGCCTCGCCGGGCACGGGTTTTTCGACCAGATCGGTGACGGTCACCACGTCGTCTTCGTCGGTCGGGCTGATCGCAGCGCAGCCGTACTGAGACACCTGCTCCGGATCGACCTCCATCAGCGCGACGACGCTGCCGCCGAACCTCTCACGCACCTCGATCATGCGGGTGAGCAGCGGGTCCCGGGCGTCGATCAGGTCATCGCCGAGGAGCACGGCGAACGGCTCGTTGCCGACATGGCGTGCCGCGCAGAGCACGGCGTGGCCGAGGCCCCGCGGGTCGCCCTGGCGGACATAGTGCACGGCGGCCAGCTCACTGGACTCCCGTACCTGCGCCAGCCGGTCGGTATCCTCCTTGGCGGCCAGCGCCTCCTCAAGCTCGTAGGCGCGGTCGAAGTGATCTTCGATGGAGCGCTTGCTGCGCCCGGTGATGAGGAGCACGTCATCCAGGCCTGCGGCGACCGCCTCTTCGACGACGTACTGAATCGCCGGCTTGTCGACGATGGGCAGCATTTCCTTCGGCGTCGCCTTCGTGGCGGGCAGAAACCGGGTCCCCAGCCCCGCAGCGGGAACGACGGCCTTCGTGACGGCAGCAAAATCGGCCATGCTGAAACCCTAACGAGTTGCGGAGGCACAGATGCACGAGGCCGGTCATGAAGGCGCGCGTGTCGCCGACGTTAAGGCCGAGAAATCGGCGCTGCGCGCCCGGCTGCTCGGCGCGCGGGCCCGGATTCCAGCCGCCCGCCGCGCCGCCGCGGGAAGGCTCATCCGCGACCAGGTGCTGTCGCTGCCGGAAGCCCAGATGGCGGGCACGGTCGCCGCGTATTTTTCTGTGGGCACCGAGCCGGACACCCGTGGCC
Source organism: Streptosporangiaceae bacterium (assembly GCA_035640715.1). Taxonomy (GTDB): domain Bacteria; phylum Actinomycetota; class Actinomycetes; order Streptosporangiales; family Streptosporangiaceae; genus DASQVO01. The sequence continues at coordinate 1,053 of DASQVO010000399.1, forward strand.
TCATCTACGCGCTGTGGAAGCGCGGCACCTATGTCATCCTGCCGCTGCTGCTACCGGACGGAGAACTCAACTGGGCGTCATACGAGGGCCCCGGCTCGATGACGGCGGGCCCGCGTGGCCTGCTGCAGCCCAGTGAGCCGCCGCGCGGAACAGGCGCGGTCGCGCGAGCAGGCCTGGTGCTGGTGCCCGCGCTGGCCGTGGATGCCCGCGGTAACCGGCTCGGCAGGGGAGGCGGCAGCTTCGACCGGGCGCTGGCCCGGGTCGGTCCAGCGGTTCCCGTGATCGCGCTGCTGCACGACGGCGAGCTGCTTGACCGCGTGCCGACGGAGCCGCACGACCGCCCGGTCCGTCTCGTGGCCCTGCCGTCACGGGGAATCGTGACGGTTCAAGCAGCGTTACCCTAGTCGGCTATCATTAGCACTCGGATTGCGCGAGTGCTAACATCCCCAGAGCGTTATTCACAACCGGCTGGCGAATACGGGCCGCTAGGCCCGTGTGAGCGGGCCGGTGCGGGCCGCGGCGGCAGGAGCCATCGCGGGTCTTTGAATAACGCGGACGATTGGATTGGCGCCGTACGCCGGCCTGGCGCGCAGCCCGGGCGGCATCGGCTTAGCGCGGAGGGAGATCCCGTGCCCACGTACCAGTACGCCTGTACAGAATGCGGCGAGCGGACCGAGATGGTGCAGAAGTTCAGCGACGCCCCGCTGACCGTGTGCCCGGCCTGCGGTGGCCGGCTGAGGAAGGTCTTTTCTCCTGTAGGCATCGTGTTCAAGGGCTCAGGCTTCTACCGCACCGACAGCCGCTCCGGCAACGGCTCCCTGACGGGGACGAAGGAGAAGGCGGGCGAGTCCAGCGTGTCGGCGAGTGAATCCAGTCCGGCTGCCGGCTCTGGTTCCGGCGGGCCGGACTCGAACGGCTCCGGCTCCGGCGACAAGAAGGCCGCCGTCTCTCCGTCCGCTTCGCCGAATGGTTCCGCCAGCTCCGCTGGCTCATCGCGCTCCCCGGGCTCCGGCGAGAAAGTCGCCTGAGCTTCATGCCTGCCGCCGCCGAGATCGGGGTTATCGGGGGCTCCGGCTTCTATGAGTTCCTTGACGCGGCCGAAGAGGTCAAGATAGACACCCCGTTCGGGCAGCCGAGCGACCCAATCACGGTCGGCGAGGTGGCTGGGCGGCGTGTCGCCTTCCTGCCGCGCCATGGCCGGGATCACCGTTTCCCGCCGCATCGCATCCCCTACCGCGCCAACATGTGGGCGCTGCGCTCATTGGGCGTGCGGCAGATCGTCGCGCCGAGCGCGGTAGGCTCGCTGACGCCCTCCTATGGCCCGGGGACGCTCGTAATTCCGGATCAGATGGTGGACCGCACGCGGAACCGCATTCAGACGTACTACGACGAGGGCGCGGTCCACACGAGCTTCGCCGACCCCTACTGCCCGGTCGGCCGCGAGCATGCCATCGCGGTGGCAACGGAGTCCGGCTGGGCGCCGGCGGTCTCGGGAACGCTCGTCGTCATCGAGGGCCCGCGGTTCTCCACCCGAGCGGAGTCGCAGTGGTTTGCCGCGCAGGGATGGACGCTGGTCGGCATGACCGGCCACCCCGAGGCCGTGCTCGCCCGCGAGCTTGCCCTCTGCTATATTCCGCTGGCGCTGGTCACCGATACCGATGCGGGCATCGAGGCCGGCGAGGGCGTGACGCAGGCGGAAGTGTTCGAGGTGTTCGCCGCCAACGTGGCCCGGCTGCGCGAGCTTGCCGCCGGCATCATCGCCGTGCTCCCGGCCGAACGCGCCTGCCCGTGCCCGCATGCCCTGGACGGGTTGCGCCCGCCGTTCGACCTGCCCTGAGCCTGCGCTGACGGCGGCGGGCGGGTATGCCATGGTGACCTCGGACGGAACTCGAATGCGTGGAGGCTGAACCATGCAGGTAGTGCTGACGGGCGGCAGTGGCAAACTTGGCAGAGCTTGCCTGTCGGATCTGCTGGACCACGGATATTCGGTCACCAACGTGGACCTCGTCCGCCCGGCCGACGATCCCTGCCCGTTCGTCCGTGCCGACCTCACGGACATGGGCCAGACCCTTGAGGTCCTACATCAGGTGGACGACCGTCACAACGGCGTCGACGCCGTGGTCCATCTGGGGGCGGTGCCCGCGCCGGGCTGGGTGACCGGTGCTGAGCTCTTCCGGAACAACACGGTGAGCACCTACAACGTCTTCGCGGCCGCCCGCCACCTCGGGATCCGTAACGTCGTGTGGGCTTCGAGTGAGACGGTCCTCGGGCTGCCTTTCAATACCCCTCCGCCGTATGTGCCGGTCGATGAGGAGTACCCGCCACGACCGGAATCAACGTACGCGCTGTCCAAGACCGTGGGCGAGGAGATGGCGAGGCAGTTCTGCCGCTGGGAACCGGAGATGAAGATCGTCGGCCTGCGCTTCTCCAACGTCATGCTGCCCGCGGACTATGCGGAATTCCCGGCCTTCGACGCGGATCCCGTCCGGCGGAAGTGGAACCTGTGGTCCTACATCGACGCTCGCGACGCGGCACAGGCCGTGCGCAAGGCCATCGAGGCTCCCCTCAAAGGGGCTGAGGTCTTCATCATCGCGAGTCCCGATACGGTGATGAGCCGGCCCACAACCGAGCTGGTGGAGGAGTTCTTCCCCGGCATTACATGGCGTCGCGAGGTGGGCCCGAACCAGTCAGCATTCTCCATCGGGAAGGCCCGTCGGCTGCTCGGGTATGAGCCGCAGCACACCTGGCGGTCCGAGGTGGCACCAGCCGGCGGCTGACCTCCGGCTCACCGGCGCGGACCTGGACGAGATAGCGGCCGCGCTGCGGGAGACGGGAGCCGGGGCGGGCCCGCTCCGGCCAGGGGATCGGTAACGCGCCCGGCTCAGTCGAGATCGCCGTGCTCGATGCGGGCGAGCCGGCGCTTCCGCACCAGGTGATCGAATTCGTGCTCGATATCGGTGTCACCCCCGCCGAGCGCCCCGAAGACACCGGTGACGTCACGCATGCTCACCACGCCGAGCAACTGCCCGTTGCCCACCACCGGCAGATGCCGGATCCAGCGCGCGGCCATCTCCCGTGCCGCTATGTGCAGCGGCATGTCCGGCGGCACCGTGTACACGTCAGTGGTCATCGCCTCATCCACGGTGCTCCGGTCAGGATCGGCGCCGAGGGCGACGGCGCGCAGGACGTCCCGTTCGGTGATGATCCCGATGAGCCGGCCATCCTCAGTGATGAGCAGCGAGCCCGTCTGCTGCCGCCACATGCGCTCGGCGGCTGCGCGGAGGCTGTCCGTCGGTGTCTCGGTCACCGTCGCCTCCGTCATCACATCACTGACCTGCACCGTGCCACGCTCCTCATGCCGTGCTGATGAGGCCCAAGCCTACGATGCGCCCCGAGCGCCCGATCGCGGACGTGGCAGTGACCGGCTAAGTGGTGCTGGACGGAAATGCCCAGACGTTCGCACTGGTGCACTAAGCTTGGCGCGACATCGTGCTGTGATGCCCGTGCTCGGCGCGGGCACTGGGCCCCGATAGCTCAGGGGATAGAGCGACCGCCTCCTAAGCGGTAGGCCGAAGGTTCGAATCCTTCTCGGGGCGCCCAACCCGCCCTGATCTGGTGTGATGCCTTCTGCCTGTTCTGCGTCCGGGAGGCCGTGGTCAAGCATCCCGGTGCTAGGCACATAGCTTCCCCGCTTGGAAGCGTGCCCAGCGCCTCCAGGACAGGGGTTGATCATGACGCTCACCACCAGCCACCTTGCCCGCGTCCCCGCGGGCGGGGCACGCAAAAGCCCGCTACGGACAGCGACGATGACCGCCCTGGCCGACGCGGTACCGGAACCGACCGCCGCGGACATGCTGCTGGCGGCCGGGCGCGGGCGGCGCTGTGGTCCGGGTGGGTTGGCATTGGGCAGATGACCGGGTTCGGTGAGATGCACCCGCTGCCGGGAATCTGGAACTCCCTGCACGTCGATACCGCGGTCACCCTGCCGGTCGGCGTAGAGGCGTACGCGGCCTTCCGTTATAGAGGGCGAGAGCGCCGTCACTCGTCGACAGGAGGGGAACGAGGACGTAAACTGTGTGCCGTTCATAAAAGCACCCGGTTGCCCTGAGCTGGATCTAATCGGGGCAAACCGGTCCGCCGGGCTAGAACGCGGCTCTATCTGCGCGAAGGTGATAATATGGAGACCACCGCGCACTCTCTGCAGTTTACCGGAAATATTTTCCGCCAGTATCGTCATATTTGTGCGTTCTTCAACAGCATCGACGAGCAGCATCGCGTGCTTCGCCCGTTCATTAAGGATGGTTTCGACCGGCGGGAGAAAGCTTTCCATCTCGTTGACCCCGCACGACGGGAAGAACATCTCAGGTGGCTCGCCGAAGCAGGCATCAATGTGCAGGAGGCGATGAGCACTGGCCAATTGGAGGTGTGGTCATGGCAAGACGGCCCGCTCCGCGGAGGCCGCTTCGACCAGGACACCTGGCTGGCGTCATTCGAGCAAGTGCTCCAGTCCGGCCTGGCCGCAGGGTATGCGCAGACAAGATTCTTCTCTCACATGGAATGGGCGCTCGTCGACTTGCCAGGCGTCGACGACCTGATCGAGTTCGAGACGCGGGTCAACTATGTGGCCCCCAAGTACGAGGATGCAGTGATCTGCGCGTATGATCTGATGAAATTTGGCGCGAGCGTGGTGGCGGACGCCTTGCGGACGCATCCACTCGTGATTATCGGCGGGCTGCTTCAGGAGAACCCGTTCTTCGTTTCTCCTGACCAGTTGCTGCTCGAGCTCCGGGAGCGGCGGGTGGTCCGCAACAACGCAGGCACGGCACACTAGATGCTCGTCGATACCAATGCTGAGATCCTCGCATTGCGAACCGCGATCAGGGATCTTGTGGCGCTTTCTGCTATACCGGTGGCGTGGGTCGGCAGAGAACCGGCTGCCGTGGCTGCCGGGCTTGCCGACACGCTGACCGGAATGTTGCAGCTTGATTTCGTTTCCGTTCATTTGTGTGTTCCCGGCGCCACTGGCGAAGTTGACGTCACGCGGGGGGAGGCATGGAAGACGTTTCCGGAATGGCTGGAAAGTCATCTCGCCAAGAGCGGCCGGCTCTCAGGTAGAGAAATCATTCCCAACGTCGACGGCGCCGGGTCATGCCGCGGTGTTGTCATTCCCATCGGTGTCAATGCCGAGGACGGTGTGGTTGCTGCGGCCTGTTGCCGCATCGACTTTCCCACGGAGATTGACCAACTTATGCTTTGCCTTGCCGCGAATCACGCTGCGGCAGCATTTCAGAGCGCTCGCCTCATCCAGGAGCGCACGAGGGCCGAAGAAGAGCTTCGCAAAGCCCGGAACGAACTGGAGATGAAGGTGGCTGAGCGGACAGCCGAATTGCGAAGAAGCGAAGCCTACTTGTCCGAGGCGCAGAGGCTGGCGCAGACAGGAAGTTTCGCCCTGAATATCGCCACCGGAGAGCTATCCCACTCGTCCGATCAACACTCCCGCTTGTTCGGCTTCGATCCCGAGCAGGGAGTCCCGTCGCTCGAAGAGTTCCTCCAGCGCGTTCATCCGGACGATCGTGCCAGATGTACCGAAGCGCTC
>DASQVO010000400.1:0-6869 GCA_035640715.1 Streptosporangiaceae bacterium
GGGTCATTGTCGAAGTTGACCGGATAGATGTCCTGGTATTTCTTCGGCGGGTTCTCCGCGTAGGCGATCGAGCCGTCGGCCCTGGTGGTGAACCACTCGGGGTGGCTGGTCACCCACGGGTGGTCCGGCGACGCCTGAAGCGCGAGGTCGAGGGCCACCTCCATGCCGAGCTCGCGCGCCCGCCCGACGAACGCGCCGAAATCGGCGAACGTACCCAGGTCCGGGTGAATGGCGTCATGGCCGCCGTCCGGTGACCCGATGGCCCACGGTGACCCGGGATCACCCGGCTGGGGCTGCAGCGTGTTGTTACGGCCCTTGCGGAACGTGGTGCCGATCGGGTGGACCGGGGGCAGGTAGACGACGTCGAAACCCATCCCGGCGATGGCGTCCAGCCGCTGCGCGGCGGTGCGCAGCGTGCCCGACACCGGCTCCCTGCGCCCCATCGGGTCGAACTGGACCCCCTCGGAACGGGGGAAGAACTCATACCAGGAGCCGTACAGCGCCCGCTCCCGGTCCACGGTGACCGGCAGCTGCCGGGACCGCGTGACGAACATGCGCAGCGGGTAGGCGGCGAGGATCCGGGCGATCTCGGGCTGCTCGGCCGCCGCCAGCCGGTCCCACGGGGCGAGCCCCGGGTCGCGGAGCGCGGCGGCCACCCCGGCGAGGGCGTTGCGGGCCGCATCCGGCGGGATCGGCTTCTCATCGGCGGCCGGCTCACCCGGGCCCGGCTCGGGCGGCTGGATCCGCGAGGATCTGATGATGGACCGGGACGCGCGCTCGAACAGGACCGCCCCCTCGGCGAGCATGAGCTCGACGTCCTGGCCCCGCGGCACCTTGATGGCCGCGTCGTGGTGCCAGTCGGCGATCGGATCGGCCCACGCTTCCACGCGGAAGGTCCACAGGCCCTCACGTGTCACGGTGACCTCCGTGCCGTAGCGGTCGGTGCCCGGCGCGAGTTCGCGCATCAGCGCCATCGGCTGGATGGCCCCACCCGGGTCGCGCAGGACGACGCCCGCGCCGATCGTGCCGTGCCCTTCGCGGAACACGGTCGCGCTGACTTCAAAGGACTCGCCGGCTACCGCCTTGGTGGGACGGCGGCCGCATTCCACCATGGGCTGGACATCGAGGATGGGGATTCGTCCGATCACGCCAATCACGCTACCGAGATCGCAGCTTGGCATGCCAGCGCTGTACCCGTGCAAGCCCGTACGGATGCGGATGTCCCGCCACGGCAGGCGCCTTCAGCGGCAGCCGAACGGGCTTCGCCGTGTGTTACCCCCGGCCAAGGGCCCGAGGCCGGCAGAGTATTACGAAGAGTTAACGAATTGGCCAGTGCTGGCCCGGGGGGACGACCCCCGGAACCCCCCGTCAGCTTTCCCGGGCTGGGGTCCGATACACCGGCCGCTCGCCGGGCCGGAGGCCCGGACTCACTGGGCCGGTACGATCGTCTGCCCGTATCCCGTGTTCTGGGCGTGATGCTGCCACGACAGCGCTCGTTCGGTACCTTTGAGAATGTTCTTCCTGGTTACGCTGCCGCCGACTGGAAGCTATGTGACGAGCGGCACGGAACTGCCCCTGGTTCCCCCACGGGGACGCTGACACACTAAGGTCACTCTTTGTGAAAGCGATCCGCCGGTTCACCGTCCGCACTGTGCTTCCCGAGCCGCTGGCTCCCCTGCACGAGCTGATGCTCAACCTCCGATGGTCATGGCATTCAGAAACGGCCGACCTGTTCGCCTCGATCGACCCGGAGGCCTGGGAGGCGTCCGGCCATGATCCGGTCGCTATGCTCAGTTCCCTGCAGCCGGGGCGCCTGGCCGCCCTCGCCGCGGACCAGGGCTTCGGCAGCCGGCTGGGCGCCGCAGCCGGTGACCTGCACGACTACCTCAACGGGTCCCGCTGGTACCAGCGGGTACGCGACGAGCAGCAGGTCAGCGGCGGCGCGCGGCACCAGCCGCTGGCGGCGGCGCCGTCCTCCATCGCCTATTTCTCGCCCGAGTACGGCATCACCGCCGTGCTCCCGCAGTACTCCGGCGGGCTCGGCATCCTCGCCGGCGACCACCTCAAGGCCGCCAGCGATCTCGGGGTCCCGCTGATCGGCGTCGGGCTGCTGTACCGGCACGGCTACTTCACCCAGTCGCTGTCCGCGGACGGCTGGCAGGGCGAGCGGTACCCGGCCAGCGATCCGAACGGCCTCCCGCTCGAGCTGCTGCGGAACACCGACGGCTCGGCGGTCCGGGTCACCGTCACCCTCGCTGGCGGCCACAAGCTGGCCGCCCAGGTCTGGCTGGCGCGGGTCGGCAGGGTGCCGCTGCTGCTGCTCGATTCATATGTCGAGGAGAACGAGCCGGCCCTGCACGAGGTCACCGACCGGCTGTATGGCGGTGGCAGCGACCACCGGCTCCGCCAGGAGATGCTGCTCGGCATCGGCGGGGTCCGCGCGGTGCGGGCGTTCTGCGCGATCACCGGGCACCCGGAGCCGGAGGTATTCCACACCAACGAGGGCCACGCGGGCTTCCTCGGCCTGGAGCGCATCCGCAACCTCACGGACAAGGGCCTGAGCTTCGACGAGGCGCTCGAGGCGTGCCGGGCCGGGACCGTGTTCACCACCCACACCCCGGTTCCGGCCGGCATCGACCGGTTCCCCCGTGACCTTATCGAGCGTCACTTCAGCGGCGAGGCCGCGGACCCTGCCCTCCCGGTGGAGCGGGTGCTCGCGCTCGGCGCGGAGACCTACCCCGGCGGGGACCCGCACGTCTTCAACATGGCCGTCATGGGCATGCGGCTGGCGCAGCGGGTGAACGGCGTGAGCCGGCTGCACGGCGCGGTGAGCCGGGAGATGTTCTCCGGTCTGTGGCCGGGGTTCGATGAGGCCGAGGTGCCGATCGGCTCTATCACCAACGGGGTGCACCCGGCCACCTGGGTAGCCCGCGAGGTTCTCGAACTGGCCGACCCCGGCGCCGGCGCGCTGAGCGAGAGCGGCGACCGGGACTGGGAGCGCGTCGCTTCCCTCCCCGCCGGGCAGATCTGGGACACCCGTCGCGGGCTGCGCGCGAATCTGGTGGCGCAGGTCCGCCAGCGCCTGCGCGCCTCGTGGCGGCAGCGCGGCGCCAGTGACGCCGAGCTGACCTGGATCGACGACGTGCTCGACCCCGACGTCCTCACCATAGGTTTCGCCCGGCGGGTGCCGTCCTACAAGCGCCTCACGCTGATGCTGCATGACCCGGAGCGGCTCGCCGCGCTGCTGCTCGACAGCGAGCGGCCGATCCAGATCGTGATCGCCGGCAAGGCACACCCGGCCGACGAGGGCGGCAAGCGGCTGATCCAGCAGATGGTCCGGTTCACCGACGACCCGCGGGTGCGCAGCCGGATCGTGTTCCTGCCGGACTACGACATGGAGATGGCGCGGTCGCTGGTCAGCGGCTGCGACGTCTGGCTGAACAACCCGCTGCGGCCGCTGGAGGCCTGCGGGACGTCCGGGATGAAGGCGGCGCTGAACGGCGGCCTCAACGTCTCGGTGCGTGACGGCTGGTGGGACGAGTGGTTCGACGGCGCCAACGGCTGGGAGATCCCCTCCGCCGACGGCGTGCCGGACCCGGAGCGCCGGGACGAGCTGGAGTCGGCGGCGCTGTACGACCTGCTCGCCACGTCGGTGGCTCCGCTGTTCTATGAGCGCAACGCCGCGGGGGTGCCCGCCGGCTGGGTCGAGATGATCCGGCACACGCTGCGCGTGCTCGGCCCCCGCGTGCAGGCGGAGCGGATGGTCTGCGAGTACGTGACCACGCTCTACGCTCCGGCGGCGCGCGCCTCGCGGGCGCTGGCCGGTGACGGGGCGTTCGGCCCGGCGCGGGAGCTCGCCGAGTGGAAGCAGCGGGTCGTGAAGGCCTGGCCGAACGTGCGCATCGAGCACGTCGAGGCGGACGCGGGCGAGCCCAGGCTCGGCTCGCCGCTCACCGTGCGGGCCGCCGTGGCACTCGGCGAGCTCACGCCGGATGACATCTGCGTTGAGGTGGCCTACGGCCGGACCAGCGAGGACGACGAGATCGTCGACCCGTCTTTCATCACCCTGTCACCCGAGAGCCTGGCTGGCGGCGAGGCACACGATGGCACGACCGTGCGGTACTCGGGCGAGATCGAGCTCGTGCAGCCCGGCCCGTTCGGCTACACCGTGCGCGTCCTGCCGAGCCACCCGCTCCTGGCCAGCCGCGCCGAGCTCGGCGTGGTGACCGCGCCGGACGCGCCGGTCGGCATGATCAACGGCGACCTTCGCTGAGAGGCGGGCATCGCTGTGAAGCTGGACTCTCTGTGAGCCTGGACTCCGGGGAGCCCCGGATCATGGAAGAGCGACTGGTGGAGGTTCGTTATGGGTGACGTCGTCAGTGTTGAGGCCGGGGAGGGGATCGCTACCATCCGGCTGGACCGGCCGCCGATCAACGCGCTGAGCAGCCAGGTGGTGAGCGGGATCGCTGCTGCCGCGGCGCAGGTCAGCGCGGATGCGGGCATCGGCTCGGTCATCCTCTACGGCGGCGAGAAGGTCTTCGCCGCCGGCGCCGACGTCAAGGAGATGGCAGCGGCCGACCACGTGCAGATCGCCGAGTTCGGCCAGCGGATTCAGGAGGCCTTCACCGCGGTCGCCCGGATTCCCAAGCCGGTGATCGCGGCGATCACCGGCTATGCGCTGGGCGGCGGCCTGGAGCTCGCGCTGTGCGCGGATTTCCGCGTCGCGTGCGAGGATGCCCGGCTCGGCCAGCCGGAAATCCTGCTCGGCGTCATCCCCGGCGCGGGCGGCACCCAGCGGCTGCCGCGGCTGATCGGCCCGGCGCGGGCCAAGGACATCATCTACAGCGGCCGTTTCGTCGACGCCGCCGAGGCGCTGCGCATTGGCCTGGTGGACCGGGTCGTGCCCGTCGCCGAGGTGTATCAGGTGGCAAGGCAGCTGGCCGCCCGCTATGTTGGCGGCCCCGCGCTGGCCCTGCGTGCCGCGAAGCAGGCCATCGACACGGGCCTGGAGGTGGACCTGGACACCGCTCTGGAGATCGAGCGGCTCCAGTTCGCCGCCCTGTTCGCCACCGAGGACCAGCGGACGGGGATGCGCAGCTTCATCGAAAATGGCCCGGGAAAGGCGAGGTTCGCTGGCCGGTGAGACGCGCATTCACGCAGCGGCCAGGCGGGCCTGTGCGGCCCGGCAGAGGCAGGGCGAACCTTTTCAGTCCGGGCAGGAAGGATGCGCGGGCTTATCTAGACTCGCAATAGTGCTCCTGGCACGCACGCGCGGGCGCGCGGGCGCGCGGCTAACGATGCGGCAGTGGTGAAACCGGAAGGGAGTGGGCATGACCGAATCCGAGGATGGCCTCTCCTTCGACCTCGTCGCGGCGGCGCTCCGCGCCGACAGCGCCGATGTGGCGATCTACGCCCGGGTTCTCACGGAATCGCTCAGTGAGGCGCTGCCGCCGGAATGCATCACCGTCGAGCGGGAGCGCACGATGGCGGACCGGATGCGCGGCCGGGCCGGCGAGGTGTCCAAGGTCGTTATCCGGCTGGGTGAGACGGTCATGACGCTGAGCGTCCGCAAGGGGCGGCCCGCCGCCGAGATCTGCCGGGAGGTCCGGGGAGTGGTCCTGTCACGGCAGCCGGTGCCGCTGCAGGAGTGGACGGCCGCGCTGGCGGCCGCGCTTGTCACGCACGCGGAACGCAATGCCGTCGCCGCCCGTGCGCTGCGCAAGCTCGTAATTGGAAGCTGAGGAGAGGCGAGCATGCGGCACGCGTATCGCACGGCGCTGGTTACGGGCGCTTCCAGCGGTATCGGCGAAAGCTTCGCCAGGCTGCTCGCCGCCGAGCGCTGTGACCTCGTGATCGTGGCGCGCCGGGCCGGGCGGCTGCATGACCTGGCGGCGAGGCTGCGGGACCAGCACAAGGTGGAAGTGGAAGTGCTGGTGGCCGATCTGGGCTCGCATGAGGGCATCGAGACCGTCGCCGCGCGTCTGTCCGGCGGGGGCACGCCCGTGGAACTGCTCATCAACAACGCTGGCCGGTCAGCGCGCGGTTCCTTCGCAGAGCAGCCGCCGGAGATGGTGGAAGACCAGATCAGCCTCAACGTGCTGGCGCTCGCCCGGCTGGCCCGCGCCGCGGTGGGCGGCATGCTGGAGCGCGGCCACGGCGGCATCCTCAACGTCTCTTCGATGGCCGGGTTCACGGCATCTCCGGGCTCGTCGGTGTACGGGGCGACCAAGGCGTTCGTCACCTCGCTCAGCGAGAACATGCATGCCGAGCTGGCCGGAACGGGCGTGCACGTCACCGCGCTGTGCCCCGGCTTCACCAGGAGTGAGTTCCACGCAGCCAACAACGTGGAACTCGGCTACCTCCCGAAGCTAGCCTGGCTGGAAGCCGACGATGTCGCGCGGGCCGGGCTCACCGCGGTGGCCGAGGGCCGGGCACTGGCGGTGCCGGGCGTACAGTACAAGGCGGCGGCCGCTGTCACCAAGGTGACGCCCCGGGCGGCGCTGCGCCAGATGGCCCGGCTGGTCAGGACAGTCTGACCTGCACATATTCGGGTTCATTGCAGAAGACGCGGGTTCTCGCCATAGGCTGGTGTCACGATGCCCTCTAAGGACCGGATACCGGACAGGCTCGGACCGTACCGCTTGCTCGAGCGGATCGGCGAGGGTGGCATGGGGGTCGTGTGCCTGGCGCGCGACCATGAGCGGCGCCTCGTCGCGATAAAGGTCCTGCATTCGCGGGTGGCCGAGGAGCCGACCGCCCGCCGCCGCCTGGCCCGCGAGGTCGAGGCGATGCGCCGGGTCCGCAGCCCGTTCGTGGCGGAGGTCATCGACGCGGACGTGACCGGCAGGTTCCCTTACATCGTGACCAGG
>DASQVO010000401.1:0-2267 GCA_035640715.1 Streptosporangiaceae bacterium
GGGCCGCGCATGGGCTGGTGCCGCCCGCCGCGCCGCCGCCGACACCGCGTCGGCGGCCGTCGTGGCCGCTGTCGCGCCGCTGTGCCTGCTGCAAGCGCCCAACGCCATCGCCTGGGCCATGGCCTCCCTCGGCCCGGTCGCCGCGGGGCCGCAGGGACCGGGTGCCGTGTTGCGCGCCTCCGGGCTGGCGCTGCCGGCGATGGCCGCCGTCGCGGGCATCGCTGCGCTGGCGGCCAGGCGGCTGCGGGCATGGCCGGTGCTGCTCGCCGGCCTCCTCGTTATGGCGCTGGCCGACGCGCTCGGCGGCTCCGCCCGCACGATCGAGCTGATCGGCATCGACAGGACACTGCACGGTCTCGGGGCGGGGATCGCAATGCCGGCCACGCTGGCACTCGCTTGGGAGCGGCCGCCCGGTGCGCGACCGCTGCTCGCCGCATTGTGGTCGGCTGTCACGGTTACCGGCCTCATCGCGGCGGTGGCCGTCCTCCAGCACCGACTCTCCGGCGGTGACTGGCACGCAGCGTTCCAGCCGTATCCCTGGCTCACCGGTGCCGCGCTCGCCGCGGCCGCGGTCTACGCCGTGCTCGCGGGCGGGCCGGCCTCCCCGCCCGGCGAGGGCAGGGACGGTGCCAGGAAGGGCACCGCCCACGAGCGCGCGCAGTTGGCCGTGCTGGCCAGCCCTGCCGTCGGCCTGAGTGCCCTTGCGGTGGCCGTTACCTACCGGCAGCCCGCTGCGCTGCTCGCAGCCGCGTCCGTCGGCACCCTCGTGCTGTGCGGCGTGGCCGCCGTCGCGTCTGCTGACAAGGTGGTCGGCGGCCCGCTCTGCTTCCCGCTGATCGGTGCCGTCACCGGCCTGGTCGTCGCCCCGGCCGCGGGCGCGGTCACGAGCCTGCGTGCGCTCGCGCCCGCCCAGCAGGGCGGGGCGCCTTGGCTTCCACTGGCCGCGGTCGCGGGGGCTGCGGCCAGCGGAGCAGCAATCGCCGTGGCGGCGCGGCGCAGGCCCCGGCCGGTGGTCTGCACCGGCCTGACCCTGGCTGCGGCCAGCCTCGCTGCCGTACGCATCATGGGGCCGCTCGCGGCCGGCCCGGTGCTCGCCGCCGTCAGCGCGCCGCTGGCCGGCGGTCTCGCCGCAGCGATGACAGCCGCGCTCACCGCGGCCACCTTGGCCAGCGCCCTGTCCGGCGCGTCACTCATGCTGGCCGGGCTGATGACTGGTTACCTGGCTGCCGGATCGGTTCAGGTGCGGATGGTGGCCAGCCTGGCACCAGCGCGGACGGCGGTACGCGATGCCCTGACCGGAGCGGCCGGCTTGTGGGAACTGGCCGGCGCGGTCGCTATCGCCTTGGTGACCACTGCGGTAATTATCGCCGGCCGGCGTGCCCTGGCGGCGCCTGTACCCGCCAGCGCGGGTAAGCTTTCCAGCCGCGGGTTATCTCCCTGATCTGCTCGCGATGCCTGTTCAGTTGCTCGCCCTGCGAGAAGGAGCGTCGTTGCCGGAACGTACACTTGTCCTCATTAAGCCTGATGGCGTGCGTCGTGGTCTCATTGGCACGGTTATATCCCAGATCGAGCGCAAGGGGCTGAGGATCGTCGCGCTCGAGTTGAGGACCCTCAGCCGGGAAACGGCGAGCGCCCACTATGCCGAGCACGTCGGCAAGCCCTTCTTCGAGCCCGTGGTCGACTTCATCACATCCGGGCCCCTGGTTGCCCTGGTTGCTGAGGGCCCGAGGGCCGTGGAGGCGTTCCGCATGATGGCCGGCGTCACCGATCCGGTGAAGGCATCCCCGGGCACCATCCGCGGAGATCATGCGTTGGATATAGGGGAGAACGTCGTGCACGGCTCGGACTCAGCGGAGTCGGCCGAGCGTGAAATTAAGATCTTCTTTCCAGAGCTCGTTTAACTGGCATCGCCGACGTCCATATAAATACACGCGGCCTCGCGCAGCGTGGTCTTCAGAATTTCCTAAGAATGCTTCGTCCAGCCAAAAGGCTCCGAAGCGCCGGATCGGGGAAGGTTGCCGTCCCTCATGAGCAACGTGATGGGATTTCTCGGCCGCGACATGGCGGTCGATCTTGGCACTGCGAACACGCTCGTGTATGTGCGTGGACGCGGCATCGTGCTCAACGAGCCCTCAGTGGTGGCGCTCAACACGAACAACGGCCAGATCGTCGCCGTCGGTATGGAGGCGAAACGCATGATCGGCCGGACGCCGGGCAACATCGTCGCCGTACGGCCGCTCAAGGATGGCGTTATCGCCGACTTCGAT
>DASQVO010000402.1:0-9832 GCA_035640715.1 Streptosporangiaceae bacterium
CGTCCTCGCCAGCTCCGCCCACCGGGCAAGGCGGCCGGGGCTGCCCGACCAGCCGCCGCTCACCCATTCAGGCCGTAGGTACCCGGCGGGACCCACCGGGTCGTCCGGGTCGCCGCCTTCTGCTTCTGCCTGCTGAAACAGGTCAGGCGGGCCGGCCGCCGGCATCGTCTCGGGCGCCAGCCGGCGCAGGTGAGCCCATACCGAGCCGGGATCGGCTCGCCACCCGCCGAAGAGCAGCCGGTGCACCGCCGCGATGTCCCAGCACGTCGCCAGGCGTACACCCCTGGCCGCCAGGACCGCCGCCGTCTCACCCGACCACACCACCCATCGCGGCCGGAACGCCTCGTCCGCCAGGCCGACCTCGGTGGTGAGATCACCGGTTTCCGCACCCGGCGGCACCGGCCATCCGCCGGCCGTTGCCGCCAGCCCCAGCCCCGCATCCGGGGCGACGGCCAGCCCCACCAGATCCCCACGGGACACGCCCGCCCGGCGCAACCATGCCATCACATCCACGCCCGGCTCCCACACGAATCCATCTGCCACGAGCGCATTTTCGCCGGCTCGCGGCCAGCACGACCGCGGCCTACTTGGCCTGGCCCTGCGGTGGGCGGTAGGGAGAGATGGCGGGAACGGGGTGCCGGCGTGGGCCCGACCAGAGCGCGGGTGGGGCGTCAACGGCGGCGGCCACCGCGTAGGCAGCCTGCTCGTAGTTGACCCGCCAGCCGACGAAATCCGGCCATGCCTCGGCGGGGTCACGCTCGATCGGGAAGTCGACCTTGCGCATCCCGCCAATCGCGTCGAGGAACTCCTCATAGGTGAGACTGATGCCAGCGCCCGGGTCGGGCTCATCGGGCACCTCGATGCCCATCGCCTGCGCGATCCGGTTGAAGCACTCGAATCCGCTGCGCAGGCACAGGCGAGCCGGTACCACCGGCGCGGTTTTCGGCGACAGCGCCAGGAACAGCGCGGCGGAGTCCAGTATGGCGAGCAGACCGGTCACCCATGACGACAGCGGCCGGGGCGAGCGGAACCGCACCAACGGCAGGTAGGTGGTGTGGCTTTCCGCGACGTCCGCCGCCCAGCGTTCCCACTGGGCGTAGAGATCGGGCATCGTATCGATGGTCGACGTACCCGATCCCAGCGCGTAGTGGGTCCGGGCCAGCAGTTCCGGCCCCCAGGACGGGACACCGGCCCGCGAATTCAGCAGCGCCACCTCGGTTTCCCTCCGGTTGAACGCCGAGTACAGGGTGGGCAGGTAGGCGATCTGCAGCGTGACAATCACCAGGCCGGTCGCCGCGGCGAGGAAGACGATCGCCGCGGGCGCGGCACCGGGCGGCTCGGCGAACCCAAGGGTGAACATCGAGGATCCAGAGGCGATGAAAGCGGACGCCACGCCGCGGGGGGTGAACGGCCAGAGCAGCAGCGCGTACCCGACGAAAACGATCCCCAGCCAGACGGCCAGCTGCCCGATCAGGATCGCCGCCGCCTGTCCGGCCAGCACCCGGTCACGCCGCTTGTAGTCGGCGATGGGCCTGGTCGCCAGCTGGAATGCCCCGTCCACGACCTGGTCCACCCATCGGGTCAGCAGGCTGGCGACCGGGCGCGACACGATGAGCGTCCCGGTGACACTGACCGCCGCCGTGAGCACGAGCAGGGCGCCGACAGCCGCGGCCACCCAGCGGTCAATGAGCGGCACCACCATGAGTCCTCCTCATTCCCCCGTGTGGTACCCGGTTCACAAGAGCCGGTCGGTCGCCGGGTCGGGAAGGCCGTCGAAGTACTTGCCGAGTACCTGGCTGAATAGCGGCTCGTCCGGGGCGGCCCGCAGGAACAGTGTCATGGACGAGCGCAGCTTCTGCGCGTCGAGGCCGCCAAAGATCTGCTCCGCATCGCCGTCTCGCGCCTCAGCCAGGATGCGCGCGCATTCGGCCAGCCGCGGGCCGAGCACCGGATGCCGCAGATAGGCCCTGGCCTCGTCCAGCGATGAGATCGCGAACTTTCTCGACGCCGGGCTTTGCCCGAGACCCTTGATCTGCGGAAAGACAAACCACATCCAGTGGCTTGCCTTGCGGCCGCCACGGAGCTCTGCCACAGCACGGTCATAGGTGCCAGCGGCGTCCTGGGCGGCAACGAAGCGCTGAAGATCGTACGGGTCGTCCACCATCATCCCCGTCCCGCACTGCCGCATCGGGTGGCGCGGCCAGCCAGCCTGACGCCCCCAGGCTAGCGGCCGACCTTAACTCATCAGCCGCAAGCAGGAGGACTTTCCGCGATCCCCTGTGCACGTGCCCACTCCGTCAGCGGCAACGCTTTTCACCGTCTCCCCCGTGACACTGTCGCCGCCAACGTCCTTCGATGGCTCCAGCCCGGCGGGTTCCTGGCCCTGGTGTGGGGCGGATCACGCCCGGCGCGCTTATCGGCTTTCTCTTTTCCACTTCGGTTCTGTCGCGTGCGGCATTCGGCGGCCACGCCCCGGACTTCGAGGAGGACTTCCGGCGCGAGCTCCGCGCCCGGGAGCCCACCGGCCGGTTGCGGCAGACAATCCGATTCGCCTACGAGCTGGCCCACCGCCCATCAGAGCTTTCGCGAGGGAACTGCCGCCTTCAGAGATCGCGCTGTTAGGTATGCGAAGCGTGAAGGCTCACCCGCATGACTCGCCGTCCCGGATCGCGAACCAGTTCAAGGGGTTCACCTCGCGCATGCTGCGCCAGGACTTCCACCACAAGACCGCCCGGGCGCTCGTGGGCTCCTGCGACGCGATCGCGCTGGAAAGCTCAGCACGAAGGGAATGACCCGCAGGCCCGCGCCGAAGCCGGACCCGGGCAGACCCGGCGCGTTCCTGCCGAACCGCGCCAGGGCAAAAGCCGGGCTCAGTAAGTCGATCCTCGACGCAGGCTGGCACCAGTTCATAAGCATCCTCGCCGGCAAGGCTGAAAGCGCCGGCCGGCGCGTGGTGCGCGTGAACCCGGCCGGCACGAGCACCGCCTGCCACCGCTGCGGGCGGCCATGCGCGCGCCCGCGGCAAGACACCGTGGTCTGCCCCGTGCACGGCGAGATGGACGCCGACATCAACGCCGCGGACAACATCGCCTCCAGGGCCGGGCTGGGCTCTGGTCAGGCCGCGCCAGCGGCTTGAGAAGCTGGCGGCTTCAGCCGCCAGAGCAGTCACATCGAGCAGCACGGCCCGCACATCGGTCAGGTCCATCGCCCTTCCTCAGGTGCGCGGCCGGTTCCCCCGGCCTGCAGCACAACCGGCCCGGCTGGGTGCTCCTGGCGCTCGGCACCCCTGGCAGCTGGAGCCGTCACCGTCTTCGTCCGGGCTGATGTGCGCTTGCCGCCAGGGTGAGCATCCGACCAGCGGCGCAGGCCCTCATCGGTGAGGAGCCGGGAGAAGGCCTCCTCTGCGGCGCCGACGAGAGGAGCCTCACCGCCGAGGTGCCCCGGGATCAACGGCGGTGGCGACGGAACGCGGAAGCTCATGAGGCCGTCCCGGTAGGCCCGCGCAACCTCGCTGCCGCTGACCTCAAGCAGCTCCCGTCCGAGGCCACCCACGGTGACCAGGTGCGGGTCGAGCGCGTTGACCAATCCGGCGGCCCCGCGTCCGAACGAGCGGGCGACGTTACCGACTGCCCCGAGCGCCTCCGCCTGCTTGTCCCGGCCGGCGGCGAGGACACCATGTACATAGCTGACCTCATCGTCCGGGGGTGGCTCGTGCAGCGCCCGGGCGAGCGCACGCCCGTCCAGGCAGGTGTTCCAGCAGCCATAGGCTCCGCACTGGCAGCGCAGCGCAGGGTCACCGAAGGGCATGTGGCCGAATTCCCCGGCCATGCCGTGCGCGCCGAGCACGGCCCGGCCTCCCTCGATGAGGGCACCGCCGACGCCGGCGTCTACATACAGGTGCAGCAGCATGCCCGCGCCGATGGCTGCGCCCCGCTTCGCCTCGGCGATGGCGGCGAACGTGGCGTCGTTGCCCGCGATGAACGAATGCTCGTTCTCGCCCGGGCCGTACCGTGGCCAGAGCACCGAAAGGTCGACCTCATGCCAGCCAAGGTTCGGAGCGTGCAGGAGACGGCTGCCGACGACCGTGCCCGGCACGGCGATCGCTACGGCCTGGATCCGTGCGCCGAACCGCTGGTGCAGAGAGCTGAGCTCGGCGGCCACCGCGCCGAGTACCTCGTGTTCGCCGCGCTGGTGCGGCTGCTCGGTCAGGGCGACACTTGCCCCGCCGAGCTGCACGGCAGCGACCCGCAAGGTCTCATGCGCGATCGCGGCCACGGCGATCAGCGGCCCGCGCGGATGAGGGTGAAGCGAGGTCGTCGGCCGACCACGGCTGCCGGTGGGCGGCGCTGGGCGCTCGGCCAGCAGGCTCGATGCGACCAGGCGGGCGGTTGTCTCGGCAGCGAAGCCGCTGGGCATACCGAGCTCGCGGGCCACCGACGTCCTAGCTATCCCGGGCCGCGCGTGCACGGCTCCGAGCAGCACTGCCTGCCATGACATCCGCGCACCACCGACCACCCTAGGCCGACGCCTGCCGACCGTATTTTACTCGTTCGCCGAGTATAACATTGCGGCGGCCACATGAGCACCCGGCACCGCTGGGCACTGGAACACCGGGAGATGTCATGCGCCGATATAACCGAATGCCGCCATCGGTCGTCCTGTGTACAGAGGAGGCGCTCGCTGCGGCGCCCTTGGCTGGCCGGGCGGTTACCAGCCGTGGCAGGGGCCGGGTAGCGGGAACTTCTGATGGCCTTGGGATCAGGAGGCATGGCATGGCTCTCGGATCAGTAGGTACGACCGGCCGGAAGCACCGCGGCTTTGCGGGGGTCATTGCCGTGGCGGCGACAGTTGTGGCCGGCTGCGGGACCATTTCGCCGCAGGCCAGCCCGCCTCACACTGCCGAGCCGCCACGGCCCGCAGCTACATCCCCGGCCCCTAGCGGTACTTTTCCCCCGGTGGGGTCGCCCGCCACCGCACAACCAACGGCTGCGGGGAACAGCACCGGCGGCCTGCCAGCCAGCGTCGCGTCTCCGGTGTGCGCGGCCAGGGATCTGCACATCGCCAACAGCAGCTTCTTCAATGGGGCGGGGGGATATTCCAGCGGGGCCATGACGCTGATCAACGAGGGCACACGGACCTGCGTCCTGGACGGCTACCCGGGAGTTGAGCTCCTGGATAGTCACGGGACGCTGATCACCAACGCCGCCCGGCACTGTGCCTATATTCAGTGCCCCACTGGCCTTTCCCGGGTCGTGCTTGCTCCCGGGCACTCGGCACACTTTGCGTACGTCTGGCAGGACAATCCGCCCGAGCCGCGCCAGAGGACCTGCCCGGAGTCGGCCACCGCCCTGGTGACCCCGCCGAATGCCTATGATCACCGGGCCGTGCCCCTCCACATTGCTCCGTGTGGCCTTCCGCCTGTCTTCGGCGTAGGCACGGTGCAGGCGGGACCGGCTCCCACTGGCTGATCGGCAGCCCTCTGCGTGCGGAGTCTCTTCTCGATGGCGGCTACGTCGATGACCTCCTATGGCCTATGACCTGAGCACGGGCCGACTCGATGCCGTCGGTGACGAAGATGAAGGTCGTGCCGCCCTCCATCTTCAGCGGCTCCCGCCGGTGGTGGGTGAGGACGAAGACCGGCATGTGAAACGGGGGATTGTCCCCCCACCAGCCCGGCCACGGCTGATCAGCGTCCCAGGGCCCCGGCCCGCCGCCGAACATGTTCCTGCCCATAATGGTCGCGCCCACGTTGGCGAGATGCTCCTCGACGACGGGCGTGCTGGCGTTAGTCTCGCCTCCTTCCAGTCCGTGCGGCGCCCGCCAGGCCGCCAGCGCGAAGGCCCACTCGTGCAGCCGGCTGCCGCCCTCGCCCAGCGGGTTCTCCCGGCTCTGGTTCGGGCCGGCCACGAAACCGTCCAGGGACATCGTGATCTCGAACCGCAGCTTGCTCAACGTGCTTCTCCTTGGCAGCCTGGCCTCGCCAGGCTCGTGAAGGGACAGCCGTATCCCGCCCCGGTGTGATGTGACCGTTCCTTCAGACGGCGCAGTCCCCCGGAACTCACCGGTTCCCGTGAGTGCCGGGGCGTCAGCGGCGTGAGCCGGGCCGCAGGAACGGTCGCTGCGGCGGCGACGCGGCAGCGATCCTGGCGTAGGAGCGGGGCTTGCGGTAAGCGTCCGCAAGTGATTCAGCGTGCCGGTATGACCTCAGCGCATCCAGGTCAATGCGGGCGAGCCGGATTTCTTCGCCGGGTCCGGCCTCCACGAGGCAATGGTCCCGAGGGCTCCCGTCCGCCCGGGAGAATGCCATGCCGTCGAACGCGCATGACCGGCCCCCGAACCTGGGGTAATTGGCCATCGCGACAGCGAGCATGTTTTCAAATGCCCGGGCCCGGAACTGCGCCACACGGTCATCAGTGAGCGGGCACGCATTGGGGGTAAGGATGACCTCGGCGCCGTTCAGCATGAGGACCCGGGCCGATTCCGGGAACTCACGGTCGAAGCAGATCATCACGCCAACGCGTACCGGCCCGTGGCGCGTATCGAGTTCGGCCACCGGAAAGGCATCGCCGGGGGTAAGCCACTTCTCGAAGACCCAGTCGCAGGTATGGACCTTTGCATAGGTGAGGACATCCTGTCCGTGCCGGTCGATAACCGTGGCGGCGTTCCGCGGCGCGACCGGCCATCGCTGCAGGTAGGTGACGGCGATGGCGATATCGGCATGGCGTGCGAGGTCCCGGAATGCCTCTAGCCACGGGTGGCCGGGATCGATGGCACGGCCGGTCCAGCTGCCGCGCCGGGCCGGATCGGCCGGGCAGTCGGTGTAGGCGATCTGCCAGAGTTCGGGGAAAAGCGCCAGGTCCGCACCAAGGTCCGCGGCTTTGCGGCAGGCGGCCAGCCCCCGGCGCAGGTTCGCACCGGTGTCGGTCCCGCAGCCGTCGGACTGAATAAGCGCAATGCTCAACGTGCTCATAACGACAGTGTCGGGGATATGCCGATGCAGGCACGCTGCGCCAGTCTCGGTAACGGACTCTATCCGCGCGGGGGCAACTGCTGTAGCGACCAGGTGTTGCCATCCGGGTCGCTGAAGGTGACGAAGGAGCCCCACGGCTGTACGTCGACGTCGCTTGCCTGCACACCGCGGTCGATGAGCCGCTGCCGGGCAGCCTCGACGTCCGCCACGACGATCTGCAGGCCCCGCAGCGAGCCGGGCTGCATGTCGACGAGGCCGGTGCCTATCGCGATGGAGCAGGCGGAGCCGGGAGGGGTTAGCTGCACGAAGCGGAGAGCCTCGTTGACCTGCTGATCAACGTCGGCGTGAAAACCGACCTGGTCAACATAGAACGACTTGGCACGGTCGACGTCGGTCACGGGAACAAACACGAGCTCAAGCTTCCAGTCCATGACCCCGCAGCGTAGCGGCGCCCGCCGACATTTCCGGCTGCACCCCCCGGCTCCGCCACGTGCAGACACAAACTTCGTTGCCCGGTGTCTATGCCACCCCCGGTACCTGCGCCTTGCGCGACGTCGGCCACGTGCCCGGCCACGCTGGCTGCCTGCGCAAGCGATCCGACCCCCGCCGACGTAACTCTACAGAATCACATCCATGCGAAGCGTGATTCCTTAGGAAACTTTACCCAAACGACTGTCTGCTTCCTGCGACTCATGTGAGCATTTGTCCATTCCGCCTGGGGCGGGGCAGCACGTGTCGAATGGAGACGGAATGCAGCATCCGATCCGCCGGTGGCGAGCAGCCTTGATGGGGCCGATCGCGCTAGGCGTGGTGTTTTCCCTCGCTGGAGCCGGGCTGGCCAGCACGCCATCCGGCTCTCACGGGGCGGCCGAGCGTCAGCAGGCCCGGAACGGGTATCTGCGCACGCACGGCAGCGCGCCGACGAACAACCACACACCCGACGATGGCAACCTGGCCGATCAGTTCGCTCAATACAACGCTGAACGCACCGCGCCGGCCGGGAGCGTGCCGGGGCAGGCACTGATCAGCGCCCAGCAGCAGGCGGCGGCGCTCCCCACGACCGGCTCGGCGTGGCAGGAATTCACCAACAAGCCATACAACGCCCAGCCGAGCAACTACACCGATCCGTTCTGGTCCAACGTAGGCGCCGGGTGGTCGCTCGTCGGCGGCCGGACCACGGCCCTTGTCGCCACCCGAGACGGCACCTGGTTCGCCGGCACGGCGGACGGCGGGGTATGGCGGTCAACCGACCAGGGGCAACACTGGACACCGGTGTTCGACTCGATGCCGACACTGTCCATCGGCGCGCTGGCCGTGAACCCGGTCGACGGGTCGCTGTGGGTCGGTACCGGCGAGGCGAACGTGTCGCAGGACTCCTACGCGGGCACCGGCGTGTACCGTTCGACGGACGACGGCGCGACCTTCCAGCGGGTCGGCAACGACTCGTCGGGCAGCAACCCGCTGGTGTCCCACACGGTGTTCCGGGTCGCGTTCGACCAGAGCGGTAACGCCTACGCAGCCACCGACAACGGGCTGTTCCGGTACGCAGCCAGCACAGGCTCGTGGACCGAGGTCCTGGACCCGGCGGGTGCGACGGACTTTCCGCCGTACGATCAGCAGGTGACGGACGTCGCGGTGCAGCCCGGCTCGGCGGGCCGGGTCGTCATCGCCGCGATCGGCTTTCGCGGGCCGGGCAACACGCAGAACAACGGCTTCTACTCCTCGACCGATGGCGGCCTCACCTTCACCAAGGCCGCCCCGGCGGGCGACATCAACGCCAGCGACATCGGCCGGACCACGTTCGCGTACTCCGCGGACGGGACCAAGCTCTACGCGATCGTGCAGTCGCCGGCCAAGCAGGCCGCGGGGGGCGAGTCAGTGCTGCAGGGTATCTTCGTGTCCTCCGGGAACCCGGCCAGCCTGACCGGGCCATGGACAAAGATCGGTGACGAGGCCAAGCTGGCCGGCTCCGGCTCGGCGCTGGCGGTCGGGTCCGGTTACGGCGTCGGGGTGCAGGCCTGGTACAACCAGGACCTGGCTGTTGACCCCAGTAACCCCAACCACGTGTACGCCGGGCTGGAGGAGGTCTTCGAGTCCACCAACGGCGGCAGCACCTGGGTGACCGCCAGTCCCTACTGGAACTACGGCCTCGCGTGCGGAAGCTCGTGCCCGAACGGCACGCATCCGGACCAGCACGCCATGATGATCACCAACGGCAAGATCGTCATCGGCAACGACGGAGGCGTCTACAGCCGCCCGCTGTCGGACACCCAGCAGTACGGCGACTGGACCGACCTCAACGCGACGCTGCGGTCCTGGCAGTACTACGACGCCCGGGCCGGCCTGATCGGCGGCAAGACCACCACTGTCTGGGGCGGGCTGCAGGACAACGGAACGTCGGTCCTGAGCACCGGCAGCAGCCAGATGGCCGAGCCGGCCGGCGGTGACGGCTTCTACGTGATCGTCGATCCGCAGAACGCCAACAAGATGGTCGGCGAGTACACCGACGGCACAATGTACTCCTCGACCGACGGTGGCCATTCGTTCAACGACTACGTCAGTCCCACCTGCGTCGCGCAGGCCACTACCGGGCTTAAGCTCAGGCCGGACTGCGACCCGGCCGCCCGGTTCGTGACGCCGATGGCGCCGGACCAGCAGAACAAGAACGTATGGCTCACCGGCGGCCAGTACGTCTGGGTCACGGCCGATGGCTGGAACACCAGCTGCACCGACAGCGCCTGCTCCTGGAAGGCGGTTTACAACACCGGCGCTGGCAACGCAGTCACCGCCTTGTCGTCGGCAGGTGGCGGCAGCGTCATCTACGCCGCATGGGTAGCCAATGGCGGCAACCCCGGATCTTCC
>DASQVO010000403.1:0-14294 GCA_035640715.1 Streptosporangiaceae bacterium
GTATTAGCCCTTCAGCCGTAGATCGGTGGCGCTGCTGTAGTCCGGGAGTGCTGGTGCCGGGTAACAGCCCGGCATGCAGGCGGAGGTGCTGGATGTCCTGCCGGTGGTCACCGGCCGAGAGCGGGCGGATGAGTGGGCTGATCAGCTGGAAGACCTCCTGCTGGAGGTGGGGCGGATCTTCCCGCGGGCGGATCTGCGGCGCCGGGCGGCCGCGTGCGTGGGTGGCCTGCTCGGGCCGCTGTCGCGCAAGAACGGCTGGCAGCTCGCCGGGCACGCCGGCGACTCCCGCCCCGGCGGTCAGCAGCACCCGCTGAACCGGGCCTGCTGGGACGTGGACGAACTGCGCGACGTCGTGCGCCGCTACGTGGCCGGGGGCCTGGACGACGACGGCGCCGGCCTGGGCCCGGGCGGCGCGGGGGTGCTGGTGATCGACGAGACGGGGTTCGCAAAGAAGGGCAGCTAATGCTGACATCGGCATTACGGCCCGGCCTTTATCAAGGTGTGCGCCTACTTCCCTTATCCGGCCAAGATCTGGGTCTTCTCTGAACAATCAATGTCGGGTTGAGGGTTGTAAGTATCGTCGCAGGTCATGCTGGACGTGCAAGGCTCAGCGTCCCGCGGTGGCCGATGACGGAAAAGCAGCAACGAGGAGAGGCTAGCGATCGGTTCAGCACCGTATGTCCGCTTTCCGCGGCGCCCATGCTGCGGTCACGGCTGATACCTCCTGCCGATTAGGACATTCCGGACGGCGCGGCGGCCCGCTGCCACGGTCGCTCAGGCTCCTGAACTGCGACGATGCCCGGCAGTTCAGTTAACAGGTAAACGGGCATGAGTGGGCCAAGCGGCAGGCCGCCCGGGCCGGGATCGCCTTCACCGAGCTGTCCAACCGGTTCGCCGCCTGCGATGACCCCGTGGCGCTGCAGGCGATCTGCGATCGGCTCGGCCAGGGGACGATCAACGTGTTCACACAGCGGTGGCTGCACCGGCTGCCCTTGCCGTTCGGCCCGAAGGACCATGACGCCGGTTACTGGTGGGGAGACCTCGATGCGGCAGGTGGAGATCTCCCGCACCATCGTCTTCGATGCCCCGCGCCATGCCCGCGGCTTCTTCGAGGCGCTGGTGGCCGACAACCCCGGCATCGGCCGCCCGCACAACGTGGAGATCATCTTCGCCCGCAAGATCCGCCGCGACACCCGTGGAGTCTTCCGCACCGCGATCGACCGCCGCGACAACGGCGGCGTCCTGGTGAATGTGTTCTACAAGCATTCACGCATCAAGCAGTACCTCAAAGACGGGCGGGCGATGCGGATCGAGACCGTCGTCAACGCCCCCCGCGACCTGGGCTGCAACGCCCGCCTGCCTAACCTGGACGAACTCCAGGCCAAGGCCCGCACCGCCAACCGGCGCATACTGGATGCTGAACGTGCCGGCCAGGGCACCGTCCTTGCGAGCCCAGCCTTTGAGCGGATCGCGCACCCCTCCGTGGACCCGGAGGGGCGGAGGACCCCGGCTCTCAGATTCGGCGATCCTCGGGTCATGGCCCTGGCCGGTGCCCTGTGCCAGACGCTGCTCGCCGCAACCGGCTTCACCAACAAGAACCTCCGCGTCCTGATCGCCGGGCTGCTCGGCGGCGCCTACACCCCAGGGCAGATGACCTACGACCTGCGCCGGCTGCGCCTCAACGGCCTGATCCGTCGGCTCCCGCACACCAACCGCTACACCCTGACCAGCGACGGCGTCCGCATCGCCGTCTTCTACACCAAGGTCTACAACCGGCTCCTCGTCCCGCTCACCGCCGCGGACCAGCCCCAGGCGCCACCCTGACTCCGCGCCGCGCTGGCGACCATTACCCGCCACGTCGACGACTACGCCAGCCGGGCGCGCCTTCCCGCGCTGCATGAAACTTGACACAAACGTCCGGAAGTTCGCGACCAAAGATCGACAACATTTTGTCGATCGGAGAACCGCAAGCTCCTAGGCCGCCCAATGGCCGGGCGGCACGGTTTCCTCCTGCGATGGCGGTTCCGGCGGCGTGCCGTCGCCGAACGGGCGGCCGCCGAGCGCCTCACGGCCGTGGGGGGTCAGCCAGCCCGACAGGTCCGGCCCGGCCGGGACGATCCCGGTCGGGTTGATCGAGGTGTGGACGCGGTAATAGTGCTGCTTGATGTGGTCGAAGTCGATCGTGTCGCCAAAGCCGGGAGTCTGGAACAGGTCACGGGCATAGGCCCATAGCACCGGCATCTCGGTGAGCTTGGACCGGTTGCACTTGAAGTGGCCGTGGTAGACGGCGTCGAACCGGGCGAGCGTGGTGAACAGGCGCACGTCGGCCTCGGTGATCGTGTCCCCGACCAGGAACCGCCGGCCGGCCAGCCGCTCGCTGAGCCAGTCCAGCCGCGCGAACAGCCGCCGGTAGGCGCCCTCGTACGCGCGCTGCGAGGCGGCGAAGCCGGCCTGGTAGACGCCGTTGTTCACGTCTTTGTAGACGAGCGCGGCCACCTCGTTGATCTCGTCCCGGTGCTTCTCGGGGTACAGGTCGGGGGCGCCTGGCCGGTAGTAGGCCGTCCACTCGGTTTCCAGGTCCAGCGTGATCTGCGCATAGTCGCTGGTGACCACCGCGCCGGTGGGAATATCGATGATCGCCGGGACCGTGACGCCGCGGTCGTAGCCGGGCACGGCCTTCTCGTATGCCTCGGCCAGGCGCTCGATGCCGAGCACGGGATCCCGGCCGCCCGGGTCGAGGTCGAAGGTCCAGCTCCGCTTGTCGTGCACCGGGCCCGCGATCGCCATCGACAGCACCGGCTCCAGGCCCAGTAGCCGCCGCACGATGATCGCCCGGTTCGCCCACGGGCACGCGCGGGCCACCGCGAGCCGGTACCGCCCCGGCTCGACCGGCCAGCCGTCCCGGCCATCGGCGGTGATGCGGGCGTTCAGGTAGCGGGTGTCGCGGACAAAGGTGCCGTCATCGCTCATAGCCCGACAGTACCGCCGCGCTGAGTTGCTTCAAAATTCAAGAATAGCCGGGCCGAACGAAGGCGTGGTGGCCCTGGCGCCGACGGCGAGAGCCGAGTGCCTGACGACGTTCGGCTGTGGGGTTGCCGGCGGCGGTGCCTGCTGTCACGATACGTAGGTTTGTTGCCGGTTAAGGAGCAGTCATGCGCATGTCGGCCCGTTTGGCCCCCCTGGCTGCTGCCATGGCGCTGCTCATGGGGTGGGCCGTGGTGGCCCAGCCGGCCGGATCAGCCGCGGCGGCGACACTCTCCCCGGTGCCGGTTTCCCCGGTGCCGGCGCCGACGGTCCGGGTGGCACGGGCGGCGGTGGCACAGGGGGCGGCGGTGGCACGGGCGGCGCAGGCCTCCGCGCCGGCCGCCGTGCATGCGAAGGGCGCCGCGTTGGCGGATGCCGCCACCGGCAGGCTGCTGTGGAGCCGGGCCCAGGACACCGAGCGCCCGATGGGGAGTATCACCAAGGTCATGACGGCTCTCGTGGTGATCCGGGCCGGCGGCCTCGCCCGGGATCTGACGGTGCCGGCCGCTGCCGTTTCCTACGCGCGGAAGTACGGCGGAAGCACGGCCGGCCTGCGGGCCGGCGACCGGCTCAGCACACAGCAGTTGCTCGAGGCACTGCTCGTGCCCTCCGGCTGCGACGCCGCGTACGTGCTGGCCCGTGCCTACGGGCCTGGCCTGACGGGGTTCGTGGCCAAGATGAACGCGCTTGCCAGGCAGATGGGCCTGGGCCGGACTCACTTCTCGAACTTCGACGGGCTGCCGTGGCCCACCGAGCACTCGACCTACTCGACGCCGGGCGACCTGCTCGCGATCGGCCGGGCCGCGATGGCCTCGGCCATCTTCCGTTCCATCGTCGACCAGCGCTCGTACCACCTCACGGCCGGTTCCGGGCACCACGCCTACGGCTGGAAGAATACGAACATGCTGCTCGGCTCCTATCCGGGAGCCATCGGGATCAAGACGGGCTCGACGAACGCGGCCGGCTACTGCCTGCTTTTCGAGGCGAGACACGGATCGCGCTCGCTCATCGGCGTCGTCCTGGACAGCTCGGCCACCACGCGTGCGGTCAGTTTCAGCGACGCCGAGCAGATCCTCAACTGGGGTTTCCGGTGACCTGTCCCGGAGGCGTCTCCGGAGGCCCGGGGGTTCCCGGTGACGTGGATAGTCCGGGGGTTTCCGGTGATCGGGATCAGCCTGGTGGCGTTCCCGCTGACGCGGACCAGCCCGGCGGGTTCCCGGTGACCGAGATTAGCCCGGAGGAGTTCTTCCAGGCCGATATCCGGGCCGGCAAAGTGATCATGGCCGAAGAATTTCCCCAGGCCCGTAAGCCGGCGTACAAACTCCTGATCGACTTTGGCGCGCTCGGAATGAAGAAGTCGAGTGCTCAGATCACGGTGCGCTATACCCCGGAGGAGCTGATCGGGCGGACGGTGATCGCCGTCACCAACTTCCCGCCGCGCCAGATAGCGAATTTCCGCTCCGAAGTGCTCGTTCTCGGCGTCACCGATGGCAGCTCAGGGGATGTGGTGCTGCTCCGGCCCGATGCGGAAGTGGAGCCAGGGACGCGGGTGATGTGACGGGGCATCCGCCGGAAAGGCCCCAGAAGTCACCTGTCGTTCAGTTCGTGGTTGAACAGCCATGGCTTCCGTGCGGTTCGCTTGGCCGAAGGCGTCGGCACGTGACCACGCCCGGCAGGAGAACACATCATGCAACTGAAACCGATCCGGCGGGCCGCGGCCGTCGTCGCGACCGCAGCCACCGCGCTTGGCGGCGCGGCTGTTGCCTCGGCGGCAACCGGCCAGCCCATGAAGCTGCTCGGCCTCAACCCGCGCGAGCTGCAGGCCGTGCAGATCGAGCACACCCAGGCCCTTCCCGGCCTGTAGGGAACCGCCAAGCAGCACGAGTATGGCGACGGGATGGTCCGGCCGGCAGCGGCCGGACCATCCCGTCGCGTTCTAATTCAGGCCACTTCCGGGTACTCTTTAGCGATTTCGCACTGGCCGAAGTAGACCGCCCCGACACACCAGCAATCCTTGTCTAGTGTGTGCTGGCGGTAAGCCTGGCTTACTGCGTAGCCTTGGCAAATAAGGCAGTTGCGTTCATGCTCCATTGGTGCCCATGCAGTCTCGTGAACCATTTGGAACCGTTGTTCAGACATCGATGCGTTTTCCTATCCGGATGTTGCCGAGCCTGCCCAGACGCGCTACCGGGACAGACACATAGCATGACCCACCACGACGATGGCAGCGCCGGCCAGTGTGATGCCCAGCCGTAAATACGACCATCAGTGCTGGGCCGAAGCACACTATAAAGAGAAACCAGGAGAGAACCATGCTGCCAGCCTCCACGACCATGCAGCGCGCTTAAGCGCGACATTGAAAGAAGCACCTATGCCGGTAGCTGACCGGCCGAAGTCATCTTCGACTGAGATCATAAATTGCCCGTCAGGCGCTTTTGAGCTAGTGAGGATAAGGTCGTTTTCTATGATCAGTTAACGAGCAGGATCGTTTCGGTATCCACTACTCCTCATCCCTCAGCGTCGCACTGCTGCGCGTGCAAGCACGGACGTTAGCCCTCCGACTAGCGCAAATAGCTATGAACCGAGCGAACGTGACGGACACCACATAACGGGAGATTACTACCGTCACTCGCTCACCTCAGGTGCACTGGTGAGCCGGCCGGGGACCGCGGCGCAGCGGCGGATGGACGGCCTGGCCGCCGCCTGCCAGGCCGCGCTCAACAGTGGTGCCGCGGGAACCCGGCACGGCGCCTCCCCGCGCATCAGCGTGCTGGCCGGGGGCAGACCCTGGCCGGGGAGCAGACCCTGGCCGGGGTACCCGGCATCGCCCCGGCAACGACCGGGTACGGCACCATGCTGACCGCCCGGCAGGTGCTGGCACTGGCCGAGACCCGGCCATTTGCACGGGGATGCAGCAGGGTGACGTGTGGATCGGGAGAGGAGAGCACGTCCCCGCGTTGAACCTGGCGAGTGTTGAACCTGGCCAGCGTTACAAATCAGTCGCGCTGGCAGGCTACAGGCGGCACTTGCGGGCCTGGCGGTTAATCTGACCGGGTTTCTGCCAGCTAGCAGGAGTGTCCTGCCAATCGATGGAAGGCCAGGTCATGGCGATATACCAGCACATACGCCATCCGCGTATTGCCTCGCGGCGCGCCGATCGTCCGGTGAAAGTCGCTGATTTGCTCCCGAGGGAGACGGCGGTCAACCGGTTCAACACAAGGGTGGCGCTCCTGATTACGCGGGCGGTTGGCAGCATGTGGTGTGCCTACGCGTTCGCGCTGTTCGACTTGATCAGTCTCCCGGATGCGATCCGTGCCGGCGCGGCGGCGGTCGTCTCCTGGGTGGCGCAGACCTTCCTTCAGCTGGTGCTACTTTCGGTCATCATGGTTGGGCAAAACGTGCAGGCCGCCGCGGCGGACAAGCGCGCGGAGGCGACATTCCACGACGCCAGCGCAACCTTGCACGAAGTGGCACACGTGCAAGGCCACCTCGCCGCCCAGGACATACTGCTGACCCGGATTGCCGAGAAGATCGGCCTCGAGCCGGTGCCTGTCATCGACGCCCCGCCCGACGAGGAGACAGCCGGGCAGAACCCGCAAGACTGACACGCGCTGACGTGGGCGCGCTGACTGCGATCGCGGAGATAACACTGGTGCCCGTCGGCAAGACGTGGCAGAGTGCGGACGGCAGGTTGAGAGGCGCTGCAACGGGACGCTGCCCCGCCACGCTCGGCCTGCCGCAACTCTTAAGGGCGCCTCCGACTTAGGAGGCCCCATGGGCGGCACCGCGCCCGCACCTTGCGGTACCGGCGTCAGTGAGGACGAGCTCGTCGCGCGCCAGATCGTGGCGGGCCCGCGCGCTGTTCCCGCTGGGGATCTGGGGTTACACGTCAAGCTTCAATTTTCTTAGAGTTCTTTTGTTGTTTTCTGAGTCCGAGTGAACACACGTTTGTCGGAAGTAATGATGAGACGTGACCTCCTTGATATCCAGCCGCCGCCGTTTCAGCTGGATGGCGGTCGGCGCTTGCATGGCAGCAGCCGTCTCACTGGCGCCGCCGCTCACCGCCCAGGCGACTGCTTCGCCCGCCCCCCACATCGGCCACGTCTTCGTCATCATGCTGGAGAACGAGGGGTACGCCTCAACCTTCGGCGATCCCTCCGCCGACCCGTACCTGGCAAGCACCCTGCCCTCCCAGGGGGCGCTGCTGACCCAGTACTACGGCACCGGCCACGAGAGCAACGACAACTACGTGTCCATGATCAGCGGCCAGGCACCGAACCCCCAGAACCAGGCCGACTGCCAGGTGTACAGCGACTTCGCCGGCACTGGCGCGCTGGTCCCCCCAGGCCAGGCCGTCGGCAGCGGCTGCGTGTTCCCGGCCTCCGTGCCTACTGTCGCCAACCAGATCACCTCCGCCGGCCTGACCTGGAAGGGCTACATGGAGGACATGGGCAATGACCCCAGCCGGGAGCCGGCGGTGTGCGCCCACCCGCCGCTCAACGCGCAGGACAACACCCAGAGCGCGGTGTCCGGTGACGGGTACGTGACACGGCACGACCCGTTCGTCTACTTCCACTCGATCATCGACAACCAGGCCTACTGTGACGCCCACGTGTTGCCACTCGGCTCGCCTGGCGGCGCGCTGCCCCCCAGCGTCCCTGCCGGCACCACGGGCCTGGCCACCGACCTGAAGTCGGTCTCCACCACGCCGAATCTGTCCTATATCGTCCCCAACGTCTGCAACGACGGGCACGATTACCCCTGCACCAACCAGCCGTCGGGGGCGAGCGCCCTGGCCGACATCGACGCCTTCCTCAGCACCTGGGTGCCTAAGATCACCTCATCGCCGGCCTTCAAACGTGACGGCCTGCTGGTGATCACCTTCGACGAGTCCGCCGGCCCCCAGAGCGACTCCACGTCGTGCTGCGGTGAGGTCCCGGGGCCCAACTCACCGTTGCCCGGCATCACCGGTCCCGGCGGGGGGCGCACCGGCGCCGTTCTCATGTCGCCCTACATCAAGGGCGGCACGGTGAGCTCGACCGGTTACAACCACTACTCGCTGCTGGCTTCCATCGAAAGCGAACTGGGTCTGTCCCGGCTCGGCTACGCCGCCGACGTTCCGGCCGTCTTCGGTTCCGACGTGTTCACCGCCACCGGAGGAGACCACTGAGATGAGCCACTCCCGACCGAAACCGCGGCCCTGGCTGCCGTTGACCCGCCGCCGCTTCCTCACCGCGGCGGGCGGGGCGGCGGCGTTCGGCGCCCTTGGCGGTCCCGGGCTGCTGGGCCGGGCCGCAGCCGGCACCACGCCACAGGAACTGCCCGCCTCGACGTCAGCCGCCCTGCACGTGCTCGGCCGGAGCACCCTGCGCCTCCCCGGCTCCCTGCCAGCCCCGTCCGTGGCTGCTGGCACCGACACCTTGCCAGGGATCGACCACATCGTGGTCCTGATGCTGGAAAACCACTCCTACGACAACATCCTCGGCATGCTCGGCCGGGGACCCGGCCAGACCCCCCGGGGAGACGGGTTCACGATCGGGACCGACGGCCTGCCGACCGCCACCAACCCTTATGGGGACGGGCGGATCCAGCACGCGTTCCATATGCCCACCACCTGCCAGCTCCCTGGGACCCCAAGCCAGCAGTGGACCGCCAGTCACCACGCCTACGACGGGGGCCGCAACGACGGCTTCGTCACCGCCCCCATCTACTACGGTTCGTCACAGACCGTCGGGGGTGTCGCCATGGGCTACTGGACCGGCAACGATCTTCCCTTCACCTACGCCCTAGCGGAGACGTTCCCCATCGGCGACCGGTGGTTCTCCTCCCTTCTAGGCCAGACCGACCCCAACCGCCGCTACCTGATCGCCGGGACGTCAGCGGGCATGACCGGCGACATCGGCACGAGCCCGGGCAACTTCATTCCCGATGCAGGATTGCCCCTGCCCGCGAACGGCACCATCTTCAACACCCTTGATCGCTACGGGATCACCTGGGCCAACTACGTCAGCTCCTTCCCGACAGGGGCCACCCCCGAGCTCTACCCCACCGACGACGCCGTGACCGAGCAGGCCCACTACAAGCCGTTCTCGCAGTTCTACGCGGACGCGGCGGCGGGAACCCTGCCGTCCTTCTCTCTCCTCGACCCCGACTACGGCACCCAGTCGCAGGAGAACCCGCAGAACATAGCGGTCGGGGAGCGTCTCCTGGCCGACGTGGTCAACGCGCTGGGCAGCTCACCGCTGTGGCACTCGACGCTATTCGTTCTGGTCTACGACGAGCACGGCGGCTACTTCGACCATGTCCCTCCGCCAGCCGCGCTGGCCCCTGACGCCATCCCCCCGATGGTCGAACCGGGTGAGTCGGTCTACGACGGGTTCAGCCGCTACGGATTCCGCGTGCCGTCGGTGGTCGTGTCCCCCTACGCCAAACGCAACTACGTCAGCCACGTCTACTACGACCACACATCGATCCTCGCCACGCTCGAACGCAAGTGGAACCTGCCGGCGCTCACCTACCGTGACGCCAACGCCAACGACCTCACCGACTTCATCGACCTCGACGCTCTCAGCATGGGCCACCCGGTGTTCCGCACCCTGCCCCGCCTGCCAGCGCCCGGCGACACCCCCGCTGCCCTGGCCTGCTCGGTGAACGGACCGGGAACCATACCACCGCCAGGGTCGATCAGTGGCTGATCGTCGCAGGTCAGCGCGACGCCGGACTGGCGGTACGCCTGAGTCGGCTTGGTCGCTGTCAATGAAGTGGCCGCTCCGGCAGGCGGCATAACAAACTGATCCGGCAACGAGGCTCCCGGGACGGTGATCTTGGCGGACCACCGAGACCTACCGGAGCCTCGTTGCCATGTCACGCCGGCACGCCACTCCAGCTGGGGCGCCGCGTCTACCGATCCAGGCGTCGCAGACTTGCCCTGTGCAGGCGCGCTCTGGTCGGATAAGCGGTGAGTAAAACCAGGCCGTGGAGGTCGCTGGCGGGGACCCCGGCACCCGGTACTCCCTCGGCAGCGTGCTCAACCATGTCCTGATGCACCAGACAGTGATCGGTGAGGAGGCCCTCAAGCAATTCGCGGCGGCGGGTAAGGTAGCGCCCGACCTGATCGTGGGCTGCACCGGCGGTGGGTCGAACTTCGCCGGCCTTTCCTGTCGTTCCTGCGGGAAAAGCTGGCCGGGCGGATAGCACCGGTTATCCGCGCGGTTGAGCCCGCCGCGTGCCCGTCGTTCACTCGTGGGCGATACGCCTACGATTCCGGCGACACGGCCGGGTTCACGCCGCTGCTGAAGATGCACACGCTGGGCCATGATTTCATCCCCGACCCGATCCACGCAGGCGGCCTGCGGTACCACGGCATGTCGCCGTTGCTCTCGCACGCCTACGAACTCGGCCTGTTCGAGGCGGTCACCAAGCCCCAGCGGGAATGCTTCGCGGCCGGTGTGGCCTTCGCCCGCGCGGAGGGGATCGTGCCTGCGCCGGAGCCGACGCACGCGCTCGCCGCGGTTATCGAGGAAGCCAAGCGGTGCGCGGAGACGGGCGAGGAGAAGGTTATCCTGACCGCCCTGTGCGGCCACGGTCACTTCGACATGTTCGCCTACCAGCGCTACCTGTCCGGTGAGATGCAGGATTTCGAGCTTCCGCAGGAGCGGATCGACGTGGCGCTGGCCAAGCTGCCGGCCCTGTCCATGTAACGGTCACGCCCAGCCCGGCCCTCGCGGCCGGACTGGGCGTTCGGGCTCAGGTCGTCACGAGGCCGACCGTGAGACCGGCTCACCGGTGGTCGGGTCGAGGAACAGTGGGCGTGCGGCCGGCCGCGCGCGAATAAGCGGTCGATAGGCGCCGCAGGGGGTATCAGCCGTTTCGGTCATGGATGAGCGGGTACGGCTCGAATCGATGTTCGACCTTGGGGGAGGGTGGCGTGAAGGGTGACCGAGTCGAGATCGTGATCGACACGGGCGAGGGCACCCGCACCTATGAGGTGGCCGCGACCCGGGCCGGCCGCCGGGTGGACATCGTTAACCGGCGGGGCGTCGTGGAGGTGAGCGAAGTGACCCGCAGCGGGACGCCGGTGCGGACCGCCCGGTTCATGGCGAGCAGGATTCTCGCACTGGTCGAGCACCCGGCGGTCGACCGTGCCGAACGGCCTGCCCGTGGCGCGCAGGAAACGAGAGGTGGTGCGCGTCCCAGTCACAGCGGGCGCGACTGATGGCGACGCCGCGGACGGCACCGGGATCGCCGGAGCCGGAGGCGGTCGGTGGCGGTGGCGCTCTCAGTACCGGGGTTCGCGCCGCCAGCCGTTGCCCTGGTGCCATGACTCGATCACGAGGTGATCAGCGGGCGTGCCCACGTAGGTGAGAACGGCCTCGGTGATGTCCATCTTGAACAGGGTGCCCGCGGGACCATCAGTAGGACCCGTCTCGATCAGGGTGCCGGCCAGCTTGGCGTCGCCCGGCCACTCCGGATCACCCTCCGGGGCATCGACCGTCGGACTGTGCAGCGCCACCCGCGGATCGCGGCGGACGTCGAGCAGCTTCACCGAGCCGGCCATCATCCCCATCGTGACCTCCTCGTCGCCGAACTCAGTCTCGATCGCGCTGATGCGCGGTGAGCCATCGCGGCGCACGGTGGCGAGCGCCTTGTTAATTCCCATGCCGAATCGCCTGCGAACCCGCTTAGAGAAATCCGGGGCATCCTTCGCGATCTCCCCCCATGTCGCCATCGCCCGTCCTTTCGCTCGCCTCGATTGCGGCCACATCCGTCACGACCCTAGCCAGGGGCGCCGACATTTTCGGTAGTGCGCAGCGTGCAGCAATGACAGGGTGGAGGCATGATCAAAGGACTGGCCGGCTTCGACGCGCTGAGCTTCGATTGCTACGGAACGCTCATCGACTGGGAGTCCGGTATCGCAGCGGTGCTCGGCCCGTGGGCACGGTCGCGGGGGCTCGAGATGAGCGACGAGGCGCTGCTGACCGCCTACTCAGGTCACGAGGCCCGCGCCGAGGCCCAGCACCCCGGCGAGCTCTATCCCGCCATCCTCGCCCGGGCCATGCGCGACCTCGGCCGCGAACTCGGCGCGGAGGTCAGCGACGACGACGCGGAGCGCCTCGCCCGTTCCGTGCCCGACTGGCCGCCGTTCGGCGACTCCCGCGGCGCACTGACCGCGCTGGGTGAACGGTACAAGCTCATCATCTTGTCCAATGTGGACCGCGACTCGTTCGCCGCGAGCAACCGCCGCCTCGGCGTGACCTTCACCAGCATTCTCACCGCGCAGGACATCGGCAGCTACAAGCCCTCGCCGCGCAACTTCGAGGCACTGCTGGCCGAGGCCGCCCGGCTCGGGATCGGTGAGGGCCGGCTGCTGCACGTGGCGCAGAGCCTGTTCCATGACCACCTTCCCGCCAAGAAGGCCGGCCTGCCGACTGTCTGGATCAACCGCCGGCACGACCGGCCGGGCTGGGGCGCGACGCCAGCGCCCGCCGCGGACGTCACGCCGGACTGGGAGTTCCCGTCCATGGCCGACTTCGCCGAAGCCGTGGCGGCCGGGAACTAGCCCGGGGCGGTAGCGGCCGGGAACTGGCCGGGGCGGCGGCAAGGGCCGCTGGGCAGCACCACGCGGGCGCGAGGGGCCCAGATGTGCCAGGTCAGGCGGGTAGTAGCCACTGGGGCAGGCTAACGCCGCCGCACGGCACTAGCTGGCGCACGGCACTAGCTGATGCACGGGACTAGCTGACGGCGCTGACGATGACGTCGAGGACCTCGGTGGCCTCGGCGCGGAAGCCAGGGTCGTTGACCAGCCCGTCCGGCCCGACTGCCTGGCCGGATACCGTGATCCGGCGGCAGGCTCCGTCGATGACAGCCGCGCCCACGTAGCCGAGCACGCTGGCCAGCGATTGCTCGGCGCCCGCCCCACGGCCCGGGTGGGCCACATTGATCCACGCCGCGGGCTTGCCGTACATCTCGCCGCCGCCGACCGTCCAGTCGAGCAGGTTCTTGAAGCTTCCGGGCAAGCTGCCGGCGTACTCCGGTGTGCAG
The DNA here is from genome assembly GCA_035640715.1 of Streptosporangiaceae bacterium. Lineage (GTDB taxonomy): Bacteria > Actinomycetota > Actinomycetes > Streptosporangiales > Streptosporangiaceae > DASQVO01. The sequence goes on from DASQVO010000403.1 coordinate 13,066, forward strand.
AACACCACCGCATCTGCCGCCGCGATCTGCTGCCGCAACTCAGCCGCGGCACGCGGCAGCGGCTCGTGGTCGTCGTCGGGGTTGAACGCCGGCAGACTGCTCAATCCGTCGTACAGCACGGCTGTCACCAGCTCAGGCGCGACGGCCTGTATGGTCGGCAGCGCCGCCGTGTTGCTGGATCCGCTGCGCGGGCTGCCCGACACCAGCAGAATCCGTGTCCGCCGAGTCACCATTCCTCCCACAACGTCTCGACCGTCACCCGCTGAATCTCTGAGCCCGCGGCGGGCGGGCCCTGGCCGGATGAGAGGCTGGGCTGGTGGATGAGGCCAGGACGACGCGGCCGGAACGGGCCCGGGACGGCGGGGCTGCAGGCACCTGCCCGTTCACGATCGACAGACCGGTCATGCGCCAGCGGTGGGAGCGGGTGACGTTCCTGCACTGGCCGTTCGACCCCGCTGTGGTTGAGCGCCTGCTGCCGGACGGCCTGCGTGCCGACACCCACGACGGGGCCGCGTGGGTCGGGCTCGTGCCGTTCTTCATGCGGGTGGCAACCCCCGGCGGGCGCCGGGTGCCGTGGGTATCGAATTTCTGCGAGACGAACGTGCGGACCTACGTCCGCGACGGTGCGGGGCGGCAGGGCATCTGGTTCCTGTCGCTCGACGCGGCGCGGCTGGGCGCGGTCGTCACCGCACGCGTGACCTACCGGCTCCCGTACTTCTGGTCCTCGATGCGGCTCGGTACCCGCGGAGCGCAGGTGGGCTACGTCTGCCGGCGCCGCTGGCCCCGCCCGCGGCCGGCGACCAGCCGGGTGCGGATCACCATCGGCGAGCCGCTGGCACCGGCCGATGTCAGCGAGCGTGACCATTTCCTGACGGCGCGGTGGATGCTGTTCAGCGTCGTCGGCGGCCGGAGTTCGTTCGCGCGGGCGTGCCACCGGCCGTGGCCGCTGCACCGGGCGTGCGCCGAGGTCCTCGATGACCGGCTGCTCACTGCCGCGGGCCTTCCCGGGCCGCACGGCGAACCCCTGGTGCACTACTCGCCCGGCGTGGACGTCGCCATAGGCCGCCCGGAACGATGACGGGCCCGGTGGCGGGTCCGCCGGTAGGACGGTGCTGACCTCGCCCTCGCTGATCGGTACGTGCCGCCTCGGTAACTGGCAGAGCGTCTGAGCCAGTCGTGCGGAGAGGCCGTTTGCAGACCGCTGGGTCCCCGGTCAGCCCCGCGCGCCC
>DASQVO010000404.1:0-28820 GCA_035640715.1 Streptosporangiaceae bacterium
TGCGCGCCCTTGTTGCCGACCGTGTCCATCAGCCAGGCGGTCTTCAGCACGAGCAGCCTGAGCTGTTCGATCCGCACCCGCGACTCGGCGATCCAGTCGCGGATGACGCCCTGCTCAGCCAGCGGCTTGCCGAAGGCGACCCGGGTCAGGGCCCGGTTGCACATGAGTTCCAGCGCCCGTTCGGCCATCCCGATCGATCGCATGCAGTGGTGGATCCGGCCGGGGCCGAGTCTGGCCTGGGCAATGCCGAAGCCGTCCCCCTCACCGCCGATGAGGTTGGCTGCCGGGACCCGGACATCGGTGAACTCGAGCTCGGCGTGGCCGCCGTGGTCATGGTCGTCGTAGCCGAACACCTGCATCCCGCGCCTGACCGTCACGCCGGGCGTGTCGCGGGGGACGAGGATCATCGACTGCTGGCGGTGGCGCTGCGCTTCCGGATCGGTCTTCCCCATCACGATGAAGATCTTCGCGTCCGGGTTCATCGCCCCGGTGATCCACCATTTCCGGCCGTTGACCACGTAGCCGTCGCCGTCGCGCTCGATCCGGGTGGAGATGTTCGTCGCGTCGGAGGATGCCACATCCGGCTCGGTCATCGCGAACGCCGAGCGGATCTCCCCGTCCAGCAGCGGCTGTAGCCAGAGCTTTCGCTGCTCTTCGGTGCCGAACATCGCCAGCACCTCCATGTTGCCGGTGTCCGGCGCGGAGCAGTTCAGCGCCGCGGGTGCCAGCTGCGGGCTGCGGCCGGTGACCTCGGCCAGCGGCGCGTACTGCAGATTGGTCAGCCCGGCACCGTGCTCGCCCGGCAGGAAGAGGTTCCACAGGCCACGCGAGCGGGCCTGCTCGCGCAGCTCGGCCAGGACAGGCACGCGGGTCCACGCCCAGCGGTCGCCCAGCGAGCTGAGCTGCTCGGCGAATACCGGTTCGGCGGGATAGATCTTCTCGTCCATGAAGGCGAGAAGCTTGTCCCGCATCTTCTCGGTGGCGGCGTCGAAGCGGAAATCCATCAGGAGTGCTCCTTCATGGTGGCGAGGCCGGCCTGGATGAGCGGCTCGGTGGCGGCACCGACGTTCGCGAATCCCTCGCCGAGCGTCTGCCCGAGCATGTACCGGTAGTGGATGCCCTCGAGAATCACGGCGATCTTGAAGTAGGCCAGGCCGAGGTGGAAGCCGAGGTGCGACAGGTCACGGCCGCTGCGGTCGCTGTAGGCGGCGACGATCTCCTCCGCGCTCGGGAATCCGGGCGCCGTGGAAGCGTCGGCGACGGCATAACCGGTATCAAGGAGCCCTAGGCCCTGATAGGCCAGCAGCAGGGCGACGTCGGTGAGCGGGTCTCCCAGCGTCGCCATTTCCCAGTCCAGGACGGCGGTGATCCGGTCATCGCCGTCGACGAGCAGGTTGTCCAGCCGGAAGTCGCCATGCACGATAGCGACATCGGACTCAAGCGGCACGCTGGCCGCGAGCGCCGCGTGCAGCTCGTCGGCGCCAGGGAGATCACGGCTGCGGGAGGCGTCGAGCTGCTGCTTCCAGCGGCGGACCTGCCGGGCCAGGAATCCCTGCGGCCTGCCGAAGTCGGCGAGCCCGACCGCAGGAGGATCGACGGCGTGCAACAGGGCGAGCGTATCCACCATGCGTGTGGCGATCACCCGCGTTCGCTGCGCACCTAGCTTTTCAAGCTGTGCTGCGGTCCGGTACGGCGTTCCCTCCACCTTCTCCATCACATAGAAGGGCGCGCCGATCACGCCGGGGTCCTCGCACAGCAGGTACGTCGCAGGGACCGGGACCTCGGTGCCGGCGAGCGCGCTGATCACGCGGTATTCCCTCGCCATGTCGTGGGCGGTGGCGAGCACGTGGCCGAGCGGGGGGCGCCGGACGACCCAGTGGCTGTGGCCGTCAGTCACGTCATAGGTGAGGTTTGACTTGCCGCCGGCGAGCACACGCCCGCGCAGCGGGCCGCGGACGGCACCCGGGCGCGCGGCCGCCAAGTACGCGGCGAACGCCACGAGATCCAGGCCGGGAATGTCCTGGCCGCCCGCGGCCTCGTTGCCGCTTCCTGTCCGTGTCATCTCTGTGTCATCCCGGTCCGCCACCTCGCCTGGCCGCCGCTGTCCCCGCTCAGGGAAGGAACGTGATCCTGCCGATCGTGCTGCCGCCGGCGAGCCTCCGCAGTCCGTCGGCGACATCGGATAGCCCGAGGCGCTCGCTCACGAGGGGCTTGACAACGCCGTCAGCGGCGAGCTTGAGGAGCTGCTCGTGACAGTCCCCGAGTGCCTTGGGCTCCTTGCTGCCGTACAGGCCCCAATGCAGGCCCACGATGGAATAGTTCTTGACGAGCGCATGATTGAGCGCCGGCGCGGGGATGCGCCCGCTCGCGAACCCGATCACGAGGATACGGCCCTCGAACGCGACGCACTTGGCGGAGCGGTCGTAGGCGTCGCCGCCAACCGGGTCGTAGACGACGTCGGCTCCGCGTCCGCCGGTGACCTCCTTGACGACCTGGACGAAGTCCTGCACATGCCGGTCCACGACTACATCGGCGCCGAGCGCGCGGGCGGCGGCGGCCTTCCGCTCGCCGCCGGCAACACCGATAACCCGGGCTCCGGCCGCCTTCCCCAGCTGCACTGCCGCGCTGCCGACACCGCCAGCCGCGGCATGTACCAGCAGAGTCTCGCCCGGCTGGAGGTGCGCCCGCCGGTGCAGTCCGAACCAGCCGGTCTGGTAGCTGATGTAGAAGCCGGCCGCCTCGGCGTTATCAAGGTTCTCCGGAGCTGGGAAGGCGGCCGCCGCGTCCATGATGGCGGCCTCCGCGAAGGATCCGGCCGGCATCGCCGCGACGCCGACCACCCGCTCACCGCCGGCGAACCCCGTCACGCCGGGGCCTAGCGCCACCACCTCCCCGCACAGCTCCACGCCGGGCGTGAACGGCAGCGGCGGGCGAACCTGGTAGGTGCCCTGGCACATGAGCACATCAGGGAAGTTCGCCGGCGCGGCGAGGACCCGGACGAGGATCTGCCCGGGACCGGGCTCCGGGTCCGGGACCTCGGTCAGCGTCAGCGCGTCCCGCAGCTCGCCGAACTGATGGACCTGCCATGCCCTCACCACGTACCTCCGCTCCTCCTGGCCGCCTTGGCAGCCCTGCCACCCGGGCTGCTTGCGGCCGCCGCTGCGTATCCGGCCGGCTGCACTAGCTGCTCTCCTCAATGCGTTGCTGCAGCCGGCCCATGCCACGCAGCCACTTGTCCGTGTCGCCGGCCCGCAGCGCGTAATAGCGGGCCACCTCGGGATGCGGCAGGATCAGGAACCTGCCGTCCATCATGCCTTCCCACAGTGCGTCGGCGACCGCCTCCGGCTCGATCGCCGTGTCCCGCAGCACCACATCCCCGGCGCGCCCGGAACCAGCCAGCATGGATGTGCGCACGCCCTGCGGGCAGATGCAGTGCACCTGAATGCCGCGGTGACCATAGGTCGCGGCGAGCCATTCCGCATACGCGACGGCCGCATGCTTGGTCACCGAGTACGGCGCCGTTCCCAGCATCGTGAGCAGGCCCGCTGCCGATGCGGTGACGATGAACCTGCCGCCTCCTCGCGCGACCCACCCCGGGATCAGCTCGCGCGAAGCCCGCACATGCGCCATGACGTTCAGATCCCACGAGCTCTGCCAGGCCGTTTCCGCGGCGTCCTGGCCACCAGGGGCGGCGACCCCCGCATTCGAGCAGTAGATGTCGATCTCGCCAAGGTGCTCCCTGGCCGCGGCGATCAGGCCGAGCACTCCCTCGGCGGTCGACACGTCGGCGGGCACGGCGAGACCGCCAGTCTCGCCGGCCACCGCCTCCGCGGCTCCGGCGTCGAGATCGTTGACCACCACCCGCGCGCCGGCCGCCGCCAGGCGGCCGGCGAGGGCCTGGCCGATACCGCTGCCGCCGCCGGTGACGACGGCACCCGCTCCGCGCACGCTCACGATGTCGCCTCGCGTCCTGTCTGGCCGCCCAGCCGTTCCCGGCCATTCCGTACCGACCACAGCTGCGTCGCGGGCATGCCCACCATTCTCGCCGTATTGACGATGGCGTCAATGCCAATCGAGAGTACAGGCCGTGGTCTCCTGGCTGCGGAAACGCGGGGCAACGGCCGTCCGGCCGCCCGGCCGCGGCCAGACGAAATTCCAGAGCACCCTTCGGTCAGTGCGTCCCGTCCCTTTTTCTGGGGTAGACGAATGGTGTGCCAAGAGACGAGGAGGAAGTCCTGACCGCAGCCAAACGGCGGAAGAGGCGCCCCTCGTGGTCACGGCACGCCGGGGAAACCTGCGGTGAGCCGGCACGCGGCTGGCGCGGCTGGCTGCCGCTCGTGATCAAGCCCCTGCGCCGCGGCGCCATCATCTTCGGCATCCTGCTGATCATCGAGTACCTGGTAGTTCCGGAGCTTATCGGCGCCAGCAAGGACCTCTACCTGCTCGGGCGCCTGAACGTGGCCTGGCTGATCGGCGGCGCGGCGCTGGAAGGCGCCTCGCTTTTCTGCTACGGCCTGCTGGCCAGGGCGCTGCTGTCTCCCGAGGGCAGGCCAAGCCTGTCCAGGCTGTTCCGCATCGACCTCGCGGCGGTGGCGGTCGGACATGTCATTCCCGCCGGGTCGCTCGGAAGCGCCGGTATCGGCTACCGGCTGTACACCGCCGAGGGAATCCCGGGCGTCGACGCCGGGGTGATGATGGCGGCCAAGGGCATCGGCTCAACGGTGGTGCTGAACGTCCTGCTGTGGATGTCGCTGGTGATCTCCATCCCGCTGGCCGGATTTCATCCCATCTACGTGACGGTCGCCATCATCGGCGCCATGGTGCTGCTTGCCACGGGCCTCCTCATCTTCGGTGTCACCCGCGGCACCGAGCGCGCATCGCGCATCCTCGGCGCAGTGGGCAGGCGGATACCGGGGCTGGGTGACCGCCTTGGAGATGTGATCCGCGACGCGGGCAACACGCTGTCCGCCCTTGGCCGCGACCGCCGGGTGCTGGCCGGGTCGCTTACCTGGGCTTCGCTGAACTGGCTGCTTGACGCCGCGTCGCTGTGGTGCTTCATCGCCGCCTTCAGCCGCCTCGTCAATCCCGTCGAACTGTTCACGGCCTATGGCATCGCCAACGTGGCCGGCGCCCTCCCGTTTACCCCGGCCGGGCTCGGTGTCGTCGACTCGGTCACGCCGCTGCTGCTCGTGAGCTTCGGCGTAACCCGGAACGTGGCCACGCTCGGCGTCCTGGGCTGGCGGCTCGTCAACTTCTGGATGCCGATTCCTGCGGGTGCGGCCGCATATGTCTCGCTGAAGGTGCCCCGCGGCGCCGGCCTGGCGGCAATGCGCCAGGCGGTGTCGGGCATGATGACGCGAGGAGACTCCAGAGATGTGCGGCCCGGGAGCGGGATGGGCCAGCAGCCATGGGCCGACCCGGACCGGGGCGGGACAGCATCCCCGGACAGCACCCACGAGATAGCGCAGGCACGAGCCGGCCAGAGCACGACATTGTCCCCGGACGGCGCCGGCGAGACAGCGCAGGCGCAGGCAGGAGAACCCCTTGTTGGCTGAGGTCCTGTGAACGCAGGACGGCGTACCGAAGCGTCAGGCCCGCAGACCGGCGGGCCAGGCAGCCGTGACGCCGGCGAACGCGCCGGGGCAGACACGCCCGCGGCGGTCCCGAACGGCACCGTGACCGACGAGGGCGAGAACCGCGTGCAGGAAGCGGTCGAGAAAGCGGCCGCCACAGCCGAGCAGACGGGCGGCCTGGGAGAGCTGGGCCGGGCCATGAACCAGCGCTCGCCGTTCTTCATCGGGATGACCGCGGCGGCCGGGGTCGCCGTAACGTACGGGCTGGTGGAACTGCTGATCAGGGCGAGATCGACGCTGATCCTCATCGGCCTTGGCCTGTTCATCGCCGCGGGTCTTGACCCGGTTGTCGGCTGGCTGACCCGCCATCGCGTGCCGCGGTGGGCCGCCGTCGTCATCGTGCTGGCCGGCGTGATCGGCGTGATCGGGATCTTTCTCGCCACGGCTATCCCCCCGCTCACCGCGCAGATCACGGCGCTGGTCCACGAGATCCCGACCTACCTCCACCAGCTTCAGAACCACAACTCTCAGCTGGGCAAGCTGAACGCCAAGTACCACATCCAGCAGCGGATCACGAGTCTGCTCAGCAGTAAGGGCTCGACGCTCGTCGGCGGCGTTATCGGCGCCGGCGCCCTCGTGCTCAGCACGGCGGGCTCGGTGGTCGCCGTGCTCGTGCTGTGCGTCTACTTCCTGGCCGGCCTGCCGAGCATCAAGCTCTTCGCGTACCGGCTGGTCCCGCACTCCCGGCGCCCGCGGGTCATTCTGCTCACCGACGAAATCCTGACCAAGGTGGGCGGGTACGTGCTGGGGAACGTGATCACATCGGTGATCGCCGGCTTCGGCACGTTCGTGTGGATGCTGATCTTCGGCATCCCGTATCCGCTCTTGCTCGGCCTGCTGGTCGCCATCCTGGACCTCATCCCCGTCATCGGCTCGACCGTCGGCGGCGCGATAGTGACGCTCGTCGCCCTGACCGTGTCCCTGCCGGTGGCAGTCGCGACGCTCGCCTTCTACATCGCCTACCGGCTGGCCGAGGACTATCTCATCGTGCCCCGGATCATGGGCCGCACCGTCGAGGTCCCGGCCATCGTCAGTCTGGTAGCCGTGCTGATCGGCGGCGTGCTGCTGGGCATCGTCGGCGCGCTGATCGCGATCCCGGTAGCCGCGGCGATCCGGCTGATCCTGCGTGAGGTCACCTTCCCGCGCATGGACCGGAGCTAGTTGCGGATCTGCCCGATCAGCGGCGCCAGCTCGGCCATATAGGGCTCGTGCACGGTAATGAAGCTGAACCCGTAGCGGTCCCGGCGCTCGCGGAGCTGCCGTGCGATCTCCTCAACGGTGCCGATGAGCAGGAACGGCGTGTCGAGGACCTCCTCCGCGACCAGATACGAAACGCTCACCGGCCAGCTTCTCCACCGCCCGCGCCGGTCCGTACGCGATTACGGTTCGTAACCGGAAGCCGCCGGCCGGGAGCGCCGGATCAGCCTTAGACGAACCTGTTTTCTAATCGGCTTCCCATCTAATCGCACATGTGTTCTAATGACGAGATGAGTCGGGTCGTCCGTGCAGCAGGCTCCCGGTCAGATAAGCCACCTGCGGATGCGAGAGCGGCACCGGGCGCATCCTGGTACCTCCCCGCAGGTCGCCGGATGACCTGGCATGTCCCGCCCCCTCGGTCAATCCGCCGGGTGCCTGCCGCTGCGGCCGGCGCGTGCCATGAACTCCCCCAGCGATGGGGGCAGGCCGCCACAACCGCATCAGGGAGCCGTATCACCTCACCCGGAGCTGCACCGACCACAGAGGTGGCTGACAGCCGATCGTGACATCGGGCCACGGCCGGCCGCCGGCCAGCACGCTAAAGCTACACCCCCATTGATCACAGCCTCGCAGGCATGCTTCATAACGGCCGTTAAACCGTAAATGCCTGGCACAGGCCGCACGCTAGAGGTGAAAAGTGAGAGCGCACTTCGAAAACTTTAGCCGCCTAAAGAGCCAGCGCCTCGCTGACTTGGAGAACAAGACTGCGGAGCTCGAGCGGAAACTCTCTGAGGCGCGCGCGTCGCTTGAACGTGAGCTTGCGGAGTCGGCCTATAGCCGTGAAGCAGCGCCTGGCCATGCCCGGGGAACCCCCGGCCGCGGGATCGGCGACGTGGGCCACGATCACGGTGAAGACGAAGCGTCAGGCTTCTATGTCGCGCCGCTGCTTTCAGACAATTATGGCAGCGCGGGTTCCGGTACTCAGGATCGCTCGGCCGACTGGCGCACCGAGGTACTTGTCAACCATGGCCGTCACAGCGCCTATCATCCGCGCCTCTCGCGCAATCGCAAAATAGCGATAGGAACGGCGGCCATCATAGCGCTGGTCGCCATCCTGGTATCGATCCTGTCCGGCGGGGGAGCCTCGTGGCCTTCCAGCGTTGCGACGGTGCAGGCTGAAATAACCAGTGCGTGCCAGAATCCCGATGTGAGGTCTGAGCCAGGTCAGGTCAATTTTGCCTGCGCGAAGAGCACACGTCAGATCCTCTGGGTGCTCGCACTGATGACGAGCGGTAATAACCCGGACTTCGCCGATACGAAGACGGGTCGACTGGGCCTGGAGCCTATTACGCCTGCGCAAGGCGGCGAGGTGGCCTGGTCCTTGAACCTGCATCACCCATACAGTCCGTCTAACCCGATCGACAGCCTAGAGGTAGCGGCGCGGGCCATCAACAACATCATCGGCGGGGCGACCCTAACTGGGCCTGCTGGCAACCCGATTGTCCAGCCCGGGCTTGAAGGCGACCCGGCGAACTGCGCCCGGTACACCGGATCAGCAGCGGTCAGTTCGCGCAAGGGCTTCCCCAGCCTATGCGCTGCTCCCATAACTAGTGCAGCAGGGCAGGCTGCCCTGGTGGCCGATGTCTACCGGAAGTGGGTTGTCGGCGCCTCGCCCGGTGCCGCTCGCGACGCCGCGGTGTTGTTCGAGAACGCGGATAACCCCGGCGATCCACGCGTCCAGGCCATACTCAAGCGGCTGTCAAATTCGAAACTGTTAGTTTGACTGAGACATCCGCCAGAAAATCTTTGTCATACCACGGTCCCAACTAGATGACGAAAGAAGGTGAGATTCTGTGCAGTCTGGGAGCAAGCCCTGGTGGCAGCAGGCAACCGCGCTGGTAAGCATCAGCACGGGCGGGGCGATAACAGGATTCTCCTTCGTTCCGGGGACCGTAGATCATATGGCGTCGCCGACTAGCATGCCGGTTCAATTGCTGGCCCTTGAGAAAGCAGCCAAGCCAGTAGTCGCGGATGACACCGCGCTCCGATCAGCCATCGTCAATGTTACCAATTATTACCTCCAGATGGCCAGGAGTAAAAGCCCCGGTGAAATGGAGGCAATCATATGGCAGCACGACAGCGTAGATGGTGTCGACCACGGCGAATCGTGCGCAGCTTTTGCGAGTTTGACACTGGAATTGGCCGCCCAGGTAGTTGGCCAGCAGAGCTGGGTGACCGGGGGTACGTCCTACCCGTGGCCACTCCATAAGTGGGCCGATGTCCGCGTTGATCCGAATCCAGCCTCCCTTGGCATCATCTCGATTCTCCAGGATGCGGAGGCGCATAACCGCTGGCACCCGCTGGGCGACGGCTACAAACCATTGCCCGGCGACTGGGTGCTGTTTGATGGCCATGTGGAGGTGGTCACGAAGTATGCCGGCGGAGTTCTGTACACCGTTGGCGGGGATTCCCTGCCAAATTTCTCTGTCAATGCCCACGAATATAGTGATCCGCTTGATGCCCAGGGTGTCATCGGATTCGTCAACAATGGCACGCTCTCAGGCGCCGCGGTGCAGGCACCGGGCAGCCGTGAGCAGGTGTCCGTGTCAGGCGGTCACCAGGGGCAGGACCAGGAAAGCGCGCAACTGGTGGCTATTCCAGGGGAATCTGCGGTCGGCTCTCTCGCGCAGGCGGCGGGTGTTTCGGGGCTTGCCGCTGCGGGCCAGACGGCAGCGGCGGGCTCGGCAACCATCCCCGGAGCGCCAGTAACGGCGAACCGCCAGTCTGCCAGTTCGTCAGCACCGTCAACTTCCTCAGCAGCGCCGGCTTCCTCCGTTTCATCGGCACCACCGGCTTCCTCAGCACCGTCGGCGCCCCAGTACAGCAGGCACCACCCGTCGCTTCCTGCGACTCCCGTGCATGACACAAACGCCCAGCAAGCGTTCATCGACCAGGTCGCGCCGGGAGCGATCGCCACGCAACGCAAGTACGGTGTCCCCGCAGCGGTGACGATTGCCCAAGCCATAGATGAATCTGGCTGGGGTCAAAGCGAGCTGGCCACCAAAGACAACAACCTGTTCGGAATCAAAGGCACTGGCCCTGCCGGGAGTGATCTACAGCCGACGCAGGAGTACCAGAATGGCCAATGGGTGACGACCACGGCGTCATTTCGCGTGTATCGCAATGTCACCGAAAGCATCGAAGATCACGGCAGGCTTCTCGCCGGCACCTACTACCGGCGGGCTATGGCTGACCGGCAGTCTCCGAATGCTTTCGCGACTGCCCTGACCGGGGTCTATGCAACAGATCCTGGTTACGGGGCGAATCTCATCGCCCTCATGCGGCAGTACAACCTGTACCGCTACGACATCATCGCGCCGGTCGCCGCATCACACGCGGCCACACCCGGCGGGGCAGCCATCCCCGGACTGACAGATCCCCTAACTCCCACCCCGTCACCAAGCACGCCGCTGCCCACGCCCTCACCCAGCACGCCGACACCCAGCCCGTCACCCAGCACGCCGACGCCCACCCCGTCACCCAGCATGCCGACGCCCACCCCGTCACCCAGCACAACGCCGTCCGAAACCTCACCTGGTGAGGCACCGGAACCGGCCTGGCAGTCCGCTGCATATCAGCCGCTGCCGCAAACGGCGCCATCAGCCCAGACCATCGCGGCCAAACAAGTGTCAGCGCCGGCCAGCAGCCAGGCGCGGAGGATCACATCTCGTAACGCCGCCAGAAGCACGAGCCGGTATCAGGAGCAGATTCCCCAGTCCGTTAGGAACGCCTTTGTCACGATGGCCAGGGCGCCGCTCGTACGCGCAGAGCCCCTCTACCGGGACGTTGCCCGCTATAGCGGTATCAGCTGGGAGCTCCTGGCTGCTTGCGACTGGATGCAGTGCGAGGCCCGTTCGCGCTACTCACCGGTCCACGGCGAGAAGCTAGGCACCCTAAATCCCGATGGCACGATTTACCGGACCAAGTCAGAAGCGCTAGAACAGTGCGCCAACGATCTGGTAGAGCTGGCCCGGGCCGTTTATCAGATCGACCTGACTGCGCCGGAGGATCTCTCTGTTCGCGACCTGGCCAACGTCTTCGCGGCGTTCCGTTGGGGCGGACTGCTCAAACTGCACCACACATCCGCCATGGAATTCCCCTATTCCGTGGCGGGCCTAACCGCCCAGCACGTTAATATGCGCTGGCCCAATATAGCTGAACCGAATGCGCCTGACAAGCCAGGCAGCCGCTTCCGCAGACCTTTCGGGGCCGTGCCTATCGTGCTGGGTCTAAATTACCCAGCCACCGTCTAGTAACCCGCGCCACGCATAGAATGAAGGTAAACCGCATGTTTCGTTTCCTGATCTTTCTGCTGGGCATGCTCACCGTTAACAGGCATGGGCAGCGGGAAACAGGCCGGTACCTGGCTGATTCATACGGCAGTAAAGAATCAGGCACCTTGCTCCGGGACCCGGATGGGGCTGGCGACGGCGATGCCTGGCCAGGGCAGCCGGAGCCGCTTTCACCGTGGCATCGTCGTGCCGCCGGCAGCAACAGCCCGTGGAGCCCGAAGATCCCGGCCGGGAAGCGGGGCGATCCGGGCCCGTGCCGTCGGCGTATCCCGCTTCAGGTCAAGTGGACCGCTGCCGTGGTTGCGGTCGCTCTAATATTCCGCAGGGCGATTGCATCTGTCGTGCTGGTCGCGCTTTCGGCAGCCCTGCACTTTGTGGGTATCAACGTCCATCTGCCGAGCATCAGATTCGCATGGCCGTGGCAGACGATCAGCACAGGCACCACCACCGACACCGGTCTGGGCCCGTGGGTGCTGCAGAAGATTGAGGGAATCTCCAAGCCAGCCCTTGGCACGGAGAACTTCGACTTTCTCTTCACTCATAAGGTTTCCAGGAACATCGGCCCATGGCCGTGCTGGTACGCCAGTACCTTCTACGTCGTAGGCCACGCGTCCGCCACAGTTGACCTCAACCCAGGCCCTGCCTGGTGGACACGGGCCTCAGGACACTACCGGTTGCAGGTCCTTAGCCGCCCCGTGGCGGGCAAGCCTGGTCATGTGATGGTCATGATGACCCTTCCGCAGCCGCAACTCCCGCAGTCTGTTCATGACGTTACAATCGATGACACCTTGTCAAAACCAGTAGATACGCAGCATAGCTGGACATATCCCGGATTCGGATGCGGCGTGCTGATCCGGCCCCAGTTCGCAGAGTCGGTACTGTATTCCCAGGCCCAGAGTATCGCTTTCTATAAGGCTAAGCATGTCCCGCAGGTTACCCGCCCGCTTCTCAATACCGCCGAAGCTCAAGCGGTACAGATTATCCGGGAGAACTTCATTCAGCCGACAGTGAACGCGTTCGGCTATACGCTGGATCAGTTCACCATTCACTGGGCCGCCGCGCCATAAACATAGGCATTTGAAGTACATCAAAGGTCATCCCCGGCGCAGCGGGCCAACTTGCATCAGGCAATCCGCAACACCGTCGCCGGCACACCCGTCCCATCCGGCAGCGACCAGCCGTTGACGCGGCTTACGCATTCCACCGGACAGCACCGACACGCGCCGGGACAGCACCGGCATGCCGGGCGCTTGGCCCGTTATCCACTCAGCGCCGGTATTCGTCCTCGTAAGGGCTGTCAGCGGGGTACCTGCGGGTGGGGGGTACCTCGTCGGGCGGTACTTCCCCGCGGTAGACAGGGCGGCGGCTGCGAGCCCGGGGCGCCCAGGGTGCCCACACGATCAGCCACAGCACCACACCAAGGGCGCCGACAGCCATCAGGATGTCACCGATGGTGTGGACAGCGATACCGTGCGTGGACGCGGTCGAGATCCCGAATCTGAGGATCGCCCCCACTGCGATCAGGAAAAGGCCTGCCCCGATCGACATGGCTTACCTCCCATATGTGAGTTTTGCTAGCCATCTCCTCTTACCCCAGTGCACGGTTTCAAACGGCCTACACAGTCGGCCGCCTGCCGATGGGCCCTTCCTGACGGCCCTGATAGGTGACGCTGCGACAGCTTTCAGGCTTCTTTCAGCCTGGTGGGGTGATCATGCCTTCGTGATGCCTGACCCCGCGGCGACCAAGGTTCGCAGAATGCCGCCCGCCAGCGCAGGGCCGCGGAGTGGCCTCCCGGGCCGGCCGGCTCCCGCGCCCCGGCCCCGGGTGGTTGACGCATGCGCGGTGCTGGCTGGTCTTGGCTTCGGGGCGGTCCTGGCGGCGGTCATCACCGGCGAGTCCCGCGGGTCGCTCGCCGCGCCAGGGGGGCTGATGTCCGCCGCGGGCCGGCTTGCCGGCTTCACCGGCACCTACCTGATGCTGATCATGGTGGTGCTGGTGGCCCGCCTGCCGTGGCTGGAACGCTCGGTCGGCCAGGACCGGCTCATCCGCTGGCACCGGAAGGTCGCCCCCTGGGCAATTGGCCTGATAACCGCGCACGTCGTCCTGATCACCATCGGCTACGCGCAGGCGACGAACTCGGGAGTGCTAGCCGAGATCAAGGTGCTGATCACGTCTTACCGGGACATCCTGGCGGCCGTCGTCGGCTTCGGCCTGCTGGTGCTGGCCGGCGTTACCTCCTACAGGTACGTTAGGCGGCGGATGCGGTACGAGACCTGGTGGGTCATCCACCTCTACCTCTATCTGGGGCTCGCGCTGGCGTTCGCTCACCAGATCGTCACCGGCATCTCATTCATCGGCCACCCGCTGGTGCGGGCCTTGTGGATCGTGGTGTGGGCGGCCACCGCCGGGATGGTCATCGTATTCCGGGTCGCGCAGCCGATCTGGCGCAGCCTGCGGCACCAGCTCACGGTCGTCGAGGTCCGCGATGAGGCGCCCGGGGTGGTCTCGGTTATCTGCCAGGGGCGCCACCTCGACCAGCTCGCGGTATCCGGTGGCCAGTTCTTCCTCTGGCGCTTCCTGGCCCGGGACCTTTGGTGGCAGGCGCACCCCTATTCGCTGTCCGCGCTGCCGCGCCCGACCTACCTGCGGGTGACCGTCAAGGGGCGGGGCGACCAGAGCCGCGCGATCGCCCACCTCCGGCCCGGCACCCGGGTCGCCATCGAGGGACCCTACGGGGCCTTCACCCATCACGCGCGCTCGGCCCACGGTGTCGCGCTGATAGGTGCCGGCGTGGGCATCACTCCGCTGCGCGCGCTGCTGGAAGACCTGCCGGCCGGGACGGACGTGATGGTCGTGTTCCGGGCTTCCACCGTCGACGACCTGATCCACCGCGCCGAGATCGCCGCGCTGGTGAAGTGGCATCGCGGTCGGCTCCACGAGATCGTCGGCTCCCGGCACAAGGTCCGGTTCAATGCCCGCACGCTGCGGCGCCTCATACCCGACATCGCCGAGCGGGACGTCTACGTCTGCGGGCCAGAGGGGTTCAGCGCGGAGATTGCCGCCGCGGCGGCGCAGCTCGGGGCAGCTCCAGAACAGATCCACCAGGAAAAGTTCGGTTTCTAGCTCCCGAAGGAACGGATCGCACATGTGCACCCTGGAAGGCGCAGTTCAGTGAGACGGACACCGCTCATGCTCGGGGGGACCCTGGCAGGTCTCATCGGGGTACTGATGTTCCACACCACGCCGGCCCGCTCGGGCTTCACAACGGTGCCGGGAGCATCCGGGTCCGCGGCCGGCGCCAGCCCGGCGGCGACCTCCTCGCAGGGCAATGCCAGCCGCGGCGGGGGAACCACCGCAGGTGCTTCTCCCAAGCCGACCGCATCGAGTCAGCCAACGGGGGGGACCCGGACCGCGGTCGGCCCCAGTGTCAACTACAACTACGGCGTCCTGTCGGTGCGGGTGACAGTGTCGGGAAAGAAAATCGCCAAGGTCGGGATTGCGTCGCTCAACGATGGCGGGGACCCTCGTTCCCAGATGATCGATCAGCAGTCCATCCCGATCCTGGAACAGGAGACCATGCAGGCGCAGAGCGCCAGCATCCAGGGTGTCTCCGGCGCAAGCTACACCAGCGCCGGGTTCGTCCAGTCGCTCCAGTCGGCGCTGCACAGCCTCGGCTTGCAATGACCGCTGGCGCTGGCTCCGCGGCCGGCTCGCCGGGGCCCCCCGCCCATCCGATCCACCACCTGGAAGAGGTGATGGGGACGATCGTGACCATCGACGTCTACACCACCGCTGAGGTGGCGGACGCTGAGCTCGGCGTCCTGCGCGAGCAGCTGGCCCGCGCGCGGGCCATCCTGCACCACGCGGACGAGGTTTTCAGCACCTGGCAGCCGCACAGCCCAGTCAGCCGCCTGCGCCGGGGTGAGATCTCCTTGTCGCAAGCGCCGCCGGAGGTAGCCGAGGTCCTGGAGCGCTGCGCGGCCGTGCGGGAGCTGTCCGGCGGCTGGTTCGACCCCTGGGCGATGCCGGGCGGGGTCGACCCGACCGGGTACGTGAAGGGCTGGGCGGCACAGAACGCCCTCGCGGCGTTCTCCGGGGGTACCGTCTGCGGCGCGATCGTCAACGCGGCCGGTGACATCGCCAGTTTCGGCGCCCTGGGGCACGGGCAGCCGTTCCGGATCGGCATCGCCGATCCGGCATCGCCCCGCCGTCTCGCCGAGATCGTCGAGCTCACCGGCGCGATCGCCACCTCGGGTACCTATGAGCGGGGCAATCACCTGATCAATCCGCACTCGGGACGGGCAGCCGCGCAAGCCGCGTCCGCCAGCGTGACTGGGCCTGATCTCGGTCTCGCTGACGCGCTGGCCACCGCCCTGGCGATCGCTGGCGAGCCCGGCCTACCCGTGATCGAGCCGCTCAGCGGTTACGAGGCGCTCGTCATCGGCTTCGACGGCAGCAGGCGATGGACGGAGGGCTTTCCCTTCGCCCCGCGAGCAGCCGCGTCGTCCCGCTAGTGCACCTGCCTGCCCACCAGGACCGCGCGCTCCGGATATCTCCGTGACCGGGGTGGCCGGGGCCTTCGCCGCCGCTGGCAGGCGCCCGCAGGCTGCTCAGGGCAAGGTCTCGCCCTTCCAGCGGACCCCGTTCAGGTCGGGGTCCGTCCACAGGGACAGTGCGAGCTTCGAGGGCGTGGGGTGACTTACGACCTTGCTGAGGTCGGCCCGCGGGCCGGCCGCGTAGGCGCAGATCGCGTAGTTGTGCCGCTCCGCGCAGATGATGACCACCTCGAAGGTGACCGGGTTGCCATTGGCGCTGGTGGCCACGGTCCGGAACGCCGCGCCGTAGCCGGTCTGGTAGCCGACGCTGGCGCCGGGCAGGACGTAGTCCGGGACCGCATTCGGTGCGTTGGCCTGCTGCAGCGTCGTGACGATCTCATTCGGGCTCTTGCCGTGGGCGGCCAGCCCGACGAAGAACAGCGTGCCATCCTCGGCCGGCGAGACCGGGCTGGTGAAGTCGAGCCGTAGCTGGCTAGGAGAGGACGAGGCAGCGGTCTGCGGCGGATTCTGGCTGAACACCGCGCTCGCCGGATACCACTGCACCGTCCAGCCCTCTGCACTGGTGTACAGGTGCGGCATGTGCACCGGCAGCGGGCCGAACGGCGCGAAACAGCTCAGTGACGTGCATGGCACCGTCGGTACCGGGGGCAGCACCGCGGCGATCACCACCAGCGCGCCGGTGATCAGGGCCAGCCCGCTGATCAGCACGGCCAGGATCCGGCGGTGACCAAGCTGGCGGTCGCCCGCCAGCGTCGTTGCCCCTTCGGCCACCCCGCACATCGGGCAGAATGGCATCGCCGGGACGACCCGCCGACAGTGCGGGCAGACCCGGGGCGGCCCGATCTGTACCTCCCGGTGCTCGTGCAGCAGCAGATGATGCAGGCCGATGCGCAGTACCAGCAGTGCGGCGGCCGCCGCGGCCAGGTGCACGATCAGCAGCACGGCATCCGGCAGGACAGCAGCGTCGGCCAGCCCCAGCGCGGCCTGTACCACCAGCGCCACGGCCAGGGCCAGCAGCGGAGACGTGAGCCAGCGGCCGCCGGCCACCGAGCGGCTTCCCCGGCGGTGCCACAGCGCCGCGCCCACGTAGCCGGTGGCGGCCGCGGCGACCAGCGGGCCGCTTATCCCCCGGATGACCGCCTCGGTGAGTGTAGCCAGCGCGGAGGAGCCCGTGACCAGGTTCCCGTTGCGCAGCAGCGGCGTCATCTCGGTGAGCGTGGCCGCCATGGTCAGGCCGAGCGCTCCGGCGGCGCCCGCCGTGAAGCCATCGAGCGCACCGTTTCGGGCGGCCCGCCACAGCCGCGTGATGACAACCGGCACCAGCATGAGCAACTGCCCGATCGCCGGGATGGCCACCGCAGACCAGAGCACTCCCGCGCCGGCCAGCGATACGGCATAACCGGGCAGCAGCGAACTGGCGACGACCGGGCCGGATATCAGACCCCAGGCGACCCCGAGCGCCGCTCCCGCCACGAAGATGATGGCCGTGGGCGCCACGAAACCCGCCTCAAGCGGGTCGATCTCGTACACGTAGAGCAGGAACAGCAGTGGCACTGCCACAGCGCTGAGTGCGATCACTGGGGCCTGGAGCCCGGCCACAGCCATGATCACCAGCACGATGGCAACCAGGCCGAACGCCACCCTGAAGGCGGGCCGGGACCGGCCGGCCAGCCGGGGGAACAGCGAACTGACCACGGCGAGGCGGAACATCCCCTCGTCGGGGAACGCGGAGTACGCGTGGGTGCGGGCAGCGGCCCCCTTGCCCCGCTCGGCGGCCAGATGCGCGCCGCACGCGCCACAGAAAGGCGCGTCCGGGACCGTGTTACCGCAATGCGGGCAGGTGGTCATCCGGAAGCTGCTGGCATCTTCGCCTGCCTGGCCAGCGTCGGCTGGGCTGGTCATCGGTCAGGACCGCCCGGCGAGCGGCGCGAGGTCGCGGGTCAGGTTCCACGCGTCAGGAGTACCGATTCCGGTGACCATGTCATAGCCCGGTCCCGCCGGGTAGAAGTCGTTCGTACCTACCGTGACGTCGTGGAACGGCGGGAACCGCGGCGAGCCCTGGGCGAGCCGGTACAGCAGCGGGTTGACGAAGCCGACCGGGCGGTCGCCGTGGGACCGGAGGTAGGTATCCATCAGGGAGGTCAGCGCTGCCCAGACCGGGGTCGCCAGCGAGGTCCCGCCGACGGTGACCCACGCACCCTTGACCCGGACCGCCGCCCCGGTGGCCGTCGCCGCGTCCGCGGACACGTCGGGCACTTCCCGGCAGTATCCCGCGGGGTTGCCGCACACCGCGCCGTCCGAGTACGAGCTGTCCACTCCCGGGGCCCGCTGCCATGGCGGCTGGGTGAACAATGTGGACTGGCCGCCGGTGGACCCCAGGGATAGCAGCGGCTCCGTCCAGGTTGTCTCTCCCAGGTACTGCCCGGCCGTGGTCAGCGCCAGTGTCGTGCCGCCCACGCTGGTCACCCGCGGGAGGTCACCGGGAAACGAGACGCCCTCGGCGGGGATCCGCGGATCCTGCCGGCTGGCCGCGAGGCATTCCATCCCGCCGGAGTCGCCGCTGGCCACGAAGGCCGAGGTTCCGGCCTGCTCCGCTGCGCTGACCGCGTTGTTCACCGCGGCTGCGTCGGTGGGCGAGAAGAGGTCCTCACACTGGCCGAGGCTCACGCTCCAGATCGCGCCCGGGTAGTCCTGGGCGACCTTAGAGAACGCCTGCTGGAACTGGGACGCGGCCGAGGAGTTCTTGCCGCCAAAGGCGGTGAGGTTCACGTAGACGAGGGTCGCGGCGGGGGCGATGGCATGCGCCACCTCGAGGTCCATGTCGCTCTCGCCCTGCACCTTCAGGTTGAGCGGGCCGAGGTGCGGGAGCGGGTCAGTGAAGGCCGGCAGCCCGAACCTGGCGGCGTACGCCGCCAGGTCGGCGGCTGAATAGCCATCTACCTCGAAAAATACGATGGTTTCGCCCCTGCCCACTTCACCGCTGTCCCACAGCGGCCGGATGCCGTAGGAGTCTGCGAAGCCGCCGGGCGTAAGCCCGCCCACCGGAACGCCGCCTTCCGGGCGCACCGGGCCCGGAACGCCGGGATGCACGTGCCCCAGCGACGTGATCCGGCCCAGCGCCACGACCTCGCCGCTGAGTGCCGCGGGGATGCTGCCCGCCCGCCTGGACGCGTAGAAGGTGCCCGGATTGCCGGGGAGCCGGAAATCGTCGATGCGGGTGCGCAGCGCCCGGCCGAGGACCACCGGCGATCCCGCCAGCAGTGCCGTCGGCTGGCCAGTGAACCAGGTGGCCCGCAGCCCGCAGCGCGCCGCCCAGCCCAGCAGCGCCTGCGGGCGGCGCGCCGTGCGCAGGGCCACCAGCACGTTCGCGGTGGCCGCCCGGCTTGGCCCGAGATCATCGGCCCTGGCCAGCAGGCTCTCCCACAGTGATCCACCGCCCGCCGTCATGCCCTGGCCACCCCCATAGCCAGACCCGGCATGGTGGGCGCCGGCCGGGGCCACCGTCGCGGCAGCACGGCGGGCGGGAGCGGCACCGGCCGCCGGTATGGCGCTTACGCACAGCCCGGCGACGGCCAGCGACGTGATCATCCGGATCACTCCACCTGTCCGTGCTGCCACCAGTCGCACCCCCGCGACGGATGATCGTGCCTGGCCCTGGCAGGCCAGGTGCTCGCTTCCGGCAGATTCTCCGGAATATACGCCGGCGGCTCACGGCCCTGTATCCCCTGATCAGGCAGTTCGCCGGCTGCTCCCCCACGTGCCCCGGCTCTTGGCGGCGGTCACGATGCCGCCGACCGCGTCGCATACAGGTGGTGCACGATCCCGGCCAGCCCGGTGTCCCGCCAGAGCAGGTAGCCGAGTCCGGCGAGCAGCAGCGTGGAGACGATCCAGTGCTCGGCGAACTTGCCGGTGGTGATCTGGAGCCGGCGGGGCAGCAGGTGGAACTTGTGGCCGCTGACCGGCCAGGCGAGCGGGCAGCCGCCGTGGGTGAGCTCGTCTCCGGCGATGTGGCTGGCGGCGCCGAGCGCGATACACAACGGCACCAATGACAGCCCGGCATGCCAGTAGATGGCTGCCGCGGCGCCGGCCAGGCCGATGGCGTCGCCGTGGTGGCCGCCGATCCGCAGCGCCCGCACCCCGGCGGCCAGGATCAGGCCCAGGATCACGCCGAGAACGATCTTCCCGGTCAGGGTCGTGGCGTAGTGCACTGCCGCCCAGGCGCCGAAGGTGAAGACGGCGAGGCCCAGCACGCTGTGCGTGCCCTTACGGTGGCCGCCGCTGATCTTGTGTATGACCCAGGAGAACGCGCCGGTGAAGAACCCGAACGTGCGGGAGATGGTAGAGCCGGGCTCGTCAATGTCGGGCAGGATCGCTGCGCCCGCGGTGAACACTGCGCCAGCGAGGAGGGCCGGCCCGGTGACGTGCAGCACCGGCGCGACCGCGGTGAAGGTGAAAGCACCGCTCAGAGCATGATCGCGACCCAGCATCAAGCTTCCTCTCTTGCCACATCATGCGGCCCAGTTCATCCGCCGATGGCGGCACGCTAACGGGCGGTCCGCCGTGCGACGCCGAGCGACACGCCTGTAGACGATGCCACATCCGCCCTAGCAGTGGGGCCATGCCACCTCGCCGAGGCCAGCGCCGGACGTCAAGATGCATGGCTCGTATGCGGCGTGCGTGCTTTGTGCGTGCACCGGGCTGGAAACGCAGAAAGCAGCGGCTTACCCGCACCGCAGTGCCGGGTAAAACCGCTGCTCAGGAGCGGAGGCTCGGGGATTTGAACCCCGGAAGGGCTGTAAACCCTAACCGCATTAGCAGTGCGGCGCCATAGACCGGACTAGGCGAAGCCTCCAACCGACGAGCCAGGCAGCGACAGCATACCCGGGCCCGTCATGACGCGGGTTTAAGCGTATCCCCTGCGCCCGCGTCATCCAACCTGGATGACCTTGTACTCGCCGAGCGCGTAGGACTCCCTCATCTTCCGCTTGGAGAACTTGCCCACGCTGGTCTTCGGTACCTCGTCGATGAACGACCAGCGCTCGGGAAGCTGCCAGCGCGGCACGCTGCCGGCCAGGTGGTCACGCAGTTGCTCGGCGGTAACGTCCGCGCCGTCGCGGACCACCACGGCTGCGAACGGCCGCTCGCTCCACTTGTCGTCCGGGACGCCGATGACCGCGGCTTCCAGCACGTCAGGATGGGCCATCAGGGCGTTCTCCAGCTCCATCGAGGAGATCCACTCGCCGCCGGATTTGATGACGTCCTTACTCCGGTCCGTGATCCGGATGTAGCCGAGCGGGTCGATGGTGCCGACGTCGCCGGTGCGCAGCCAGCCGTCATGGAACTTCAGCGGGTCGTCGTCCTTGTAATAGGCCCCGGTCACCCAGGGACCGCGCACCTCGATCTCGCCGACCGCCTCGCCGTCCATCGGGAGCACCGCGTCGCCGTCTCCGGTCAGCCGGGCCTCCACCGTGCAGAACACCCGCCCCGCGGCATCCCGGTACCGCCACGCGTCGGCGCCGGTGACACCGGCCGGCACGTTCGCCACACTGCCCAGGGGTGAGGTCTCCGTCATGCCCCAAGCCTGCACCAGCGTCACCCCGAGCTCGTCCTCATACGCCTTCATGAGGGAATGCGGCACGGCGGAGCCGCCGGCAATCACGAGGCGCAGCGAGGACAGGTCCCCGCCGTGTGTTCGGACATGCTGGAGCATGCCCTGCCAGATCGTCGGGACGCCGGCCGCCACGGTGAGTTTCTCGCTCTCGATCAGGTGCACCAGCGCAGCCGGCTGCATGTGCCGGTCCGGCATGACCGCGGTGGCACCGCTCAGCATGGCAGCGTAGGGGAACCCCCATGCGTTGGCGTGGAACATGGGCACGACAGGTAGCACACGATCCCGTTCGGAAACACCGAAGGCGTTCCCGAACGACGGGGCCATCGAATGCAGGTAGACCGACCGGTGGCTGTAGACCACGCCTTTTGGGTTCCCCGTTGTGCCGCTCGTGTAGCACATCGCGGCGGCCGAGCGCTCGTCGAGGACCGGCCAGTCGAATGCGTCGGCCTCGCCGGCCAGCAGGTCCTCGTACACGTGGACCTCACGGTCAGGCCCGGCTAGCGCCTCCGCCTGCGGCGGCGCCGAGCCGGGCGCGACGCCGGCGACGATCACGTGCCGGATCGTCTTCGTGTGCGGCAGCACCTCGGCGAACAGCGGGATCAGGGACGCATCCACGATCACCACGGAGTCCTCCGCGTGGTTCGCGATATAGCCGATCTGCGAGCCACCGAGGCGGATGTTGAGGGTGTGCAGCACCGCGCCCATCGACGGCACAGCGAGGTACGCCTCGAGGTGCTCCGCGTTGTTCCACATGAATGTGGCCACCCGCTGATCACCGTCGATGCCGAGCCGGCGCAGGCCGTTGGCGAGCCGCGCGGCGCGACGGCCGACCTCGGCGTAGGTCCTGCGCCGGACGCTGTCCCCGGTGCTGGTCACGACCTCCTGGCCACCGAAGGCCGAGGTGCCGTACCGCATGATCGACGTGACGGTCAGCGGGACATCCATCATCGTGCTGCGCACGGCCCACCTCCTCGTGAGAAGCGCACCGCCCGGCCCGGGTGCGGCGCGCAACCGGCGTTATTGCGCTGATAGTCCCACAGAAGCTGCCACTGCACCATGGCCCGGACGCGCTCACTGTACATGCGCATTTCCCCCGGACGGTTCGCCGCCGAAGTCCCCCGTCAGCTCGGCGTCGATCCGCAGCTTCGCCACGGCGCGCGACACTGTGCTCTTGACCGTTCCCAGGCTCACCCCGAGCGCGTCGGCGATCTCCGGCTCGCTCATGTCCTCGTAGTACCTCAGCACCACCGCCGCGCGCATCCGCCGGGGCAGCCGGTCCACCGCTCTCCGTACGGTGTCCTGCAGAGCAGCGACGACTGCGTGGTCGGCCACCGCCTGATCAGGGATGTCATCGGTCGGGTACTCCTCTACCCGGCGGCGCTGCCGCCACCACGAGATTTGGGTATTGACCATGGCCCGCCTGACGTACGCGTCGAGCGCGGCATAATCGTGGATCCTGCCCCAGGCCTGGTAGGTCTTGGCCAGGGTGGCCTGCAGCAGGTCTTCGGCATCCGCCTGGTTGCCGGTGAGCAGGGTGGCGGTCCGGAGCAATGCGGGGCCGCGCGCGGTGACGTACTCGCGGAAGACCGCCTCATCATCCGGGCGGCAACTCGCATCGTCCTCGCGGCCGCTCTCCCCCTCGCCTGAACCTGCCGCGCCTGAACCTGCCGCGCCTGAGGGCGGCTCAACGCCTAGCCGGAGCCCAACATCTCGACACACCCGCCGGCCTGTGCGGCCGTCCCCCGTGCTCATGCCTTAACATTACTTAGAGTAATCAGCTGAACACTTCTATTCCAGCGCCGTGTCGCCGGTAACGGACTTCGTGCCGGTTGCCCCAACCTTTCGGATGCTCTTTCGGATCAGGCCCGGAAGTACCTCTGCGTAACCGTTCAAAAAAGGTCGCGGATCCGCTTGACGTGGACCACCGATGGTAAGCAAGGTCAAGGGAACAGGCTATGCAATCCCACGGAGGGCAAGTGCGCCGTCTGCTTGACTACCAGGCGTCCTGTGATGATGTCACGGACGCTAGTAGTCCTGCACGCTTTGCACGCAGACGACTACTGAAGGCGGCCGTGTTTGGGCTGCCCAGCGACCACCCCGATGCCGAGATCACCGGAAATAACAAGGGCCTGAACAGCGATTTGATACACGCTGTCACCGGAAGTGTGCTAGATGTTAGCCCGCACGTACTGATTCTCCAGACCGAAACCGGGGAAGAGCGGCTCACGCTAGCGGCATCCACCGTTGCATGGCGCGGGCGCACTGTGGCCCCGGCAGCGCTGAGGCAAGGCGACAGGGCGATTGTGAAACGCAATTATGCGCGCAGGACGGTCGCTGACCGCATATGGGCGGAGATCGGCCGCGCGACGGGAACGATCGTTGAGCGGGACGGCGACACGCTGCTGGTTGACGCGGGGACCGAGAAGGGCCGGGAGATCCTGGTCATCCCGCCCCACGCCGCCAGCCGAATCCAGGTGCGCTTCCCGCAGCTGGAACCCGGCTACCTGATCGACGTGATCGGGCTCCGCCGCCCCGGATTCCTGGTGGGACTGATTCCCGCGACATCCCAGCCGCCCTATCGCGCTGACCAGCCGCCGAGCCCTCCGCTGGTCGGCGGCCACATACCGGATTCG
The DNA here is from genome assembly GCA_035640715.1 of Streptosporangiaceae bacterium. Taxonomy (GTDB): domain Bacteria; phylum Actinomycetota; class Actinomycetes; order Streptosporangiales; family Streptosporangiaceae; genus DASQVO01. The sequence continues at coordinate 23,984 of DASQVO010000404.1, forward strand.
ATCAGCGGCACCGCCACCTGGCATGAGCCCGGCGAAGAACCGGACGGCCTGCTGGGCGTCGCGTATCCGGCCCTTGACCCGGAGACCGGCTGCGAGGTTCACGGCCGCGCGGGAACCGGCGGCTCATACGCGCCTGATGCGGATACGGCGGCCACCTACGGTCTGCGCACGCACCCGGTCAACGCGTACGCCGACGGCTGCTACGACACCAGCCCCTACTCCCCGGCCACGGACGACCCGCACCAAGCCGACCATTGTCCCAGCGACCTGGCGGCAGCCGACCTGCACGCCGTTGACCCGCACATGGCCGGGCCGGGCTGCGTTCGCCTGCCCTACCTCTCACTGGGGAGCGTGCTGCGGATCCACAACGACTGCACGCAGCGTTCCCGGGTTCTTCCGGTGACGAGCTGCGGGGCAGCGTCACGGCTGTTCTGCGACCGGTGCGTCACATGCGGTACATCCCCACGCGGCAGGGTGGCTGACCTGACCATGGCGGCGTTCGTCGACATGGGCGGCGACCTTGAGCGCGGCTGTTTCAACGCGACGATCACGATTGGCGGCTAAGGATGCTCAGTGCGATAAGGGAGGTCCAGATCCCGCTGCTCGCCGCCATGCTTCTCGGCGGAAGCGGGGCAAAGACATTGCGCGTGCTGCGCGCCCGGGCGGTCGACGTGGGCCTCGGGCCGACCGCGCTTTTCCCGCTCCGGCTGCGCCGGCCGGTCGCGATGTTCATGTGCGCTGCCGAACTGGGGCTCGGCCTCGGGCTCATCTTGACCATGACCCGGACCGGCGCCGGAGCCCCCGCGACCGCCGTCCGCGTCGGCACGGCGGTGCTGTTCCTCACGGCAGTCGGCGGCCTGGTGGAATTGCGTGAGCGCCGCCCGGATATGGGATGCGGCTGTTTCGGTGACCTCAGCGCCACGCCCGTGGGCTTGCGCACCATCGCCCGTTCCGCGTTGCTCGCGCTCGCCGCGCTCGCAACGGTCGGCCAGCCCGCGTGGCAGATGCCGACGTCGGACTCCGCGGCCGTGCTACGGATCGTGATCCTCGCCCTTGAGGTGATCCTGATCGCAGCCCTGTCGCCGGAAATCGGCGAGGCCCTGGTCCGGCTCGGCTACTCCGAGCCGTGCGAGGTGCGGAGGGTAAGCGTCGATCGCACCCTCGCCGCGCTCAGCGGCAGCGCACCATGGCGCAGGTACGCCCGGATGGTCACCACAGCCTCGCCGGTCGACATGTGGCGCGAAGGATGCTGGCGCTACGTCGTGTACCCGGGCAAGGCAGGTCACCGCAGCATCGAGATCATCTTCGCCGTTTACCTCCGGTCGCGCCGCCCCCAGGTACGCGTTGCCCTGCTGGACGCCATCACCAACGAGGTGCTCACCTGGCCGCATTCGCACACCCCGGCGGCTCCAGCCCCCGGTGCCTCCACCCGCCTGGCTGGGCGCCGTGGTTTCCAGCCCGTTTTTGCGGCGGCACGGCCGCTGGCCGGACCTGCCCTCCGTCACGGCGCGCAAGATGCCCTCGTGGCCGATGGAGCCACGGCACTTCGTTTCGCCGCCCCCGTGCACACGCCGGGCACCGCCCTCCCGGCCATGTACGGCGCACCGGTCCCCAGTGACATGCCCGGCCGGGCAGGCGCATACGGTCCTGGTGGCGCACCCACCGCCCCGGGCGCGCCCGGCCTCGCCACAGCGACCGCGGCGACCGCGGCGCCGACCGCTACAGCTGCCCGACTGGGCGGCCGCGGCCAGCATGCCGACTACGGCCACCCGGGCCGTAAGCCAGCCAGCCACACGCGTTCTGGTTCACGGCAAGCCCGGCACCGCAGCTCTGCCGTTCTCTAACACACTATTGGGCTGACCGTAGAGACGTTTAGATACAACTACAACAGCCGGGAAGGCCGCAGAAAGCACCATGCCGAACGAGCGCGGCATGGCCCTGGCTGGCCGGCGGTCCCGCCCCGGCTGGCCGGTAAACCGGGCGCGCATGACACCTGCCGCCGGCGTGTGCGGCACCTGCCGCGGCCCGCCCCGCCTGCCCCGCCTGCCCCGACCGGCCGACCGGCCGTCAGACTGGCTGGGAGCGCAGGAACTTGCCGAAATGCGGCACAGTGAACGCGATAAGGCCGCGTTCCGAGCTGTAGATCAGCCCTTTCTTGATCAGGCCGTCACGTGCCGGGGACAGGCTGGACGGCTTGCGGCTGAGCTCGTCGGCGACCGCTGACGTCGGCACGGGCTCATCCCCCATAGCCGCCATGGCGCGCATGTACTCGCGTTCGGCGGGAGTGGCGCGCTCGTACCTGCTGCCGAAGAACCCGACGGCGAGTTCGCCCTCCGCCTCCGGCGCGGCGACGCTCACGTCGTTGGACGTGACCGGGCTCGCCGCGGCGACATCCCAGGTCACCTTCCCGTATGCCTGCACGAAATAGGGGTAGCCATCGGCCGCCTCGTACAGGGCGTCCAGGGCAGCGGGCTCGAAGGTCACGTCCTCCCGCTGCGCCGGCGCGATAAGAGCCAGGTCGGCCGCGGCCCGCTCAAGCCGGTCGATGCGAACGTACCGGAAGAGCCGCTCCGAGTAGCTCTTGCTGGCCGAGAGCACCGACGGCAGGTGCGGCAGGCCTGCCCCGACGACAATCAGCGGGCCGCCATTCTGGGACAGCTCGTGGCAGGCGGCACACAGAGCCGACACGTCGGACGACGGCACGTCCTGCATCTCGTCGACGAAGAGCGCGATGCCGACGCTCAGGTCGGCGGCGACCGACGCGGCATCGGTGAACAGCTCGGTCAGGTCGATCTCGAGATCGCCGGAGTCGGCGCGGCCGCGCAGCGCGGGCACGTCGATCCCAAGCTGCATGGTGACCGAGGTTCCCTTGGGAGCCGCCGGGTCGCGGAGCGCGAACGCCTTGAGCACGCCGAGGAAATGCTCGATCCGGTCTGGTGCGCGATGCCGCGGGGCCAGCTCACGCACCGCCATGTGCAGCGCCCCCGCAACCGGCCGCCTGATGGACTGCTCGGGCCGCGCTTCGATTTTCCCGGTCCCCCACAGGCGCTGCATCGCCATCGACCGGAACGTGTTGAGCAAGACAGTCTTGCCGACCCCGCGCAAGCCGGTCAGCACCATGCTGCGCTCGGGACGTCCGCGCGCGACTCGCTCGAGTACCACCTCGAACTGGCTGATCTCGCGGTCACGCCCGGCGAGCTCGGGCGGGCGCTGACCCGCGCCGGGGGCGTAGGGATTCCGTATCGGGTCCACAGCATCGGACTCTATGACTGGATCTAGCGCAATCCTTAGATTTCCGTAGAGAGCCCTATCGGCGTGTCGCGCCGCGCGCCAGGCCAGGTTTTCATCCGCTGGAAACCGCGTATCCAGTGGCGAACGGCCCATGATCTTGGAAACCGGCCGCCCGGGCCAGCGGACGCTTAATGCGGGGACTGCTGGCCGCCCCGATTGATCCGGGCCAGGAACGCGTTGTAGGCGGCGAGCTGCTCGTCGTCCTCGTCGATGTCGGACCTGTCTGGCCTGGACGCACTGGCCACGGCGGCCGGGGGGGCATCCGCGGCGGTCAGGTCCTCGAGGCTTGCCCGGCGGGCCGACTCCAGCCAGCCCCGGCCATCGGCGCGCTGGCCCGCCCGGCTCCAGGCCAGGAAGGTCAGCATGATGAGCACGAACATGATCGCGGACCCCCCGACCCACATCACCGCGCCGCCGATGTGCACGTCGTCGAGAGGGCTGGGCCCCCATGCCCGGCGCATGCCCGGTGTCACGGGGAACGGGTCGCTGGAGTAGGAGCCAAGAGCGACCCCGGTGAACGCGTCCACCGGCATGGCGATGAACAGGAAGATGAGCCGGACCGGGTATGAGATGCGCCAGCGGATCGGCTCGCTCCCGATCAGCGGCAGCAGATACAGGTAGCCGACGATGATGTAGAGGGCGTGCTCGGCGTTGTGCACGCTGTCGTTCGTCAACACCAGGTTCATGAAGCTGGTGAGGTGGGTGCCGACGATCGTCGCCGCGTACGCGGCGATTCCCAGCGGGGGCCAGGTGAACGCTGCGGCGACGCGGGAACGCACGGCTCGTTTCGCCCACGTGTGCAGCGGGTTACGGCTGGCGTGCAGCAGCAGCGTGACCGGCTTGCCCGCGATGAGCATCGGCGGCGCGATCATGATCAGCATGAGGTGCTGGATCATGTGGTCCCAGAACAGCACGTCGTCGTAGCTGCCGACGCCGCTCTCGGTGGCCAGCACGATGACCAGCAGCCCGCCGAGGAACATCCCGGTCCGCCAGCGCGGCCACGGTCGCGCTGGATGACGGCGTGCGACCCGGAGCACGCCCCACAGGTAGGCGGCGGCGATGATGACGGTGATCGCCGTGACGATCGGCGCGAACTGCCACCTGCCCAGCGCTTCAGGCAAGCTGAACGGCGGGAGCATGTCGCTTCCCATACCGGCGAGACTACTTCGTCCAGCCCGCCGGCTCGCGCTGGCCTGCCAGTATCGCGGCCCCCCTTATCTGATGGTGGACATTACCGTTATCTATGGTGCCGCGTTCTGGTATGTCTGTCGACAGTGCCTTAGCCCCCCGGCATGCAACAGTCAGTACGGAAATCGGTGCTGAACAGCAAGTTCGCCGATTTTTTAAACTCGTGACGCCGGGTGAGTGGTCATCGACGCACTGCCATGATCAGCCCTGTTCCGGTGAGGCATCCGTCGATCAGTGCGGCTGGTATTGGCGCCGGTGATCGCCGCCACCAGGCTGCGCGGCGGCAACGTTGAACGGCGGCTAACCGGGGCTGCCGACCGGCAGCCGCTCAGGGTCCGAGCTCGCTGATGCGGGAGGA
>DASQVO010000405.1:0-13487 GCA_035640715.1 Streptosporangiaceae bacterium
GTGACCTTGCCCAGGTCGGTGCCCGGCGGGGCGTACTGGCCGAAGACAACCGCCATCAGGGCCAGGTGCCAGGAGTGCTCGGCGGAGTTTTCCCGCCGTGAGCCGTCGCAGAGGGTGCTCTGCCGCAGCACGCTCTTGAGCCGGTCGGCCTCGAGCACGAACTGGAACTGGCTGTCCAGGGGATTCATGGCACTCATCTGACCAGTCGCCGGGCCAGCCCGCAAACCGGCTGACGTTCGGGGACAGTCACTGCATCCCATCCGTTTACTACTCCTTCGTTTTACCGTCATGTTCGTTAGTTTGAATCATTCGTCTTTAGGTGTAGCATCAGGTCCATGCACGACGTCGAGCGGCTTCGCGCCGCGGGACTGCGGGTGACATCAGCGCGGCTGGCGATCCTCGAGACCGTACGCGCCGGTGATCACCCTGGTACTGACGAGGTTGCCCGCATGGTCCGCGAGCGCCTTGGCCATGTGACGATCCAGGCGGTGTATGAGGCGCTCGGCGCCTTCACTGCCGCCGGACTGATCCGCCGGATCGAGCCGGCCGGGAGCCCGGCCCGCTACGAGGGCCGGGTTGGCGACAACCACCATCACATCGTGTGCCGCAGTTGCGGAGCGATCACCGACGTCGACTGTGTGGTCGGCCGCGCTCCCTGCCTGGAGCCTGCTGAAAGCTACGGCTTCGACATTGACGAGGCAGAAGTTACCTTTTGGGGCATATGTGACCAGTGCCAGCGGGACTCATCGCCTGCTGGCCCGCCAGCTGAGCTGGCCGTCGGGGGGGCGGCCGGCTCCTAACCCCGTCGATCCCGCGCGGTCGGGGCCGCGCACCATTGCACCAGAGTCCAGATTCCAGGAGGAGATCAGGATGAGTGACGAGCGCCCAGTGACCACCACGAATGCCGGTATCCCGGTCGCCAGCGATGAGTTCTCGCTGACGGTGGGTCCCGGCGGCCCGACTGTGCTGCATGACGCCTACACCGTGCAGAAGATGCAGGCGTTCAACCGTGAGCGGGTGCCCGAGCGGGTGGTGCATGCCAAGGGCAGTGGCGCCCATGGGTTCTTTGAGGTGACCGAGGACGTCACGCAGTACACGCGGGCGGCGTTCCTGTCGCGGGTGGGCAAGCAGACCCCGGTGTTCCTGCGGTTTTCCACGGTTGCCGGCGAGCTGGGCAGCGCGGACACGGTGCGCGACCCGCGCGGGTTTGCGATCAAGTTCTACACCGAAGAGGGCAACTATGACCTGGTCGGCAACAACACGCCGACCTTCTTCATCCGGGACGCCCACAAGTTCGCGGACTTCATCCACTCCCAGAAGCGCCGGGCCGACACCGGCATGCGGGACAACAACATGCAGTGGGACTTCTGGACCCTGTCCCCGGAGTCGGCGCACCAGGTCACCATCTTGATGACGGACCGCGGGACGCCGCGGACCTACCGGCACCAGAACGGCTACAGCAGCCACACCTACTCGTGGATCAACGCCAAGGGCGAGCTGTTCTGGGTGAAGTACCACTTCAAGACCGTGCAGGGCATCGAGAACTTCACCGACACCGAGGCCGCCGCGATCGCATCCCAGGACCCCGACTATCACCGCCGTGACCTCTGGGAGGCGATCGCCAGCGGGAACGCGCCGGAATGGCGGCTGGAGATGCAGATCATGCCGGCCACCGACGCCGCCGACTACCGGTTCAACCCGTTCGACCTGACCAAGGTCTGGCCGCATGAGGACTACCCGCCGATCACGATCGGCCGCCTGGTCCTCAACCGCAACCCGGAGAACCACTTCGCCGAGATCGAGCAGTCCGCGTTCGAGCCGTCCAACCTGGTGCCCGGCATCGGGCTGTCCCCGGACAAGATGCTGATGGGCCGGGTGTTCTCCTACCACGACACCCACCTGCACCGGATCGGCGCCAACTACGAGCAGCTGCCGATCAACGCGCCGAAGTCCCCGGTGCACACCTACGCCAAGGACGGCCCGATGGTTTACCGCAACTCTGCCGACCCGGTGTACGCGCCGAACTCCTTCGGCGGCCCGCGGGCCAGCGCCGAGGCCGCCGGCCGGCCCAACTGGATGGTCGAGGCTGCCGAGATCGGCAACTATGCCTACACCAAGCACCGCGACGACGATGATTTCGTCCAGCCGCGCGCGCTGTATGAGAAGGTGCTGAGCGACACCGACAAGGACCACCTGGTCAGCAACATCGTCACCCACATCAAGGGCGGCGTGACGTCCGGGACGCTGCCCCGGGTCATCGAGTACTGGAGGAACGTCCACCCCGACCTCGGCGCTCGCGTCGCCAAGGAGGTCAACGGCGGCTGAGGGTCCCTTCCGCTAAAAGTTCCCTTCCGCCACGCAGCCCGGCACGGCATCCCGCCGTGCCGGGCTCCGTCTTTCTTCATCCCGAACGACCGGTGGTGTCGCGTCCACGCCGGCGCTTCCTTATTGGCTTTCCGCCTCAGTGGTGGCGCGATGGCTCTGGTCACCAGAGCTGAGATGGGTGGTACCATATGTGTCATGGTGAAGACGACCGTGTACCTTCCTGAGGATCTCGATGTCCGGCTGGAAGCCGAAGCGGCGGCATCCGGCGTCAGCAAGGCGGAACTGATCCGGCAAGGCATCGTCATGCGTCTGGAGGCGTCGACCCGCCCCAGGCAGGCTCAGCCGCTTCCTGTGTTCACCAGCGGTCGGCCCCTGACGGCCGGCCAGATGGACGAGGAGATCTACCAGAGCATCAGGGCGCGGGCGGCTCGCCGATGATCGTGGTCGCGGACACCTCGGCGCTCTACGCCGCGTTCGACGCGTCCCAGCAGGAACACGGCGACGCTGTGGCGATCATGGAGAGCGAAACCCTTGCGATCTCGCCGTTGGTGATCACCGAACTGGATCATCTGGTCCATCGCGACCTCGGTTTCTCCGCCGCGCTGCAAGTCGTCGATGCGCTCGCGGCGCGTATGGCGGACGGCCAGTACAAGCTTGCCGAGCTTCGGCAGGATGATCTTGCTGTCGCCCGCGATATCCGCATGAAGTATCAGGACCTGAGACTCGACCTCGCGGATGCCATCGGTGTGGTCCTCGCTGACCGGTACCACACGGACCGTATCTTCGCTCTCGACCAGCGTGACTATCGGGCCATCACCCCGCTCACGCCGCAGTTTCCCGCCTTCAAGATCCTCCCCGCTGACCACACGTGACGCTCCAGCGGGCGGATCAGTCGGTAGCGCGCGGGGCCGGATGTCAAGATCTGCCGGCGGTGAGCCCTGGCCGGTGGCGGGCCTAGCTGGCGGCGCCTTCGGCGATGGCGGCGTCCACCTCGCCGGTGCGGGCGGCGAACTCGGCGGCGTACTCCTTCTCCATCCGCTCGGCGATCTCCTCGTCGTCGCGCATCAGCGCCTCAAGATCCGTCTTCGCCGCGTCGAGCACGCCGAGGTCGGCATAGGCGTGCTGGACCTTCGGGCCCCATAGGCCGATGTCCTTCACGCACGGGACGATCCGGCTGAACAGCAGCGTGCGGAACATTTGCTGGACGGGGGAGTGCTCGGTGAAGTCCAGGCACTCCGCCACGTCGTAGCCCATCCGTTCCCACACCTCCTGCTGGCGGAACCGGTTCCGCATCAGGTAGCAGCCCTCCACGACGAATTCTTCGCGATCGGCCCGCTCGGCCGCGGTGAGCTCGGCGTAGTAGTCCCGCAGGGCCAGCCGGCCGAACGCGACGTGCCGCGCCTCGTCCTGCATGACATAGGCGAGGATCTGCTTGACCAGCGGGTTGGTGGCCACGTCACGGTGCACGCCGAATGCGGCGAGCGCGAGTCCCTCGATCAGCACCTGCATGCCGAAGTAGGGGAAGTCCCAGCGGGAATCGCTCAGCGCGTCGCCGAGCAGCTTGGCGAGGTCCTGGTTGACCGGGTAGAACATGCCGATCTTGTCCCGCATGAACCGGGAGTACAGCTCGACGTGCCTGGCCTCGTCCATGGCCTGGGTGGCCGCGTAGAACTTGGAGTCCATGTCCGGGACGGATTCGACGATCCGCGCCGCCACCGTCAGTGCGCCCTGCTCGCCGTGCAGGAACTGGCTGAACAGCCACGACGCCAGGTGGTGGGAAAGCTCGTCACGCTCGGACTGGGAGAGGATGTCCCACTGCCGTGAGCCGTAGATGGGGTTGAGGTCCTCGGTGATGCCCATCACGTTCGCGGGATCCACAGGCAGGTCCCAGTCGATCCGCTTGGCCGCGTCCCACTGCTTGTCCTTGCCGCGCTGGTAGGGATCGAGCAGCCGCTGGCGGCCGTCGTCGTACTCCCAGGAGAACCGGGCGGCTCCCGTCGAGGGAACATCCCAGGTGCCCGGCTCGACGGGTGTCGTGTAAAGGTCGTATGTGCTCACGTGGGGCCTCCCGGCTTCGGCGGCGGATCGGCTCTTGCTGTCATTACTAACGAGTAACGCGGCTAGGCGCAATACCTGGGCCGCGCTGTTGTGCGCTTATCCGCCGGAAGCATTCTGTTCCTGTCCCGGCAGACTGGTGGGCAGCAGAAACGGATGCGGGGGCAGGCAGGCTATGCGGAGAAAGCCGTGAAGACGGGCGATCCGGGCCTTGTCCTGCTTTCCGGCGCGGTCGTGATACTCGCCGCGATCGTGGCGGCCAGGATCTCCCACGGGATCGGGCTGCCGGGCCTGCTCGTCTTCCTTGGTCTCGGCCTGGCCATCGGTGAGGCAGGACTCGGCGTGCGTTTCAGCAACGCCGCGCTTGCGGAATCCCTCGGGCTGAGCGCGCTGATCCTGATCCTGGCCGAAGGCGGCCTGACCACCAACTGGGCACACGCGCGCGCGGCGGCACCCAGGGCGGTCATGCTGGCCACCGTCGGCGTCGCCGTCAGCCTCCTGATCGTCGCCGCGGGAACCCGGTTCCTGCTCCGGCTCCCGTGGCGGGAGGCCCTGCTGCTGGGCGCGGTGCTCGCGTCGACTGACGCGGCCGCGGTCTTCTCGGTGCTGCGCAAACTGCCGTTGCCGCCCCGGCTGTCCGGGATGCTGGAGGCCGAATCCGGGCTTAACGATGCGCCCGCCGTGCTGGCGGTGACGCTGCTCACCGAGAGGTGGGCGCATCCGCCCGGTCCCGCGCTGATCGCGGGACTGATCGCCTACCAGCTCGCCGCGGGCGCCGTGATCGGGCTGCTCGCCGGTGCGATCGGCGCTATCGCGCTGCGCAGGGTCGCGCTCCCGGCGTCCGGCCTGTACCCGATCGCGGTGCTGTCGCTCATCGTCATGAGCTACGGGGCGGCGACGCAGGCCCGGGCGAGCGGCTTCCTCGCCGTGTATGTGGCCGCGGTGGTACTGGGGAACGCGCGGCTCCCGCACGGGCCGGCCACCCGTGGTTTCGCGGAGGGTGTCGCCTGGCTCGCCCAGATCGGGCTCTTCATCCTGCTCGGCCTGCTCGCCAGCCCGGCGAGGCTGCCCGCGGAAATCATCCCGGCCGTGGTGACAGGATGCGTGCTCGTGGTCATCGCGAGGCCGGCCGCAGTGATCATCTCCACGCTGCTGCTGCGGACGCCGTGGCGGCACCGGGCCTTCCTGGCCTGGGCCGGATTGCGCGGTGCCGTCCCGATCGTGCTCGCGACGATCCCGATGAAGGCGCGGGTGCCGGGCGCGGTCCGCATCTTCGACATCGTCTTCGTGGTCGTGGTCATCTTCACCCTCGTGCAGGGCCCCGCCCTGCCGTGGGCAGCCCGGCGCCTGGGCGTGGTGGCGCCCGCCGAGCCCACGGACATCGATGTAGAGGCGGCGCCGCTCGAAGCGCTGCATGCCGATCTTCTCCAGGTCACGATCCCGGCCGATTCGAGGCTGCATGGCGTCGAGATCTTCGAACTGAGGCTGCCCGCTCCGGCAAACGTGGCCTTCATTGTCCGGGACGGACGAGGATTCGTCCCCGGGCCCACGACAGCGCTGCGCGCTGGTGACCGGCTGCTCATCGTCGTCACCGCGGGAGTACGGGAACAGACCGAGCAGCGGCTGCGGGCCGTGAGCCGGGCTGGCAAGCTCGCCGGATGGCTCGGCGAGAAGGGCCGGTAGCCCGGCCGGTGCCCGTCACATCTGGAAGCGGTAGCCCATGCCGGATCTTGATAGATCCTTAACGTCCGGATTGCCGGTCTTGACATCCCGCTTGTAGCCGTCGCCAGGGCCAACCGCCTAGCCTTTATACCACCCGCATTCGAACTGCATTCGAACGCTACCCTTAGCCGTGCCGCCCGCAAGCGGCCGACGCTGCCCCAGGCGCCATGCGCCTCTAGCGATGGGCACCCAACAAGGAGGAAAGCCACGGCAGTCAACATCATCGAGGACCGGCAGGGCAGATGGCGGCCCAATCCGTCGATGGGCCGGTGAAGGCTGAAGTGGCGGCCCTGAGAGCTGAATTGACGGTCCTGAGAATGGAGGCGGGAATCTAGTGGCCGTGCGCAAAGCGGCGGGGATACTCGGCGGCGGCGGAAGCGATCTCCCGGAGAGTTTCTGGTACTCGGTGAAGCGCCGGCTGCTCGGGCCGCCGCTGGTGAACGAGCAGCTCAAGGAGGAGCGGCTGTCTAAGCCGCTCGCCCTGGGCGTGCTGTCTCCCGATGGCATCTCGTCGTCGGCCTACGGCAGTGAGGAAATCCTCATCGAGCTGCTCATCGGCGGCCTGGGGATCACCGCCTTCACGGTGCTGCTGCCGATCACCGGAGTGGTCTTGCTGGTCCTGGCCCTGGTCGTCCTCTCCTACCGCGAGGTCGTCACGGTCTACACCCGGACGGGCGGCTCATACGTCGTTGCCCGGGACAACTTCGGGCCGAAGGTGGCCCAGATCGCGGCGGTCGCGCTGCTCATCGACTACACGGTCACGGTCGCGGTCCAGACGGCGGCCGGAGCGGCGGCCATCGTGTCCGCGTTCCCGGTGCTGAACACGGTTCCCGTCATCGGCCCGCGGATCCTGACGATCATCTCGGTGATCGCGATCCTGATCATGTGCTACGGCAACCTGCGCGGCATCAGGGAGGCCGGGCGGGTCTTCGCCGCGCCGACCTACCTGTTCTCCGGCTCGGTGATCCTGATGATCATCATCGGGCTGATCCGGGAGGCGTTCGGTCACCTGCCGGTGGTAGACCTTGCGACGCTGCACGGAACGTACTACCAGGGCAGCCACCACGAATCGCTGCTCATCTCATTCGCGCTGGTCCTTACGCTGCTCCGCGCCTTCGCCAACGGCGGCTCGTCGCTGACTGGCATTGAGGCGGTGTCCAACGCGGTTAGCGCGCTGCGGCCACCGGAGGGGGTCAACGCCCGGCGGGTGCTGGTGATCCAGGGCCTCATCCTCGCCTTCCTGGTCGCCGGGATCTCATGGCTGGCGCATGCGACGCACGCCACTCCCTATAGGAGTGGCACGCCGACGGTCATTTCCCAGGAGGCGAGCCTGATCTTCGGCGGCGGCCCGGGCCGGATCCTGTTCTACTTCGTCCAGGCAGCCACCGCGCTGATCCTGTTCACTGGCGGCAACACCAGCTTCAACGGCTTCCCCTTCCTGGCCAGCTTCGTGGCCCAGGACGCCTTCCTCCCGCGCTGGCTGACCAAACGGGGCCACCGGCTGGTGTTCTCCAACGGCATCATCGTGCTGACCATCGTGTCGCTGGCCCTCATCCTCGCGGTCGGGGCGAACGTCAACGGCCTGGTGCCGTTCTACGCGATCGGCGTGTTCACCGGTTTCTCGATGGCCGGGTTCGGGATGTCGAAGTATCACCTGCGGCGCAGGGAGCGGGGCTGGCGCAGGCGGCTCGTCATCAACTTCTCGGCCGGGGTGCTCACTGCCGTGGTCGTGTTGATCTTTGCAATCGCGAAGTTCACCGAGGGTGCGTGGCTGGTGGTGATCGTTGGCCCGATCCTCGTGTTCGCCCTCATCCGGCTGAACCGGGAGTACCGGGCCGAGGACCAGGTCCTGGAGAACATCGGGGACCGCCGGGCCGCAGGCATCGTCCCGCGCCAGCCGAACTACACCCGCCGTGTGGTGCTCGTGTTCGTGGATAGCTTCGACCTGGCGACACTCGCCGCGATCCGCTATGCGAGAAGCCTGCGGCCCACGTCGCTGCGCGCGGTGCACTTCGTCATCGACAGTGCCCGGGCGGACAGGCTCCGTGAGCGGTGGGTCCGCTTCGGCCAGGACGTGCCGCTCGACATGATCGACTGCGCCGACCGGAGGCTGCTGCGCGCTTCGAAGGAGCTTGTCAGCCGTGAGGCTGAGCATCCCGGCACCCAGGTCACGGTGGTCCTTCCCCGGCGCAGCTTCGCGCCGCTCATCGGCAGGCTGCTGCACGACAGGACGGCTGACAAGATCGCCGCGGTGGTGAGCCGGATCCCCAACGCGGCCGCCACCATCATCCCGTTCGACGTGGAGAGCCGCGTGCGCGTGCTGGAGGAGCGCGATGTCACACGCGCGGCGCAAGTCGCTGGTGCCACGGCGGGAGTCCTTCCCCTCCGTGCTGCCACGGGAGTGACGAACGCGGCGGGGCGCTCGCAGCCCCCGGCTGCGCCTGGTTCCACCGCCGCGCAGCCGGACGCCGCCCGGCGCCGTGGCACGGCAGTCGGCGAAGGTAAGCCGCCGGGGCCTGACGCGCCGCCGGCCCGCCCGCCCGGCAGACCGCCGGGCGGGAGAGATCGCGCCGACGGTGCCGCAGCGCCATCCGGGCGGGCGCGCACCCACGACCAGCCGGTACCGCCGGCTGACATCACCCCCATCGGATCCGTAAGAGCGCCGGGGAGAGCCACCGTGCAAGGGCGAGTCCGCGCCATCGAGGTCCGGCCGGTCGAGTTCAATGCGGTGCTGGCGTGCGAGATTGCTGATTCGAGCGGCGAGCTCACCGCCTTGTTCTACGGGCGCAAGCGGATACCCGGCGTTGAGCGCGGCACGATGATGCGGCTCCATGGCCCGGTCGGCATGCGAGACGGCAGGCCGACGATGATCAACCCGGCATACGAGCTCGTGCCTGACTGATCCCTTGCCTGAGGGCTGCTGCTTCTCAGCCAGTCCGCTGCCGGTCAGGGTTGCCATGCTCTCGCGCCGGATTCCCCGCGTGACCATGAGGCGTAGGCGATGACATTGTCGTCATAGTGGTGGGTGGCGTAGTTGAACGGGCCGCCGCACGTGACGATCACCAGCCGGGGTCGCTGCCCGTTGAACAGCCCGGCCGGCACGTGTCCTTTTTCGTAGGTGCGCACGCCGTCGACCTTCCAGTGCTCCGTGCCGCTGGCCGTCTTAACGACGACAGCGGCACCGGGGCGGAGGGTCCGTACCTCGAACAGCGCGCCAGGCCCGGCACCCGCCATGTCGACGTGGCCGTCGATCACCAGCTCGGCGGTAGAGGGCATCCACCAGCCGACCTCGGCCGGGTTCGCGGGGACGCCGAGCGCCCCGGCGGCATTAACTGACTCGGGCGTGGCTGCCGCCGTGATGTGCAGGCTCGGAATTTCCACCGAGTCTGCCCCGACGGGCAGGACGGCGGGCATCGGCGGCACAGCCCGCACGGAAACCCGGCTGCGCATCTTCACGTTCCCCGTGCCGGCCGCCGGGATCGCCGTCTCCGGAGCCCCGGTGAGGACTGGTGGGGGCCCTGCCTCGGGTAGCCGGGAACGGTGTGACTGGATGCCCCAGGCGGCGACGGCGAGCAGCACGGCGCCGATGAGCACCGGCAGGGCCCACCAGCGGCGATACCGCCGCTGGTGGGCATTGCCCTGTCCCATTCCGCTACCGGGCAGTGAGCCGGCGCCGCATGCCGAAGGCCCCCGTGCCGACCAGCAGCAGCGCGCCTGCCGCCCCGATGGCCAGCCAGGGCGCATCGTCAGCCGGGCGGGTGGCGGCCATCCCCCCGGTTCCCGCGCTGACGCTGGGTGCGCCGGGCTGGGACCCGGTCAGTGCGGCGTAGTCGGCCTGGACCAGCATCAGGTGATGTTCCGCCGTCGGCAGGTACGTCGAGGCGTAGTTCTTGACCGTGGTGCTGGACCCATTGGCGATCTCGGTCCTCGTCTGGCTGATGCTGAGCTCGTGACCCGGGATCAGAAGGGAGTCGTACGTCACGTCGACCTGGCTGGAAGGAACCGTCATCAGCCTGGTGGCCTGCGCCTGCTGTGCGGCGGTGGGCGTGGTAGGCAGTGTGATGCCCGCCTCCGACGCTACCGTCCTCAGCTGGGCCAGCGCTTTTTCGTGGTCGCTCATGATGTGGTGCGCCAGGGCCCTGGTGGATGGATGGATCGCCCGCTGCTCCATGATCTTGCCTAGGGCGATCTCGGCCAGGTCGGTCTGGGCGTTGCTCCGGGCCCAGGTGATGTCCTGAGCCGAGACGGTCTGAGCCGAGACGGGCCCGCCCGCATACGCGGCGGGGACCGCGGTCAGCAGGCCTGCCCCCAGAACCAGGCCAGCCACCGAGACCGCTGATACTGCGATGCCCGCTCGCGTCAATGAAATCATGCCGTACTCCTTCCCCCGAATTGGTCAATTGCTCCCGGGCTGCTCACACGGGCAGGAAGGCCCGTGTTCGCTAGCCGGTTTGAATAACGCTCACCGGTTCCGGCTTCCGGCCGGGGCCACACTGCAGTGGCTGGCTGGTGTGCCGGAACATGAGCAGTTCCCCGCACTGCGGTGCTGGACCCGCAGCGACACGTCCGTCTCGTGCGGTGCCGCAGGCGCTGCCTCACAGGCGCGCGCTGCTGGCCCTCCGCCGCCCATCCACCCGACGATCATGCCTCTCGCTGCCCAGCTACCTCACGATCATGCCTCGCCGCCGGCAGAATTCCCCTACCGCTCACCGATGCCGTCGCGGTCGCCGGCTCGCCACCGTGAACGGCAACTTCTCCGCCGGGGCAATGTGAGCGTTATTCAACTTTTGAATAAGACATCATGAATTGCACGTGATTCCGGCCTTAACGCCGAGTGTGTGCGGGTTCAGCGGAAATGCCCTATTGATACGGCGCTGGGCGAGGTAATGAAAGAAGAAGCCGGCCGGCTATTGCTCCGCGCCTGAGGCGACCAGTTCATAGGCGGGATTGATCATGACGGGATGGCCGTCACGGAAGCCCACAGGCCCGCGAAGGCGGACGAGGGAACCGCAGATGAGACCCGTGATGTGGGACCGGCCATAGAACAATGCCGACAGGTCACCGGTCGAATCAGCGATCTCGCATGCCAGCACGGAGTTCCGCTCCACCGGCCGGATCTCGAGGGCACGGACGCGACCCTCCACGGTGAACTTTCCCGGCCCGCTGAGAGATCCGATCGGGCTGACATCGGCGGGGGGCGCGGGTCGCCCATAATCGCCCGTGCCTTCCGAGGGCGCCGCGCCTTCGGCGCGATCCCGCCCCTTCACCAGGTCACGCAGCTTACGCACTGATCTCATCTCCTGATCCGAGGGAGTTTCCTGGCCCGCCGTTGCGGCACGGACCATGGTCGCGGCCGGTTGCCCGGGAGCGCCGCCTTCCGTATGGCCACGGATCTGCGCCTTTCCGTTTGCTCCGTCTGCACATTCTGACGTGGACTTCATACCACCCGCCCGGATATGGGGAAAACGGGTATGGCGGGACAGCGGTGCGCAACCGCCGCACGGAGGGCTACCCCACGCTGCGCCGTGGTATACCTCGGAACCCGGCATGGCCCGGACGCGAGCGGATTCTCCCGAAGAGCATTGATCACCACACGTTTACCTGGGTATGGCACTTTGAGCACGTGAGCTACCTGCCCTCGGGGGCTGGCGCTGCGCGGACGGCCGGGCTGATGCTATTCAGCGGCTGGCCGGGCAGTAGTTGCTCAGGCGATTGGCTGACCAACTGCCATGTATGCCGCTGGCTGGCCGGATGCCGCTCAGCCGGCCGACACATTGGAAGAGTGAACCCACTATGACGACAACACCGCCCGCGGTGCCGGCGCCGGGGATACAGCAGCAGGACACACTGCGCCTGTCAGGGCTGCTCAGACGGCCGCTCGCCGACCGCAGCGGAGAATCGCTCGGCCGCCTGTCCGACGTGATCGTCCGCCTCCGTGGCAATGACTACCCGCTTGTTACCGGCCTGGTCGCCTCGGTCGGCGGGCGCGAGGTCTACGTACCGATCGGGCAGGTGAGCACCTTCGGCGGGGATGTGCTGAGGCTGACCAGCGCCAAGCTCGACCTCCGTCACTTCGAGCGCCGTAACGGCGAGGTGCTGCTCAAGGCCGACGTTCTCGGGCACAGGCTCATCGACGTCGACACCGCGCACCTGGTGCGCGCGGGCGACCTTGAACTGGCCCGCCGCGACGGTGAATGGGTGCTGGCCGGGGTCGACACCCACCGCCGGCCGCCCTCGCTGCTCAGGGCGCTGCACTTCGGGAAACCGGCACCGTCGGCCCAGGCCGATCCCGTGCGCTTCCGTGACTGGAAGGAATTCGAGCCGCTGATCGGGCATGTGAGCAGCGAACTGCTCCGCGGCCCGTTCGGGCGGATCCGGCGGCTGAAGCCTGCCCAGATCGCTGACCTGCTCGAGGACGCCTCCAAGGCCGAGGAGACCGAGATCCTCGGGCAGGTCCACGTGGACCCTGAGCTGGAGGCGGACGTCTTCGAAGAGCTCGACGAGGACCGGGCCTCCAAGCTGCTCGGCGAGCGCAGCGACGCCGAGATCGCCGAGGTGCTCACCCGGATGCGCGCCGACGACGCGGCCGACGCGATCGCGGAACTGCCGCAGAACCGCAGGCAGGCGGTCATCGACCTGCTGCCCCCTGGCGTGCGGACCAAGGTGCTGACCTTGATGGGGTTCAACCCGACCAGCGCCGGCGGCCTGATGGGCGTCGACTATCTCGCCCTGCCGGGCCAGACGCGGGTCAGCGACGCGCTCGCAGCGGTCAGCGCTGCGTCGACGCTGCAGCCGGAGGCGCTGACAAGCGTGCACGCGATTGACGGGGACGGCTGCCTGCGCGGTGTCGTGCGGCTCGTCGCGCTGCTCCAGTCCGGCTCCGATGCCAGCCTGCTCGACGTCAGCGACACGGACCCGGTCAGGGTCGGACCGGACACCGACGTCGTCGACGTCGCTGTGCTGATGACCGACTACAACCTGATCACCATCCCGGTTGTCGACGACCACAGCCGCCTGCTCGGCGTGATCACCGTCGATGACGTGCTTGAGGTGACCCTGCCGGACGACTGGCGGCGCCGTGAGGCGGCCGAACCGCCCGACTCGCACCACGGGGAGGCACAGTGACCGGGGAGCGCGACACCCCCCGGCCGAATCTCGGCACGGTAGCCCCGGGCGGCCAGGGGCCCGCTACGCCGGGCTGCGCAGAGGGTCCCGATATGAACAGGCCCGGCGGGTCGCCGGCAGACGCGCGCGTCCCCGGCAGCGAAAGCCGGGGCGGGCGGGGCCCGTCCCAGCAGAGTCCCCCTCAGCGGGCGGCTGACGAGCGGGCGGCTGGCGAGCGGGCGGCTGGCGCGCGGGCGGCTGACGAGCGGGCGGCTGACGAG
>DASQVO010000406.1:0-11675 GCA_035640715.1 Streptosporangiaceae bacterium
GGCCTACCTGGACAGCGCGGAACCTGCGCGCCGAAACTTGATGGGTGCTGCCCAGCGGTTTCGCGCCGGGCCAGATGGAGCCGGGCCCGGCGGCGGGAAGGAGGGGTCGTGGATACGGAACTTAGTCCTATAGGTTCGTACATTCGGACAGAGCACAAGATTCCGGGTAGCCTCCCAGGTAAAGAAGAGCTGACAGTCTGCGCAGGTACGCGGTTCCGCTGCTGGTACCGTCACGGATGTACGGACATCCGGTCGATGAGGGGAGGTAGTTCCCGTTGGCCGGACAAGGCGCAGCGGCTCAGCGCCGGGCGGGCGCCGGGCCGCTGGACCGCAAGAGCCCGATGCCGTTGTGGGCGCAGCTGCGCGCTGACCTGCTGCGGCGGCTGAACGCCGGTGCCTTCGATGAGGAGTTCCCCGGCGAGATGGCGCTGGTCGCCGAGTATCAGGTCAGCCGCCAGACTGTCCGTACGGCATTGCGGGAGCTGCGCGCGGATGGCATCGTGCTGGCCGAGCGCGGCCGCCGTCCCCGGATCACCGGTCCGGTGATCACTCAGCCGCTCGGGACGCTGTACTCGCTGTTCGCCTCGGTGGAGTCGGCCGGGCTGCGCCAGAGGAGCATCATCCGGCGGCGTGACCTGCGCGCCGACGGGGTCATCGCCGACCGGCTCGGGCTAGAGGCCTCCACCCCGCTGTTCCACATGGAGCGGATCCGCCTGGCCGGGGAAGAGCCGCTGGCGCTGGACACCGTCTGGCTGCCGGGAGACCTGGGCGCTCCGCTGCTGGAGGCCGACTTCACCCACACCGGGCTCTACGACGAGCTCGCCGCACGCACCGGCATCCACGTGGATAGCGGCCGTGAGCACATCCGCGGGGTCGTGCCGACAAGAGCCGAGCAGCATCTGCTCCGGATCCCGCCGTCCACCGGAGCGCTGCTGGTCAGCCGACTCGGCTACGCCGCCGGCCGACCGGTCGAGTGGCGCCGGACGCTGATCCGTGGTGACCGGTTCTCGCTGGTCGCAGAGTTTTCTTCCCGTACCGGGTACCGGCTGGCCCCAGACGACCGTTACCGTTCCTAGACACTGAGCAGGAGTGAGTCCTGCCCGGTGGGCGGCCCCGAGCGGTCTTGGGTCGCCTGGTTGCCGGATGCAGCCGTGCCCGCAGCATCGGTGATCAGCGCGTACGCCACGAACGCTTCCTCGCCGTCGGCGAGGAAGCGTTCGGTCGGCACGCGGATGGGGCTACCCGTCGCCTCAGTGCTGAGGCTCGTAGGTCAACTTCATGATCTTCGAAGAAGGCCGCGACTGCGCCGACGTGATGACCCAGCTTGCCGCGGCTTCCAGGGCGCTCGACCGGGCCGGTTTCAAGATCATCGCAACTGGGCTCCAGCAGTGCGCCGTGGGAGAAGATGCAGAACCGCTAGGCCGCGCTGAGCGTAAGCGCCGCAGGTAGGCAACATCGGCGCGGTCTTCGTCGCCCAGCTTGGCGGCCGCGCAGGGTCCCGGCTCGTGGCCGGTCTCGTGAATCAGTGTGGTCACGACCCGGTGTAGAGGCGGTCCAGGTCGATGAGCTGGACGCGCCTGCGGCTACTCGCGGCCGCCTCGGCGAGCTCGGGGGTGAAACCGGTGCCGCTGAACAGGGCGAGCACCTGCGGACGCTGATCACGCGACCCGAGCACTTCAGCGATTTTCTCAAGCCTGGCGAGATGCCCGAGGTCCATGAGCTTGCCCCACTTGGCCTCGCCGATCGCCAGGACGCGGCCCTCGGCATCCAGTGTCGCTACGTCGACTTCATAGCTGGTGCGAGCGGCGGGGTCCCGGACCACCCCGGAAAGGACCCGTGCGGGTTGTCCACCGAGCGTCTGCGGGTCGGCCATATCTTCAGCCCACAGCCGGCACATGCGCTCAAAGATGGGACTCGCGACCCTGCTGAAGAATGTGTCCTGCGATGCGGCCCAGATCCGCTCGGTCCGTCCGGGTCGGACGCGCTCCAGCTGGGTCCAGTTGGGACGCATAATCGCGTGATAGAACCGGACCAGTGGCTCGGTGATCCGGTACTCGGACCTGTTCTCCCGGAAGGCGTCCGGCTCGCGTACGAGAAGGCCAGCGTCCTCGAGCACGGTCAGATGATGCGAGATGTCCGCTGCCTTGCGTTCGATGCGATTGGCGATGCCGCCCCTGGTGGCATTACCTTCAGCGACGGCCGCGAGAACCGTGTGATACAGGCCCGTATCGCGCAGGGTCGGGTCCTCCGCAAGCAAGACGCGGACCTCCCGGAACAACGGGCTGGCAGGATTCAGTACATGCTCGACATCGACAACCCATGCGTCAAAGCGCGTCAGACCTGAAGGCGCCGCACCCCGCAGGTACTCGGTCCGGTATGCCGGAGTCCCGCCGAGGATGAAGTACAGCAGGGCCGCCAGCCGACGGTCGCTGATACCCCAGAAGTCCGCGGCTAGGCGGAAGTCGAACGTCGGCAGGATAAGCTCAAGCCCTGCCCTGCCCCGCAGCGGTGCACCGCCGCTGAGCAGCCCGCCCTTGAAGGAGATCGACGATCCGCACAGCAGCAGCCGCATGCGCGAGACAGCGCGCTGCTGCCGCCCCGGCGACAGCGTCTTCTGTATGACCGACGGGAGTTCCTTTGCCTCCCGTGCGAGGTAGGGGAACTCGTCAAGCACAACAGGGACCGGCCGCTCGGAGGCAAGTGCCAGGAGCGCATCGAGAGCCTGACCCCAATCGGAGAAATAAACACTGCCTGGCGACGATGTGTACGCGGCCCAGGCCCCGGCAAGCTGCCGCAAAGCCTCTGGACGAGGAACCGCCTCTGTGGCCGCATAGTAGAAGCCCCCAGTGAGTTCGCACATGGATTCGAGCAGGAAAGTCTTGCCTTGCCTCCGCCGGCCGGAAACGATGCCCAGCGTCGCTCCTGGCTGACCGTCGGAGACAAACCGATCCAGTTGACCCCATTCCCAGTCGCGATCGAAGATCTCCGATGGCTTCGTTGCGAGCACACTCACTCCTTTAAGGACTACATTTCTTAGAAGTGAAATCCTTAAATCTGCACAAGCGAAGCACGGACACGATGTCCGGCCTCCTGTCCGTGGTTACCGCTCATCGGTAGTGAGCTGCAGGCCCGCCGGCGCCGCGTTGCTGTAGTCATCGTCAATGAGCACCATTTTGCGGCCGACGCGGTCGAGAAGGGACGCGGCGATGGACGCCCGGTACCCGCTGCCGCAGTGCACCCAGAGCCGCCCCGACGGCAGCCGGCCCAGGCTGGCGGTCAGCTCGTACAGCGGAACGTGCGCCGCGCCGCGGATGTGGTCCCGGTTCCATTCGGTATTGGTGCGGACATCCAGCACGGCCGGGTCCTCGCCCCGGGCACGTGCCGCGGCGAGGCCGGCGAACGTCACTACCGGGTAGGCGCGCAGCGGGTGGCCGTCCGCGAGCTGGCTGGCCGGCGCGATGGTGGCGCCGACGGGCCGGTCGATGCCGATCCGCACCAGTTGCCGCTGCGCCCGGGCGATCTGGTCGGGGTTCTCGCCGATCAGGGTGAGGGGGGTTCCCCACGGGATCAGCCAGCCCAGGTAGGTGGCGAACGGCTGCGCGAGTTCGACGCCGACAGCGCCATCCAGGTGCCCGGCCGCGAACGCGCGGCGTGACCGCAGGTCGATGACCCACTCCCCGGCGGCGATCCGCTTGCGGACCTGCTCGCCGCTGGCCTCCTCCGGCGGCGAGAGGTCGGGCGCGGCCGGGCCCTGCCGGTTCAGCGCGCCCATATGGGCGTAATAAGCCGGGTAGGCGTCCAGGCTGGCGATCAGCCGGGCGACGTAGCCGTCCTCGTCGCCGGCGGTAAGCGCGTCGTTGCGGGCACGCTCCTGGCTCAATGTCGACGCGTGCCCGCCGGTGGCCGCGCCGGCGGAGCAGAAGCTGCCGAACCCGTGGGTTGGGTAGATGGCCGTGTCGCCAGGCAGCGCTGCGGCCAGCCGGCGGGCCGAGCGGTACTGGGCGCGGGTCAGCTCCTCGGTGCGTGCCGCGCCGCTGAGATCGGTACGGCCCACGCTCCCGTACAGCAGCGATCCGCCGGTGAACGCGGCAGGCGCGCCGGCGTTGTCTCCTTCGCCGATCACGTAGGCGCAGTGGCCCGGTGTATGCCCGGGCGTGGCCATGACGCGCACGCGGAGCGAGCCCGCGGCGAGCTCGTCGCCGTCAGCGACGCCGCGGCGGTCGGCGACGATGTCCTCCGCCGCCGGGACGACATAGGTCGCACCAGTGGCCCGCGCGAGGGCGAAACCGCCGGTGACGTAATCGTTGTGGCGGTGCGTCTCGCAGACCATCGCCACCGTCAGCGACCGCTCCTCCAGCGACCGCTGCACGCGGTCAATGTCCCGCTGCGGGTCGACAACCACAGCCGTCCTGCCGTCGTGGGCGACGTAGCTGCGGTCGCCGAGTTCTTCCGTCGCAATGATTTCGACCTCTACCATGCCCTCCCCCGGGTTCGTGCCGTCACGGAGCCCGCCTCGACGGTTGCCCGCCCTATGAGCGAATGTACGATCATTTCTATCCTACCGCAAGAAGATGTACGTACATTTAGGATTCAACACGGACTGGCGGCATGTTGTCATCCGCGGTTGCCGGCTGTCCATAGGCGCGGACTTCGCGGCGCGAACCGGCTACCGGATGCGCGTCCACGGCTCGCCGACGCGGCGCTGAAGCGGGGTGAGCTTCTCCCGGAGGGCCGGCCGCTCGCCCGGGCTGCCGCTCGCCCTGCGAGCCGCACCGGCCCCGGTCACCATCAGCGACGGGGCCGGCCACGTGCTGGACGCGCTCACCGCGCCTGTCCGGAGCGGCTTCATCCTCACCCGCCGTGGCCTGGCCGCCGGCGCGGAGGCCACCGGCGCGGGCCACCGGATCGGCGAACGGCGCTTCACCCTGCGCGCCATGCTGGAACAGGCCCCCGCCGGGACCTTCGGCTGGCTGGCCAGCGAAGCAGAACGCTGGTCCCGGCGGCACGCTGCCCTGGCAGCGGTCCGCAACAGCAGCCCGGGGGGACACGACATCGTGCCGGCATGGTGGGCACGGCGGGCCGGTCAGACCGCGCGCATCCTGGCCAGGGCAGCGGCAAGCGCGGGCGCAGACCGGGAATCGGCGTCTCCCGCTCGCCTCCGGGGCGCCTTAAGGCGCGCCCCTCCAGCGCGCTCATGCCAATCCCCCCTGTGCCTGCGGAACGGCAGATCCTTCGGCGGCCCCGGCGGGCAGCCCGAGCTGCCGCTCGATCTGTTCCAGGCTCCTGCCCTTGGTCTCCGGAATCCACCTGACGGCGAACAGGCAGGCCAGCACCGAGATCCCGGAGAAAATGAAGAAGACCGTGCCGGTCCCCGCGCCGAGCAGCGTGGGGAAGAACTGGCCGACGAGCAGGTTCCCGGTCCAGTTCGCGAAGGTCGCGACGCCCATGATCGGCCCGCGCACCCGCAGCGGGAACATCTCGCCGAGCAGGATCCAGACCATCCCGCCCCAGCTCAGCGAGAAGGAGACCTTGAAGCCAGCCAGGCCGGCGATCGCCAGCCACCCGGCGCCGCCGCTGCTGAACCCGGCGGTGAGGAACATCAGGCCGAGCAGGAGCATGCAGGCCGCCATGCCGAGCGCGCCGATGATGAGCGGCCGTCGCCGGCCGGCCCGGTCCACGACGTACACGAGCATGACGATGGTGACCAGGACGGTCAGGCCGCCAAGCCCGGCGTTGGCCGCGATCGCGGCCACGCTCTTGTAGCCGAGCCTGGTCAGGATCGTCGGCGCGTAGTAGATGATCGTGTTGATCCCGCTGATCTGCTGCAGAAACGCGAGCCCGACGCCGATCAGCAGGATCCGGCGCAGCCCGGGCGTGCGCCAGATCGCGGCCAGCTCACCGCGCCGGCCTGACCCCACGGCGACCCTGCGGATCTCGGCGATCTCGGCCTCGGCCTCGGCCGGGTCGCGGTTGCGTGCCAGGGCGGCGCGGGCCTCGTCCAGGCGGCCCTGCCGCACCAGCCACCGCGGGCTCTCCGGCTGGAACCACAGCCCGGCGAGCAGCGCCGCTGCCGGCACCAGCGCCAGGCCGAACATCCACCGCCAGGCGTGTGCGGGGCCCAGCGCGAGGTCGACCAGGTACGCCACCAGGATGCCCGTGGAGATCATGAGCTGGTTGAGCCCGGACAGGCCGCCCCGGCTGGCGGCCGGGGTGATCTCCGACAGGTATATGGGCACCGATACCGACAGCGCGCCGATGGCCAGGCCCATCACCAGCCGCCCCGTGAGCAAGACCGCCAGCCCCGGTGCGAGCGACGCCACCAGGGCACCCGCCGCGAACAGGACACCGGAGCCCATCACCACCCGGCGGCGGCCATACCGCTGCGACACGCCGCCGCAGCCGAGCGCGCCGATCATCGCGCCGAGCAGCAGTGAGCTCGTCACAAAGCCCTCACCGGCGCTGGTCAGCCCGAACTCCGGCTTTATGTACAGCAGCGCGCCGGCGACGACTCCGAGGTCGTAACCGAACAGCAGTCCGCCCAGGGCGCCAAAGAGATATGTCGACATGCGGACGCGCCGCATCGCTGTCCCGTTCCCTGCGGTTGTCAAAGCTGCCTCCTTCGCTGCAGGCATCCCGGCCGGAGGCCGGCCATTCATCACCGCACGCTCACCCGGTTGGAGTACCCAGAATCATCCCCGCGGGATCGGTGCCGCCCCGCGATCACGTGCCGTCGTGCCCGTTCCGGACACGCGCGAAGGCGGCCTGCCGGGCTCCCCGGATATGAGCGGCCGCTGCACGGCGGGCCGCTGCGGGGTCCGCGGCAAGCAGCGCGTCGAGTATGCGCTGATGTTCACGGCGGGATTTCTCCAGCCGGCCGGGAACACGCAGGGTTAGGCTCACTGGCAAGACCTCTAACCAGCAGGAGGATCCCATGGCGCAGCTACCTGGCCCCCCGGACTTCCTGGCCCACCATGAGGGCGACGTCGTCGGTGTGGCCGTGCGCGACCTTGATCCCGGCCCGGCCGAAGGGGCATTCCTACGGGGGCCAGCGTCGGTGAGCGTGGAGCTGCTGGAGGCCATCCCGCTCGGGCACAAGCTCGCCCTGACCGATATCGCGGAAGGGCAGGACATCATCGAGTACGGGCAGCGGGTCGGCATCGCCACCCGCGACATCGCCCGGGGCGGATACGTCCATGTGCACAACGTGAGGAGCGCACGATGGCGCAGCAGCGTGGCCTGACCGGCTACCGTCGCGAGAACGGCTCGGTCGGAATCCGCAACCACACGGTCATCCTTCCCGTGGACGACCTGTCCAACGCCGCCGCCGAAGCGGTGGCGCGGGTCGTGCCGGGAACCCTGGCACTCCCCCACGCCTACGGACGGCTGCAGTTCGGCACCGATCTGGAGCTGACCTTCCGCACCCTGATCGGCAACGGCTGCAACCCGAACGTCGCCTCGGTGGTAGTGATCGGCATCGAGCCGACCTGGACCGCCCGGGTGGCCGACGGCATCGCCAAGTCCGGCAAGAAGGTCGAGGGCTTCCCGATTGAGCGCCACGGCGACCTGAAGACCATCGAGCGGGCCGCGCGGGCCGCCGCGAAGTTCCTGCAGGACGACTCGGAGAAGCAGCGGGAACCGGTCAGCCGGGACGAGATCATGCTGTCGATCAAATGCGGCGAGTCGGACACGACCAGCGGGCTCGGCTCATGCCCGACCACTGCCGAGGCCGTGGACCGGTGGGTCGACGCGGGCGGCACGGCCCTGTTCGGCGAGACGAGCGAGCTGACCGGCGGCGAGCACCTCATCGCCCAGCGCTGCGTCAACGACACGGTGCGCGGGAAGTTCCAGTCGATCTTCGACAGCTACATGGAGATGATCGACCGCGCCGACGCCAACCTGCTCGGCTCGCAGCCGACCCAGGGCAACATCCGCGGCGGCCTGTCCACCATCGAGGAGAAGGCGATGGGCAACATCGCCAAGACGGGCACCAAGCCGGTGATCGGCGCGCTGGAGGCGGCCGAACCGCCAACATCAGGGCCTGGCCTGTACTTCATGGACACCTCGTCGGCGGCCGCCGAATGCATCACGCTGATGGCCGCGGCCGGGGCGGTGCTGCACCTCTTCCCCACCGGGCAGGGCAACGTGATCGGCAATCCGGTCGAGCCGGTGATCAAGCTGACCGCGAACCCGGTCACCGCCGGGACCATGGCCGAGCACATCGACCTGGACTGCTCGGGCCTGCTGCGGCGTGAGTACGACCTGCCCACCTCGGGTGACCGCCTCATGGAGGTGGCCGACCGCACTATCAACGGCCGCCTGACCTGCGCCGAAGTTTTGGGACACCGCGAGTTCGTGCTCACGAAGCTCTACCAGAGCGCGTGAGGAAGGGGCGGCGGCCGCTGCGGCCCTGCTGTGGCGGGTGATCGGCGAACTGGACTGCGCAGGCCGGGTCCTGGCAGCGGCCAACGCCGCGCTGCCGGCCCCCGATGACGCGCTGGCCCGGCTCTGGCAAGCGGCCACCGTACTGCGCGAGCACCGGGGCGACGGGCATTTCGCCGCCCTGGTGACCGCGGGCATCGACGGGTGCGAGGCACTGGTCCTGCGATGCGCCCTGGACCTGCGGCGAGAGGATGTCCAGCCGGCACGCGGCTGGACCGATGAACAATGGGACAAACGCTGACTGAAGGATGGCTACTTTTACGAAAAGGGTGCCCCCGCCATTCCCGGCGGGGCACAGAAAGGCGAGCGGAGGTCGCGGTGACTGAGCCGGCAGACGACGGGACAGCCGATGAGTTTTCCTCGCTGGCCGAGGTCGCCGACGAGCTCGGGCTGGATCGCCGTGCCATCCCTCGCGTGACCCGGCGGTCCGCCGAGGTCGATGAGGGCCAGCAGCTGAGCTTCCTAGCCTGGGGCGGGGCAGAGCCTGAGCTGGTGTTCCTGCACGGAGGCGGCCAGAACGCACACACCTGGGATCTCGTCGCGCTCGATCTCGGCCGTCCGGCGATCGCCATCGACCTGCCCGGGCACGGCCACTCCTCCTGGCGCCCAGACCGCGACTACGGGCCCGTGCGCAACGCCGCCGCGGTGGCGGCCGTGGTCGAGCAGTTCGCCGGGCACGCCCGCGGCGTGGTGGGCATGTCGCTGGGCGGCCTGACCACGATCCGGCTGGCGAGCACCCGCCCCGACCTGGTACGGCGGGCAGTGCTGGTCGACGTCACGCCTGGCTCGGCGGAGGCGGCCCAGCGGATGACCAGCGAGCAACGTGGCGCAGTGGAATTGACCCGCGGACCGCGGGCCTTCGCCAGCCTGGAGGAGATGGTTGAGGCTGCGGTGCGGGCCTCGCCGCGGCGGCCACCTTCTGCTGTCCGCCGCGGCGTCATCCACAATGCCAGGCAGCTGCCTGACGGGACCTGGGCGTGGCGCTACGACCTGCGCGGCAGCGGGCCAGGCGCACCGCTGCCTGGCTTCCGGCCACTGTGGGATGACCTGGGGACCTTGACGATGCCAGTGATGCTGGTGAAGGGCGGCGACAGTGCGTTCGTAACCGCCGCGGACCTGGCCGAGGTCACCAGGCGGCTGCCATCGGTCCGCACCGAAATCGTGGCCGGTGCGGGCCATGCCGTCCAGAGCGACCAGCCGACGGCGCTCAGCGATCTGATCAGGGACTTCATTCTGTCCTAAATGCCACCGGCAAGCTGCTGCGGCGGCAGCTACGGGCAGGAGGCTGCTTATGACTGAGATCTGGCCCCGATGGGTCGGCTACCGGTCGTGTGCTCGCTCGTAGACGCTGATGTGGCGCCAGCTGGCGGCGGTGTAGGGCTCGCCGTTCCAGCCTCCCCATCGTTCCCGTAGCCGGAGCGCGGCGATGCGGGCCATGAGGTCGAACTCGGGCGGGTGGGCCAGGCGGGCGAGGCCGAACAGGTCGCATCAGCGCTGCTACGGCGCGCCGGCCTGCGGCGGGAGCTTCTGCTCCCCGGCCAGCTTGATGACCTGCGGGCGGCGCTGCGCCTGGCGGGTGCTGCGACCAAGGTCCGGGCACAGGTCCTCGCCCAGCTCTGCTGGGCGCTGAGACGCGAGGACCGTCACCAGGAGGCCGAACAGCTCGCCGGGGAGCTGCGCTCGCTGGCCGGACGGCTGGGTGACGAGGAACTCGAGGCCGAATCCGTGCTGCTGGTGGCCGCGGTCGGGGCGCACAAAGGCGAGGACACCCTGGCCGAGCTGCAACGCGCGCGGGATAAAGCGGCGAGCATCGGCAGCGGGCATCTGCAGGCGTGGGCTTATCTCACGGCCAGCCACGTGCTGGAGGGGCGCGGCAGCCATGAGCGTGCCATCCAAGCCGGCTGGGACGGCCTGGCCCGGACCAGGCAGCTGGACCTGGCCCGGCAGATAGCAGCCCCCATCGCCGGGAACCTGGCCGAGTCGCTGACCTCCGCAGGGCGCTGGGATGATGCGCTGGAGATCCTGGACGAGATCCTCGGAAAGATTGGGGTGGCCTCCCGGGGCGAGGCCGCCGCCGCCGCGCACCGGCTGCACCTGTTCGATCAGCCCTGACCGTTCGCGTGATCTCACCATCGATCCGCTGGTCAGGCGACGACGGGCTCATCACCTAGTCGCTGCACGGCCCCTCCGGGTCCTACCGCGAGATCGTCGGCGTGCGCCAGCATGACGGCTGGCTGTACCTCGGCAGCTTGTATGAGACGGCGGTGGGCCGGGTGCCCGTCCCGGCCTAAGGCCGCGGAAGCGACAGTAATTGCCATGAACTGACCGTCACCTTGCGGAGGCAGCGCCAGCCGGGTTGCCGTCCCCCCAAGACGCACGACCGCAGGCGGCAAGCGCAGCCCCTGGTGAGCGTGGCGGGCGCTCATGCCGCGCTGGTCCCGGCCGTGGCCGGCCCCGTTTGGCATGACTCGGTACGTGCCGCCATCATCAAGGGTGAGGTTCCAGACCGCGCGGCGCTCGTCGAACCCGGCCGCCACGACCGGGCAGCCGAAGCGGAGGTGCGGGCCAAGGCCGCGCCGCTCTGCCGCGCCGGCTAGGAGGTGCAGACGTCGGGTAATACGATTGTATTATGACACAAGCATCTGACGCTGAAGGACTGCCGTCGCCGTCTTCGGCGCTTCTGCAGCTTGCCCGGCTCAAGGCCAATATGAGTCAGCGGGAGCTGGCCGAACGTGCTGGGGTCCCGGTCACCATGATCTCGGCGTATGAGCGCGACCAGCGGCAGCCCACCTTGACGACACTTCTCAGGCTGCTGCACGCGGCCGGATTCGACCTTCGTCTGCATCTGGCGGCCTACGACCCGCATGACGACATACTGGCGGGGCTGGAGGCAGGCCGCTCGGAAGCCGAGCGGCTCCGTCGGGATCGTCAGCTTCAGGCATGGCGCCAGGCCACCCCTGCTGAGGATGTGGCGTGAGCGAACAGGAGAGTGCCGGTGAACCGGAACTGAACGCCGCGGCCATCGTCGCTGCGCTTAACCGGCACCAGGTGCGCTACGTCGTCATTGGAGCCTTCGCCGCTATCGCGCAGCAGGCCCCGATACCAGCGACCAGAGACATCGATCTCACGCCGGAGACAAGCCACGAGAACCTGACCCGCCTGTCGGCGGCGCTGAAGGAGCTTGGCGCACGGATCCGGGCTGAGGGGGTACCGGATGGGCTGCCGTTCAGCCACGA
>DASQVO010000407.1:0-3102 GCA_035640715.1 Streptosporangiaceae bacterium
TGCGGAGCTTCGAGGGGTTCGACCGGCCGTGGCGTCACCTGGAGCAGTTCACCGAGGACGTTCACGTCCGTGAGATCGCGTTCGGCGGCGGGTACATCATGACCGGCCGCGCGCCCCGGCTGCCCGGCGCTGCTCGCGCTCATGCCAGGTGACGGGGGCAAGCTCAATCAGCTCGCCGGGCAGGAAAGTCGCCCGGTCCGGGCCATCGAACTCCAGCACCGCATCCCCGGCCGCGGGCCACGGCTCAGTGCCGTCGCGCGAATGGATTACGTCGGGTGTGGATGCGCCGGCCGGGTTTGGGGTGCTGTGCGCTGTCCCGGTATGTTTTACGGCCTCTGGCCAATTTCGATCCGTATTCAGATAATTACAAAATGTGACGAGCGTCATACCGGAACGTCGCGTGACCATGGGATCCGCTGGGCAAAGGGCACGCGTCTGGCGTGATTAGTCCCTTCCGTCCGCCGGACAGCTAGGGGCCGGGCCTGCGCCGCGCGAGTCGCGCGGCGCCACGGGATGGGTGGTCTGCCCCGGACAGCAGCATTACCGACAAGAAGAGGGGATCCTTGTCATGAATGCCAAGTCACTGAAGCGGGCATTCGGGCTCGCTGCTGCGGCGGTGAGCACCACCGGGATGATGATGCTCGCGCCGACCGCGGCAAACGCAGCCACGGCGCGCCCGGTCCACGCGCAAACGGTAAGTACGGCAAGTTACGCCCCGAAGGCCGGCCACGTCAGCTGGGGCTTCCGTGACGGCCGGCCCCCGCCCGGCGGGTACTACCACCGGCATTACTACCGCCACCCGTATTACTACCACCACCGGTATTATTACCGCCACCCATATTACCGCCACCGGTATTATTACCGCCACCCGTACTACCGCCACCGGTATTACCGTCGCTACTAATCCAGCGGACCGCTACAAGCGGCCGTCAGCTCGCAGGACGCGCAGCGCATCGACGGTGACAGAGCCGCGCCATTCCCGGGTCGTCCAGCATGGCCTGGGCCAGGCCCTCGGCTTGTGCGGCTTTAGGCCAGCCGCCAGCCGGGGCCCTACTCAGCGATACGAGTCCGCAAGGTCCACCGGAAGACAACGGGCGCGTTAGCTACTCCAGCGTGGTCCGCATCCCGCTCGAAATGCTCATACCCGCCGTAGAATGACACTTTGATCTTGTCTGTCCTTGCTGGCACCCGCTGGCACCGCAGGCGGGCTGGCAGCCCGGCCGGGCCACCGTCGAGTACCACATCGATGAACTGGACCGTCTCAGCAGCCAGCCCTGAACCCTGAGAATCGTTATCCGCTTTTGCGAATTGGCTCACCTGTCCGACCTCCACCCCGTTGCCGTACTTGGAAGATCCGTTCTCACCAATGCAGACGCCACTGCGGGTTGCCCGTTCACAGCGGAATGTTGCCGTGGTCGCCGCGACCGGGCCGGGCGGAGGCAATCGCCTCGGCGATCGCACGCCTGGTCCTGATCGGCTCGATGATCTCGTCAACCACGCTGAGCTCGCGGGCCCGTTCCACTCCGCCCACGGCTAGTTCGTGCTCGGCGGCGAGGGCACGCTCTGCCGCGTGCCGCTGATCATCCGGGACCTCGGCGAGGGCCCGCCGATGCAGGATGCGCACTGCTGCCACGGCTCCCATCACGGCGATCTCTGCCATCGGCCAGGCGAGCACCCTGGTGGCACCGAGGGACCGTGAGTTCATGGCGATGTAGGCGCCGCCGTAGGCCTTGCGGGTGACCAGTGTCACTCGCGGCACGCTGGCCTCGGCGAACGCGTGCAGCAGCTTAGCCCCGCGCCGGACGACGCCGCCATGTTCCTGGGCGACACCGGGCAGATACCCGGGCACGTCAACCACGACGGCCAGCGGGATTCCGAACGCGTCGCACATCCGCACGAACCGCGCTGCCTTCTCGGCCGAGGCGGAATCCAGGCACCCGCCTAGCCGGAGCGGGTTGTTGGCGACGATGCCGATAGTGCGGCCGCCCAGCCTGCCAAGCATGGTCACGATGCTGGGCCCCCACTTAGGCTGCAACTCGATGCCGGGTTCGTCCAGGATGCCGTGAACCAGCGGGTGCACGTCATAGGCCCGGCGCTTGTTCTCTGGCAGGACTGCTGACAGGTCGGTGTCGCTGATCGACGGCAGGCTCAGCTGACCCGGCCGGCCAAGTAGATCGGCGATCTGCCGGGCACGCAGCAGCGCCTCCGCCTCGTCCGCGGTGACCACATGCACCACGCCGCTCCGCTTGCTGTGCGGGTCCGGGCCACCCAGGGTCGCCATGTCGGCGTCCTCACCGGTCACGCTGCGCACAACGTCCGGCCCGGTAACGAAGATCCGCCCCGCGCTCGCGCAGATCACGACGTCGGTGAGCGCGGGTCCGTAGGCGCCGCCGCCTGCGGTGGGCCCGAGCACCACCGAAATCTGCGGCACGGTCCCGGACGCCTCAGTCATGGCGGCGAACACCCGGCCCACGGCATGCAGGCTGGCCACGCCCTCGGCCAGCCTGGCACCGCCGGACTGCCACAGCCCGATGATCGGCATGCGCGCGCGGACGGCGAGGTCATAGGAGGCGACGATGGCCTCACAGCCGTCAGCGCCGAGGGCGCCGCCCTGGATCTGGGAGTCGCAGCAGAAGGCGACCGCAGGAATGCCGCCGATCTGCCCAGTGCCGACTAGCACGCCGCTGTGATCCGTGTGCGTTTTGGTACACAAGGTGGCGTCGTCGAACAGTGCCTGAAGGCGGATGGCGGGATCCCGGGGATCCGCCGGCTTGGTGGTCAGCGCGGGGCCAGTGCGGTCGGTCTGCAGGGTCACAGATGACTCCCATGGGTATCAGTGCCGGTCAGGTCACAGGTGCTGCGCGTGCTCATGGGTGCAGGCCTCAGACGGCCGTGCCCTGGTAAGCAGGGCATGGTTCGACGGCATGATGCTGCCGGTTCCACGGGTCTTGTGCCTCTGGCCGCCGGCGGTGCCGCCGCGGATCCGCCGGCGGCCTCCCGGACGTTGAGCACTACTTCGTCCGCGACGATCGAGGGATCGATGCGCATCACCGCGTAACCGCCGACGGCGCCGGCCCCGAAGCAGGGCGCGAAGACCCGGGC
>DASQVO010000408.1:0-11753 GCA_035640715.1 Streptosporangiaceae bacterium
ACGAGGGTGCTTCGCGACCACGGCGAGCGCGCGCGGAGGAAACTCGACCTTCCCGGGATGACCTGCCTGGGCCTCGGGCTCTTCGGCGTGCTGTGGGCGATGACCAAGCTCGCCGCCTCGTCGCTGAGCGCCTCGACAGCCACCTTTCTCACCGGCGGCCTGGTACTCCTCATAGTCTTCGTCGTCATCGAGTTCCGGCAGGCGGAGCCGATGCTGCCGATGTCGATCTTCCGTGTCCCGTCGATGGCGCCGTCTCTGCTCGCCTCCTTCTTCCAGGGACTGGCCAACTTCGCGGTGCTGTTCCTCGTCATCATGTACCTACAGGGTCCCCGGGGCCTGTCCCCGATCCACGCGTCGCTGCTCCTCGTGCCCGGGTACGTCATCGGCGCCGGCGTCGGCCCTTACGCCGGGCGGCTGGCCGACAGGTACGGTCCGGTGCTGCCGGCCACGCTGGGACTGGCCATTGAGGTGATCGCGCTGCTCATCTATGCGCAGCTCGGCGTGCAGACCGGGCTGTGGATCGTGGTCGTCGCGAGTGTCGTCAACGGGGTCGGCGCGAGCTTCTTCTTCCCCGCGAACAACTCGGCGATCATGAAGGCGTCCCCGCCGAAGCTGTTCGGCATCTCCTCGGGACTGCTGCGGACCTTCTCCAACATCGGGATGTTGTTCTCCTTCTCGGTAGCGATACTCATCGCATCGCGCTCGATCTCGCGCGGGCTCGCTTTCGCCATCTTCGTCGGGACGACGACGCTGCACGGCTCTCTGGCGTCGGCGTTCACCACCGGGCTGCACGCGGCCTTCTACGCATCGGTGGGATTCATGGTGCTCGCCGCCGCGCTGTCGGCGATCCGGGCGCGGGGAAGGGCAAGAATAGATAACCCCTGAAGGGATGCTCTCGAAAGCAGGTGTGACCGCGTGGCGAACGGCCCATACCGCCGGATGTGCACAGGTCCGGCTTGAGCCTCCAGTAGGGGGAGACGCAAAGGTGGGGGCATGGACGGCGACGCGCTCTACTCGATCGGCGACCTAGCCCGGCGGACTGGGCTGACGGTCAAGACCATCCGGTTCTACTCCGACCGCGGGATCGTGGTGCCGGCTGACCGCAGCCCGGCTGGCTACCGGCTTTACCACGTCGACGCCGTCGCGCGGCTAGATCTCGTGCGGACCCTGCGCGACCTTGGACTGGACCTTGCCACGATCCGGAAGGTCGTGGACCGGGAGCTCACGCTCCCCGAGGTCGCCGCGGCGCACGCCGAAGCCCTGGCAGTCCAGATTCGCGCGCTGGGCTTGCGGCGCGCGGTGCTGACGGCGGTAGCGAAGCGCGGCTCCACCCCTGAGGAGATGGAACTCATGCACAAGCTGGCCAAGCTCTCCGAGGACGAACGCCGACGTCTGATCGGCGATTTCCTCAACGCTGCCTTCGGCGGCTTGGACGCCAGCCCCGAATTCGCGGGCGTCATGCGCTCCATGACCCCAGAACTGCCCGACAACCCCGAGGCTGGGCAGGTCGACGCGTGGGTGGAGTTGGCCGAACTGTCCCAGGACCCGGGCTTCCGCGCCAGTATGCGGCGCATGGCTGAGGACGAAGCTGCCGAACGCGCCCAAAGCCGTACAAAGGGACTGCGCCGCGACTTTGTCGCAGCCGTTCGTGACCAGGCCGCTCCGGCCCTCGCGGCCGGCATCGACCCTGCCTCACCCCAGGCCGAACCGATCGTCGCGGCGCTGACGGCTCACTACGCGCACATCTCCGCCTTCCCCGACGACGTCGAGCTTCGCCGCCGACTGGTGACCCGGCTGGAGACCGCGAACGACCCTCGCAGGGAGCGGTACCTTCAGCTGCTCGCAGAAATCAACGGCTGGCCTGTCCTGGAGAGCCTCGCGCCGGCGCTCGACTGGTCCATCCAGGCTGTGCGCGCCCGGATTCAGTGATAACACGGCGGCGAAGCGGCATGGCCAGAGGCAGGTCGGGTCATCCTGGGAGATCCAGTTACCTCTCCGGCCGTTTCGGCACGCGCCCCTTTGCGACTGGCGGAATGAAGAAGCCAGACTGCGGCCGGGTTCGGGTCGAACTGTGACGGATGGCCAGTCGGCCGTGGGCGGCCACCCAGCGGTCAGGGAGCTGGCCGGGCAGCCGGTTGCAGGCGGTATCGGCCAGGTAGCCGCGATCAGCGCCGGGACGGCGCCGCTCGTATCCGCCGACGAGCTTCCTGGGCAGATCGCCGCGTGGCGAGAGCATCGACGAGACCTCCGCCCGGAGCCGCCGCGCCGAGACCGACCAGGCCAGGAACGCCTACGCGCAGCAGTTCTATGGCGCCGACATGTCCGACGTGCGCCTGTTCGACCTGGCGATCGACTCGACTCATCTGGGGATTCCAGCCTGCGTGGACATCATCGTCACGGCCGTCACGTCAGGGCAGGGGAACGGCCGCCGCACCGCCGGTCTCCGCGAGGGGCTGAGCGACCGCACGCGCAGCCGCCGCCTGGCCGGAGCCGCTACAGCCAGCCGGCGCGGACGTTGTCGCCGGAGGCGCCGGCAGGTGCCGTGCCCAGCTTTCCCGCGCGTACCTTGGCCAGCAGCCGCTCCGTGACGTCCAGAATCTCCGGCACAGCGTCCCGCAGCGCCGCGGCGTCGCCGGGACCTGCGATGTCCGCGGGAGCGCCGGCCTCCTTCAGCAGCTCAGGCAGGTCCGACAGCTTACGCCCGAGCCAGCCGATCGGGTCCGCCGACAGGTCTCTGGTAAATACGCGGTGGCCGGGCTCCCAATCCGTGAAGGCCGGGTGATGATGCGTCCGGTCGAAGCTGCCCGGCTTCCCGTCCACCGACTCCAGCAGGTCGGCCCGCCAGATCGGCTGGCCGACGGCGATCGGCTGCGCCGAGTAGATCGACCCCTTCAGGTCACCGCGTTCGAGCACGCGGAGTTCCAGCCTGACCCCGTGCTCCGCGCCCTCCTGGCCCTTGGCGGGCTCGGGGTCTACGAAGTAGAGGTCGCATACCAGTACACCGATTTGCTCGAAGCCGAAGGTGTAGAGCATCAACGGATCCCTTCCCGGCGCAGTAGACGTGGCCCTTTCCCCCACTATCGCCGCGCACGCGCATCCGGGCCAGTCCCCGGCAGGAGAGATCTTTCCCACGTACGCGCCAGCCGGCGGCCCGGAAGGGCCAGGGCTGACCTGGCAGTTTCCAGGGCTGGCCCCAGGGCGTCGGCTACATCGCCGAACCAGGCGGATCGATCAGATCTGGCGAGGTGGAGGACGCCTGCCGGGAACATCAGATCACTCTCGTCCGCACGGGCCTCCGGCTCTTCCACCACTGACACCGGCGAATGCCGGGCAGACTGACCTTGACATCCTCTACCGCCTTGACGCGCCCAGCATGCGAGCAATCACAGCAGACTCAGCCGTGGCTCCAGCGCCCGAATCAGGCCCTCGGTCACCACAGAAGAGCACATCAGGAGGCGCAGCGGGATCAGGCTGCCGGTCGCGCTGAGCAGTTCTTACAGAAAATCAGAATGGTATGCTTTTCTGCATGGCTGTCCCGCTGCACCACCGCCCGCACATCCGGACCGCGATCCTGCGGGCCCGGGGCACGGTAACCATCCCGCAGGATGTACGGGAACGGCTGGATCTAGCCGAGGGAGACCAGTTTGTGGTGACGGTCGAGGACGACAGGATCGTCCTGACCCCCACCTCGGTCATCCCCGATGACCAGGCATGGTTCTGGGCACCAGAGTGGCAGGCCAAGGAAGCTGAGGTCGACGAGGCCGTGGCACGCGGCGAGCGGGGCGCGGTTTTCGGCAGCGGCGAGGAGTTCCTGGCCTTCCTTGACGAGAACTCCAAGCCCGGCCCGTAGCGTGCCGACGTTCGAATGGCTGCCGCTGTTTGACCGGGACTGGCGAGCGCTGAGCGCGGAGCAGCAGCGCGCCTTCCGGGACGCGGTTGCGGCCTTCGTGGATGATCTCCGCGAGGGCACGGGATTCCGCAAGAGCCTGCGGGTGAAGAAGATGCAGGGCAGAGAAGACGCGTGGGAGATGACCTGGGCTCCTGACGGTAGGGCGACCTTCCACTTCGGGACCCCGGTGGCCGAAGGCCAGCCGCACATCGTCTGGCGCCGCATCGGGACTCACAAGATCTTCACCCGCCCGTGACCTGTTCACCAGCAGCGACAACTCAGGGCCCTGGCCCGTCCCGCAGGGGGCGGCCCCTGCGCTTGGGCGTGCCCGGTGCCGTCAGCGGTTCCCAGGCCAGTTCGAGGTCGGTTTCCGGAAAATCGTCACCGGCGAATAGCAGGGGCTCGTTTGCCAGTCGTGCGACCGCGTAGGTCAAGCAGTCCCCGAAGTTCAGCCAGGCCTTGTGCCGCCCCTTGCCGAACCGCAGATAGGCGTCAACAGCCGGGTGAGCGCGGCGGAAAATCGCTGGAGCCGTTCCGCCCGAAAAAATAGCCTGAGGCGATGACGGCGAACGCTGATGCAGACGACAGCCGCGGGCTGCCCGCGAGCGCCGCGCTCCGGCTCCGGCCACTCCGGTCTGAGGACGAGGCAGCCTTTGCCGCTGCGCACCGGGTGATGGCGGCAGAGGAGTTCACGTTCGGCCTCGGCTACCGGCCGGGAATGCCATGGCCCGACTATCTCCGGTCCCTCGCGGACCAGCGTTCGGGCGTGAACCTGCCCGCGGGTTTCGTCCCGGGCACGTTCCTGGTCGCCGAGGTGGCGGGGGAGATCGTCGGCCGGGCCTCCATCCGGCATGCCCTGAACGACTTCCTGGCCCGGCAAGGGGGCCACATCGGCTATTGCGTCCTGCCCCGGTACCGGCGGCGCGGCTATGCGACCGAGATCCTCCGGCAGAGCCTGGTGATCGCGCACGCGAACGGAGTGGAGCGCGTTCTGATGACCTGCGACGATGACAACATCGGATCGGCTGCGGTCATCGAAGCCTGCGGCGGCCGGCTCGATTCGGTGATCGAGCCCGCGCCGGGCCGCCCGCCGGTTCGCCGATACTGGATCGGCTGATGCCTGCCACGAGCCGCGGCCAGGCGAACTACTCCGGGACGGCAGCCCGGTGGGCTGAGTAGGACTCGGCCACTTACTTGCGCAAGGTACTGAACGACGGCGATGACGGCGATCCGGGCGGGAGGACATCATGACGACGCCGAGCTGGGACACGGTGTATGCGAAGGAGAGCGCGCCCCCGCCGTGGGACATCGGCCGGCCACAGCCAGCGTTCGTCCGCCTGGCCGATAGCGGCCTGCTGTCCGGGCGGGTGCTCGACGCGGGCTGCGGCACAGGAGAACACGTGCTGCTGGCCGACGCCCGGGGCGCGGACGCGGTGGGCGTCGACATCTCCCCGCGCGCCATCGCCCGGGCCCGTGACAAGGCAGCCGAACGAGGCCTGCCGGCCCGCTTCGAGGTGGCGGACGTCCTGAACCTCGGGCAGCTCGGCATGACCTTCGACGTGGTCATCGACAGCGGAGTGTTCCACGTCTTCGACGACGAGCAGCGCGCCCGGTACGTGGCGAGCCTGGCGTCGGTACTGCGCCCCGGCGGCCACTGTTACCTGATCTGCTTCAGCGACCGCCAGCCCGGCGACTACGGTCCCCGCCGCGTGCGCCAGGACGAGCTGCGCGCCGCCTTCAGCGACGGCTGGAGCGTCACCGGGATCACGGCGGACACCTTCGAGGTCAACCCCGGGTTCCCCACTCCGACCATACAGGCCTGGCTGGCCACCATCCGCCGGACGTGATGCCCTTCGCTGCGCCGGTGAACGTGAGCGCCAGGCCGCCGATACGGTCGATCAGGTCACCGAGCGAGTAGGCGGGGCACGGTGTCGGCTTGCTCAGGTCATCGTCCCCGACGCGCGCGAAAAGATCGGTGAGGCGCTGGGCCGCTGGCCCCAGATCCACGGTATCCATATCGACATAGATGACACCAGGCGCGGAATTCATCGGCCGACAGGCCGCCGCGGCGGCCCAGCCCTATTTGGCGCCGCGGCGCATCGCGCCGGCCACCAGCGAGACAGCGGCGGCGGCACCCACGGCGGCCGCGCCGCCGGAGGAGGCGGCCACGAGCCAGCGCTTCACGGTAGGCAGCTCATCCCACGCGCGCGCGGTGGTCAGCAGGTCGAGGCTATCGGCGAGCGCGGCGAGGCCCACCCACGCGGCGGCACCTGCCAGCGCTGTCGCCGGAGCTGAGGCCGCGCCCGAGTCCGGGGCCAGGGCCGGGTCCGCGGCCGCAGGCTCTCCCGCCGGAGGGGACGCGGGCAAGGGCTCGCCCGCCCATGCCGAAGGCTTTCCGGCGGCAGCCGCCTGACGCTGAAGCGCGATCAGCGCGCCCAGCCCGAGCGCGAGGTCCCGGCCGCCGAGGGCCCGCCCCAGCACGCGGCCGGGCGGCCCGTCGCCCGACCGGCCCACCCATGCCCGCGAAACGAACAACGGCGTCCCGAGCGCCACGAAGCCGAGTCCCACGCGGCTGGCGGCCACTGCCGTGGCGCCGCGCCGCAGCCACACTGAAATCGCTGCTGCCACCGTCGCGGTCCCCCTTCTGAAATTGGCCTTCTGGTAACCGTCCTGCTCCCAGAGCAGGCTACAGCGTTGGCCCGGGGCGCACTCCCCCGGAACCCCCGGTGCCGCTTACGCGGCGCTGGCCCGGGGCAAGACGACCTCCCGGAGCCCCAGGTGCGGCCTTCGGGCCGCGGCCTGCGCTGGCTGGCCCGGAAGAAGCGGCCCGGCCCGGCAGTTGGCTCCTGTCGTGAGCGATCTGAACAGCGTGTCCCTGTCCGTCCTTGATCTGGCGCCCATTCCTGCGGGCGGGACCGCCGCGGATGCCCTCCGGGCCACGATCGAGATGGCCAGGCGCGCCGAGGAACTCGGCTACCGGCGCTTCTGGGTCGCCGAGCACCACAACATGCCGGGCATCGCCAGCTCCGCCCCGCCCGTGCTCATCGGCCACCTCGCCGACGCGACGTCGCGTATCCGCGTCGGTTCCGGCGGGGTGATGCTCCCCAACCATGTCTCGCTGGTGGTCGCCGAGCAGTTCGGCATGCTCGAAGCACTGCATCCGGGCCGTATCGACCTGGGCATCGGCCGCGCTCCCGGCACCGACCAGGTCACGGCCGCGGCGCTGCGCCGCTCACCGGAGGGGATATCGGCGGGCGATTTCCCTGAGCAGCTCACCGACCTGCTCGGCTTCTTCAGCGGGGAGTGGCCGGACGGCCATCCGTTCGCGGCCATCACCGCGGTCCCCGGCCAGGGCAACATGCCGTCGTTGTGGCTGCTGGGCTCCAGCGGCTACAGCGCCCAGGTGGCCGGCATGCTCGGGCTCCCGTTCGCGTTCGCGCACCACTTCAGCGCCGTCAACACGCTGCCCGCGCTGGCGCTGTACCGCCAGCAGTTCCGCCCGTCGGCCACGCTCGATAAGCCCTACGCGATGGTCGCCGCCGCGGTCGTGTGCGCGGAAACGGACGAACGGGCGCGCTGGCTCGCCGGGCCCGGCGGCCTGTCGTTCCTGCGCCTGCGGTCCGGCCGCCCCAGCCCGCTGCCGTCACCGGAGGAGGCGGCCGCCTCCCCCTACACTGAGCTCGACCGGGCGATCATCAGCGACCGGCAGGCATCGCACATCATCGGCTCGCCGGCGACCGTGCGGCGCGGCCTCGGGGAACTGCTGGAGGCAACCAGCGCCGACGAGCTGATGATCACCACAACTGTGTTCGACCCCGCCGACCGGATACGCTCGTTCGAGCTCGTCGCGGAGATCGCGGGGCGCGTCCCGGACCGGGCCGCCGAGCCGGTCTCCAGCTGGTAGCTTCCACCCAACCGGCGCAGAGGAGACACATGCGTTACCTCGTACGGGAGCGGGTTTTCTCCATCGGCGAAGACTTCTGGATCACCGATGAGCAGGACAACCGGGTGTTCCTCGTCGACGGCAAGGCCCTCCGGTTGCGGGAGACGTTCGAGCTCAAGGATGCGTCCGGCACGATCCTCGCGACCGTGAAGAAGAAGCTGATCGCCCTCCGCGACACGATGGAGATCGAGCATGACGGCGCAGTCGTCGCCACGGTGCGGAAGGCGATGATCTCACCGCTGCACCACCGGTCTGTCATCGATCTCGCCGACGGCAGCCACCTCGAGGCCGTCGGCAACATCCTGGACAAGGAGTTCGACATCCTGGCCGGCGGCCAGCCGATCGCGCACGTCTCGCGATCGTGGTTCCGGCTCCGCGACACCTACGGCGTGGACGTGGCGCCGGGCGAGAACGACGCGCTGATCCTCGCCATCGCCGTCTGCCTGGACCGCATCCACCACGACGAAGAAGAAAAGAACCACCGCTAGCCCGAACGAAGGCGTGGTGACCGTCCCGGCGCAGGACCGAAGGTGCGTTACCGGGCGCGACCCCGGGCCTCCGGCCCGGGTGAGGCGCTGTGCGGTGCCTGCTCGCCGGGAGCGTCGTGGCGGGCGGCGGACCTTTAGAGCGGCGATCGCCGGGTATCCAGCGGAGATGCCGGCTGGTAAACCTGCGTCTGGGCCGGTGGCTCCTCCCGGAACGGAGCGGCCCCGGCGCTATCGCCCGAAGCTGCGTTACGAGCTGCTCGGCTGCGGGCTGCATGGGCACGAGCTGCTCGGCACGGATGCTGCCTCACTGCGCCCGGAAGACGAGCTATTCGCCCGGGAAGCGGGCGGCCTGCGCTGGTACCGGTGCCTGCGCTGCGATTCGTGGGTCGCGCTGGCCCCGCCCAGCCAGCCCACCGTCGCGTTCCCGCCGCAACGGGACCAGGTCGTCCTGCCGCTGCGGGGCCGGCCGCTGCGGGACCGCTACGTGCTGCGGCTGATCGCCGTCGACCGGGTGCTCCATTTCCTGGTACTGTCCGCCCTGGCCGCGGCGGTCATCCTGTTCGCCGACCACAGGGCCGCCCTGGACGCCGACTTCACCCGCATACTCCAGAACCTGCAAGGCGGGCTGGGCGGGCCAGTTAACAACAGCAGTCATGGCGTCGTGCATGACCTCCGCCGGCTGTTCGCGGTCCGCATGACCAGCCTCTACCTGGTCGGTGCCGCAGCCGCGGCATACGCCGTCATGGAGGGCGTTGAGGCGATCGGGCTGTGGCTGGGACGCCGCTGGGCCGAATACCTGACCTTCGTCGCAACCGTCGTCTTCGTCCCCTACGAGGTGCACGAGCTGACCAAGAGCATTTCGGCGCTGAAGATCCTCACGCTCGTCATCAACCTCGCCATTGTGATCTACCTGCTGATCTCCAAACGGCTCTTCGGGCTCCGCGGTGGCTGGCCGGCCGAGCGGGCCGAACGGGACGCCGACATCGGCTGGGCGGCCATCGAACGGGCCACGCCGGGAGCCGCGCCACCGGCCGGGACCGGCTGGCAGCGGCGGGGCACGGACTGACAGGATCCGGCTTTGGGGCTGACCGGCCCCGGCCCTTCAAGGAGTGAGCGTGCCTTCCTACGACGTCATCGTGATCGGGCTGGGCGGCATGGGCAGTGCCGCGGCGTACCGGCTGGCCGGGCGCGGCCTGCGGGTACTCGGGCTGGACCGGCACCCGCCCGTGCACGACCAGGGCTCCAGCCACGGCGGCTCCCGGATCACCCGGCAGGCCTACTTCGAGGATCCGGTGTACGTGCCGCTGCTGCTGCGCGCGGCGGAACTGTGGCCGGACATCGAGGCCGCCTCCGGGCGGACGATCGTGGTGTGGACCGGCGGGGTGATGGTCGGCCGCCCGGACAGCCGGACCGTGGCCGGCAGCCTCCGCAGCGCACAGGAGTGGGACCTGCCGCACGAGCTGCTGGACGCGGCAGAGATCCGCCGCCGGTTCCCCACGATGACGCCGGCACCGGACGAGGTCGCGCTCTACGAACGAGGCGCCGGCCTGGTCATTCCGGAGGAATCCGTGGCCGCGCACCTCGAGCTGGCCGCGCGGGCCGGCGCCGAGCTGCGCCACGAGGAGCCGGTGACCCGCTGGCAGGCCGAGCCGGGCGGGGGCGTGCGGGTCACGACCGGCGCGGCCACCTACACGGCGGACAAGCTGGCGATCTGCCCGGGCGCGTGGGCGCCGGAGCTGCTCGCCGGCCTGGGCGTTCCGTTCGGGATCGAGCGGCAGGTGCAGTACTGGTTCGCCCCGGCCGCCGGCATCGCCCCGTTCCGCGCGGAGCGGCACCCCGTCTACATCTGGGAAGCCGACGGCGGCCGGCAGTTCTACGGCTTCCCGTCGTTCGCCGATCCCGGTGAGGGGATCAAGGTCGCGTTCTTCCGCGGCGGGCAGGCCTGCACGCCGGACACCATCGACCGCACCGTGGCTGCCGGTGAGGTGGAGGCGATGCGCGCGTTCGTCGCGCCGCGGATGCCGGACCTGCCCGGCACCTTCCTGGGCGCCGTGACGTGCATGTACACGAATACGCCCGACGAGCACTTCGTGATCGCCCGGCACCCGGCCCACGAGCAGGTGGTCGTGGCGTGCGGTTTCTCCGGGCACGGGTTCAAGTTCGTTCCCGTGGTCGGGGAGATCATCGCGGACCTCGTGGCCGACGGTGCGACCACGCATCCCATCGGCCTGTTCGATCCAGAGCGCCTGGCCCCGACCACCCCGTGAACCTCTACGCGAGAAGCGTCCTGGACGCACTCATCGGCAGGTTGACATGGCGGGTGACGCGCACCGTCGCGGCGAGCACGAAGGCCCACTCGTGACGGTGCGCGTCCGCGACGGCGGCGCCCATGGCCTGGCCCATGGCCACCATCGTCTCTCCGTCAGCCCATCACCCGCACGGGCCGGACCTCGACGCCGCCGAAGTGCGCGGGCACCTGCTTGGCGATGGCGACGGCTTCGTCCAGGTCGGCCGCCTCGATGAGGTAGTAGCCGCCGAGCGTCTCCTTGGTCTCGGCGAACGCGCCGTCGGTGACCGTGAACCCGCCAGAGGTGTCACGGCGGATGGAGGTCGCCGTCGGGCTCGGGTGAAGCGCGTTGCCGCCGCGGATGGCGCCGGCATGCTGCTGCCCGAACACCGAGTGCTCCTTGTGGATCTGCTCGCTCTCCTCCGGCGTCGCGGCGGCCCACTTGGCCTCGTCCTCATAGATCAGGATCAGGTACTGCGACATGCTGCCTTCCTCCGGATGCCCGGCCCGCTTCTCGGGCCTCTTACTTCCATCGACGCGCACGGGCCGCGCGCATCGACAGTCGCGGGTTAATTCTCTCCGCGAACCCATGCCGGAGGCTGCGCCCGCCATGTGCCCGGCGTTTCACTTTTAGTAGTTTATTAGCTTATGCCCGTATTGTCCTGATGGCGAAGGTTGTGACGCACGTTTCCACTGAGTCATTTATCACGAGAACGTTACGAAATTTCACTGATTTACCTGCGGAGAACCTGCAAGTCCTGGCATGCTTCCGGAGCAGTGCAGATAGCGCAAAAGACGTGGCATACCACCATTAGGTCACAAAGGGTGACCATGCCAGGCCCGCCGAAAGCGGCTCCCAGGAGCAGTTAGTAGGCGGGCGCGGAGACAACGATGGGGAGCTTTGTGGGTTCAGCGCATAGGCATGGCCGCAAGATGAAGTTCAGGCGAACGGGCCGTCACGCGACGCCGTCGCAGGTGGAGA
Organism: Streptosporangiaceae bacterium; assembly: GCA_035640715.1. Lineage (GTDB taxonomy): Bacteria > Actinomycetota > Actinomycetes > Streptosporangiales > Streptosporangiaceae > DASQVO01. The sequence goes on from DASQVO010000408.1 coordinate 11,590, forward strand.
AGGTAGCGGAGAAGGCCGGGAAAGCCGCTCCGGCCATGGCGATCTCGGCGGGCGTGCTGATGGCCGCCCCGCACGGGCACAGCGCGGCGCCAGCCAAGCACGACACGGTGGCCACGCAGTCCATCGCCAGTAAGGCCGGGCAGTCTGCCACCGGTAAGGCCGGG
>DASQVO010000409.1:0-10293 GCA_035640715.1 Streptosporangiaceae bacterium
GAGACGCCGAGCAGGCGCCGCACCAGGCTCTCGTCGCCGAGCTCGCTGACGTGGCCGGCGTGGACCACCTGGCCCCGGTCCAGGACGATGACCTGGCTGGCCAGCCTGCGCACGACATGCACGTTCTGCTCGACCATCAGGATGGTCGAGGACGTGCTCACCCGCTCGAGCGCGTCCACCACCTCGTTCACGAACCGGGGCGACAGTCCTTTGGTGGGCTCGTCGATGAGCAGCAGCGGCCGCTCGTGCAGCAGCACCCGGCCGATGGCCAGCATCTGCTGCTGGCCGCCGGAGAGGGTTCCGGCCAGCTGGCGGGAACGCTGCCGCAGCTCGGGGAACAGGCCGTAGACCGATTCGTAGCGGGCATCGGCCCCGGTCTCGGCGAGCCGGAGGTTCTCCGCGACGGTCAGCTTCGCGAAGACCTCCCGGTCTTCCGGGACGTAGCCGACTCCGAGCCGGATAATCCGGTGCGTTGGCCACCCTGCGACGTCGGTGCCGAGGATGTGGATCTTTCCCGTGCTCGGCAGCAGTCCGAGCATGGACCGCAGCGTTGTCGTCTTGCCCACCCCGTTGCGGCCGATCAGGGCCGTCACGCCGCCGGATGGCACCCGCAGGTCCACGCCTTGCAGGATGTGCGACCCGGCGATGCTCGTGTGAAGGCCGGCGAGTTCGGCGGCAACGTCCGGTCCGCCGGCAGCTCCGCCGTCCGGAGCGGAAGCGGCGGGTGAGGAGGATCGTGACCGGATCACAGCGGGTCCCCCAGATAGGCGCCCTGGACGGTCTCATCCGCCATGACCGTCTCCGGGTCGCCGCAGGCGAGCAGCCGTCCGTGGTGCAGCACAGCGACCCGGTCGGCCAGACCGAGTACGACGGCCATGTGGTGCTCGACCATCAGCACGGTCCGCCCGCCGGCGTGCAGCCCGGCGATCAGTTTCGTCAGGCTCGCGACATCCTCGCTGTTCACGCCCGCCATCGGTTCGTCGAGCAGCAGCACGTCGGCTTCGCTGGCAATGAGGATCGCCAGTTCCAGCTTGCGTTTGTCACCGTGCGACAGGGCCGCCGCCGGGCGGTCGGACAGCCCGGTCAGCCCGACCGCCGCCAGTGCCCGCTGTGCGCTGGCGACCGCCGCGTCCCGTGCCCTGGGCCGGTGCCACCATCGCATGCTGCCGCCCAGGTGCGCCTGTGCTGCCAGCCTTGTGTTCTCGAGGACTGAGAGCGCGCCGAACAGGAGCGAGGTCTGGAAGGTGCGGCCCATGCCGAGCCGGGCGCGCCCGGCCGGGGCAAGGCCGCCGAGATCGCGCCCGTTGAGCTGCATCGTGCCCTCGCTCGGCCGGAGCAGGCCGGTCAGCAGGTTGAGCAGCGTCGTTTTTCCCGCGCCGTTCGGCCCGATGATGCCGAGGAACTCACCGTGGGCAACCTGCATGTCAACGTCCGCCAGGATGCTGGCTCCGCCCGCCCGGAAGCCGAGTCCTGACATCTGCAGCGCCGGCGGGCGCGCCTGCGTCGTCACCTGCGTCATTTGTGTCCTGCCGGGCCTGGTCAGCTGCCGGAGCCTGCTGTGGGCGCTGGGGCCGTGTCGCTCAGGGTCAGCGTCTTGCCCAGCACGGGCGTGAAAGCAGTCGCGCTCTGCTCGGTCAGTTTCGCCTGATACATCGGCTGGAGCATGGCGTGGTCGGACGCGCGGATCTGCTGTGTTCCCTTGGGGGCCTGGAAGGTCCAGCCGTTCAGTGCCTTGATCATGGCGCTGACGTCGGTTCCCCCGCCTGCCTGGATCGCGCGGGTGATCATCTGGGCCGCGACGAAGCCGTCCGGGGTGAACAGGTCAGGCACCGACTGGTACCGCTGCTTCATCTGGGTGACCAGGTAGTCGTTCGCGGGGTTTTTGGGCGCCTGGTAGAAGTACAGCGACACGTAGTCGAACTTCGTCCCGGCGTTCCCGTAGAACGGGTAGGTGGCGATGTTGGCGAGGCCGGTCACGACCTTGGTCCCGGCGAAGTCACCCTGCTGGTCAAGTGCCTGGGCCAGGGAGGAGCCGGTCGTCCCGGCCCACGCCAGGAAGATCAGGTTGGGATGCATGGCCTTCACCTGAAGGGCCGTCGGCGTGAAATTACTGGTGGTGAGCGGGACCAGGACGGGCTTGACCGTGTCGCCGATGGCGCCGAAGACCTTCTGGGCGTCGGTCACGTAGGACCGGCCGAACGCGTAGTCCTGGGCCAGGACGACTATCTTCTGCCCGCGGCCGGCGCTGGCCACGAATGACTTCGCCGCCATTACGTCCTGGTCGGTCTGGCGCCCGGAGCGGAACGTGTACTGGTTGGCGCCGGTGAGCTGGTCCGCAGCCGCCGGGCCCGAAATGTAGAGAACCTGGTTCTGCGCGGCGAGCGGGGCCAGTTCGGTTGCGATGCCAGAGTCGATGGACCCGCCGATAATCTTGTAGCCCGCGCCGACCAGGCCCTTGGAGTCGGTGACTGCGGTGGTCGCGTTGTCCGCGTCGTCCTGCCAGGTGACGTCGACCTTGTGGCCATCCACCTTGCCGGTCCCATGCGTCGCGTAGTCCAGCCCGATGTTGAATCCCTGCTGGTATTCCTGCGCGTAGGCGGAGTAGATGCCAGTCTTCTCGTAGACCATGCCCACCTTGACCGGCGCGGACCCGGACGTGCCCGAGCCGCCGCCTGCCGCCGGAGAAGATGACCCGCATGCCGCAGCGGTCAGCGCAATGGCGATGATCCCGATTGACGCAGCCGTTCCTCGATGAACTCTGCTCATGTCCCCTCCGGACAAGAATATGAGAGGTGAATCAGGTATCGAGAACTGTAGGATAACGCCACAAGCGCGTCAACCCTTGCTAGCGGATGCGTCATGAGTGGCTGCGCGGTGGGTATCTCACGGCGGGTATCTCACAGCGACGGCGCGCCAGGCCGCCCGTACTGAAAGGCTGATGCCATGAATGATGTTGCCGTGCTGGCGGACCTCGACCGGGCGCTGGCCGCCGCGGAGCCGGTCGTGGCCGGCGTCCGGCCCGATCAGTGGGACGCCCCGACGCCCTGCACCGAACACGACGTCCGTGACGTGCTGAACCATCTCGTGTCGGGCAATCTGCTGTTCGCGGCGATCATCCGCGGCGAGCCGCTGCCGGAGCGCGGTGCCGACCACCTCGGCGACGACCCGCTGGGCGCCTTCCGGCGGGCCGCGCGCGAACTGCGGGACGCGTTCGGCGCACCAGGCGTCCTGGATGAGGTCTACACCTCGCCGTTCGGGACCGCGCCGGGCGCGGTCCTCGCCCAGGTCCGCATCGTGGAACTCCTGACGCACGGCTGGGATCTCGCGCGGGCGACGGGGCAGAACGCGGACTTCCCCGGCGACCTAGCCGAACGGGCGCTGGCCGCCACCCGGCGGCAGCTCGTATCGAGGCCGGAGGGGCCGGGCGCCCCGTTCGGCCCGGAAGTGGCCGTACCGGACGACGCCGCGGCCATCGACCGCCTGGCCGGCTTCCTCGGCCGGACCGTGTAAGCGCCGGGCTCCCCCCGGTCGGCCCGTATGAACACCGGCGCGGACGACCGATGAGTTTCGCGCAGCCGGGTCGTCCAAGACGGTAAACCGGGCGAGGAGGATAGAGGTGTCGTCAGAGACAACGGCCCAGAGCCGTGCCGCGCCAGGTCAGGCCGACGGGAGAGCGTAGCGCCTGGGGCGCCGCCGCAGCCATTGCCAGAACGTCCGGCGCGGCGGCCGCACTCTGATATTGCCGCTGCCGACCTTCCCTGACACATCGATCCGCAGCGTGACGGGCACACCGGCGCCCCACGGCGTGCGGACCTTCACGTTGCCGCTCCGGATTGCTACGTCGTCGGTGTCCACCACCACGCCCGGCTTCGTCACCAGCGTCAGGTTCCCGCTGCGCACATCCGCATCGATCTGGAGCGACGGCCACGCGACAACCGCCTCGGTAAAGTCCAGTGTCACGTTGCCGCTCGTTACCCGCACCTCCATACGCTGCGGCACCATCCAGCGGCCGTCACGCCTCGCGCTGCCGCTACGGCAGTCGATGCGCACCACATCCTTCGGCTTCGCCGCTGGCACACCGACCGCGGAACCCGGTGCGGCTGGCAGGTCGGAGATCAGCGCCGCAAGCTCGCCGTAGGTACGTGCCGTCAGGGCCGCACCCACCCGCTCGTCGAGTTCCTCCGCGGTCAGCCGGCCATCACCCGCGGATACCCGCAGCAGCTCGACCACCCGGTCCCGGTCGTCGTGCGACGCGCGCAGCTCACCACGTGACACCGCCTCATCGCCGCACGCCTGCGGCAATGCCTCATCCGCCATGGGGAAACTGTAAGGCCGCAGCGGCCCGTCCGGCACTACCCATGACGTGGACTGCTCCGGGCCAGCGCCGGCGCTGCGCCGCGGGGTGACCAGACCAGGTGCCGTTGATGCAGTGGCTGCATTCAGGGGACAGTGCCTGTCCATTCCGGCAAGGTAGGGCGGTTCCGCCGCCAGTCGCTGACGTGGCGGGCCTTCGGCCGTCTTTGCCCGCATGGCCGTGGCCTTTCACCGCAGCGCGTTGCCGTCGGCTTCGGCATACCAGCCGTGACAGGCCCTCGACCGCATCAAGTCCTGGTACCCAGGCGGCAATCCAGTTCGGTACCGAGCTCGCGTCGCCAGAGGCGGTCACACACCAGTTGGATACCGCGGGTCAGATGTCTGCGGTAAGTGGTGAACGGCAGCCCCAGTGAATTCGCGGCCACTTCCTGGGTCGGAGCGGCGTGCAGGAACGTGGCGTCCAGGACCCGGTACAGCTTGGCTGCCCTCGGGTCCTCCGACATGGAGCGAATCGTATCCACGAGCAAATCCCGCAGTCCCCGCGTCCGGTCGGCATCCGGGTTGCCGGCCACGATCCTGCTGCGGACCAGCACGCTGGCGGACAGCGATTCGCTGTGCAGCGAGCGCAGGGCGGCCCGGACAGCGTCGTCGAACTCGGATCGGGACAGCACGGGATACTCGGCCGGATCCGGGCTGGTGGCGCCCACGTCGCCGGACAGTGCCTGTGCAGTCAGCTGATCCAGCCATGGTTCCAGTGGTGTCCTTCGCCAGTCGCGCGCGAACAGGCCAAAGTCGGTGGATCCGATCCGGGAGGTGGCGGGAATCAAGTGGTGCTGGATGCCGGCGAAGTTGTCCTGCCAGCGCTCTGGATTCGCCGTGACGCAGAACGACCAGGCCAGCCCGTCACCGGCCAGCCATGCCCTGGCGTTGCGGAACAGCATCAGGTCCATGACCGGCGAGGACTGCTCGTACCGCTCGGGATCGACCCAGAAGCGGGACAGGCCCAGATACTCGCCTGGCCGCAGCGCGGCCTCGGCCGTCACGTGTGTCCATGCGGCGTCTACCACCGGGTCGGCGAGGCGGTCCTCGTCATCGGGTTCGGCCAACCGCAACCAGGCGGAAAATCCGGCAGGTTGCCCGGTGGAGATCCGCCGGCAGATCTGGAATGCCTCGGGCATGCGGTCCAGCCAGTATGCCACGATCCCGGCAAGCTCAGGGCCCTCGGCTTGTTCGGCGAGGACAAGCAGCTGGCGCCGGTCGGCAGGTTGGTACCGGTCGCCGAACAGGTCCCCGGAATGCCACCACGAGAAGAACGCGGAGATGACCGGGCTGCGCCGCAGGATGAAGAGGAACTCACGGGCGCTCCGCAGCGCATCCGCGGGACTGCTGGACTGCATACGCTGCAGCAGATATGGCCGCACCGCGTGGTGAATGGCTGCGTAGCCCTCGGGATCGCGCCAACTCAGGTCGGCCTCCAGCGCATTCCGCGCGATGTCGTGCGGGTACACCCCCCGCGGGCCGGCCTCTACGAATGGCAGACCGCGCAGCCACTCGAACAGTGCGGTCGCCTGGTGCGCCGGCACTACCGTGCGGAGCAATTCCTCTGTGGTCACCTCGACGTGAGCACACACGGCGAGGGTGCGCCGGTGCAACTCGGAGGGCAGCTCACCCACCAGGTGGTTCAGCAGGGTACGGACCACGTCTTGCCCGGGTTCCCAGGACTCGACCTCGGACTGATCGTTCGTAGCGACCTCCGCGGCGAGCGTCAGTGCGAGCGGATGGCCTCCGGCAAAGGCCAGTAGCTTCGGCTGCAGGTGGCTGGCCACGCCGCGGTTACGCATCAGGACGGCGGACTCGTCCGGGTTCAGGTTACGCAGCGTGATGACCCGCAGCGCATCCGCCCAGGCCGGGTCGGCCCGCCAGCTTGGATCCGGGGGAAGGCGGCTCGCGATCACCACAATCGCGTCCCAGGGCAGTTTCGGCAGGAACTGGTGGCTGAGCCACGTCTCGAGACCCTGGCACCGCTCGAAGGTGTCGATCAGCAAGACCATGCCGGGGACCTGTATTCCCACAGCGCTTTCGAACGCGTGCGGTGACGCTTCGGTGAGCCGCCCGTCCAGTTCCACCACGGTCCGGCCCGCAGTGCGGGCGTCGTCGGCAAGCCGGTGCAACAGTGTGGATTTACCGATGCCACCCGGCCCGTGCACGTAGAGAACAGAAAACGCGCTCTCCTCACCGGCCAAGGCCGCGGCGAACAGCCCACGTTCCATCTCCCGCCCGATGAACGTTTTGCGTCGGGTCGCCTCCAGGCGCTCGCGCAGAGTCCGCACGTCTACCTCCCTCCGGCCGGGGTCCCCGGACTGCCTAGGCGCCGGGTTCAGCGGCGCAAGTGGTCAATCCCATTGGTTGTGGTCTACATCTCATTGATTGACACGCAGTGGACAGTCAGTGGACAACGGATGGTCTGGATAGTGGACAACCGGCCGCCTCACGATAACACCGTGTCATCTATTTGCAGGGCCGTCGGCGACGGCAGCGTTCGCGGGCAGCTTACGGCCAGCACTGGCGGACCGTTCAGCACGTCCCTTCGCCGAGCCGGCGCACTGCCCACGGAGCCGGCTTTAGCGGGTATTCCCCAGCGGTGCTGCCGCCTGGAGTGATCATCACCCTGACACGACTGAAACAAACATTCTCGCACTGTCGATACCACGAACGAACTGTCAATGATTGGAGAAGCAATTGGCGTCGAATGATTCGCCGTCAATCCCCTCGTCCGGGCCACTGGAAGCCGGTGCGCAGTACGACACTCCGGCGACCGCCTTCGCCGGCCCGGATCAAGGATCGGGTCCGGCAGCGATCGCCGTGCCCCGGCCGGGCCGGGGCTGGACACTTGCGGCGGTTTCCATCGCGACCTTCATGCTCCTGCTCGATCTGACGGTCGTCAGTGTCGCGTTGCCGGACATCCGGATCGCATTCAACTCGTCGTTCTCCGCGCTGCAGTGGATCCTCGACGCCTACGCCCTGGGCCTGGCAGTTTTCCTGCTGACGGCGGGTTCGGTAGCCGACCGGATCGGCCGCAAGCGGGTGTTCCTCATCGGGCTTGCCATTTTCGTTATCGCCTCACTCGCCTGCGGTCTCGCTCCAGGAGTGGGATTCTTGTCGGGCGCGCGTGCCATACAGGGAATTGGCGGGGCGGTACTTTTCGCCGTCGGTCCGGCGCTGATCGGCCAGGAGTACCGAGGCAAAGATCGCGGCAAGGCATTCGGCATCTTCGGTGGTGTTATCGGCTTGGCCATCGCTGTCGGGCCACTGGTGGGCGGAGCACTCACCGCAGCCAATTGGCGCTACATCTTCCTGCTCAACGTTCCCATCGGAATCATCGCGCTGGTGATTACCCTGGCGCGGATGCAGGAATCTCGCGAACTCAATTCACGTCCAGTAGACTGGGGTGGCCTGGTCACCTTCTGCGTCGCGCTCGCGCTGCTCGTACTCGGCCTCCTGCGAGGCGATTCGCTTGGTTGGGGCAGCGCTTCGATTATCGCGATGTTCGTCGCCGCCGCGGTACTCCTGGTTATTTTCGGTGTGATAGAGATACGGCTCGGCGACCGGGCTATGCTGGAAATGTCACTGTTCCGCAACGTCACGTTCAACGGTATTTCCGCCACCACCGCCCTATACTCGGGAGCGGTGATGTCCGCACTCTTCCTCGAGGTGTCCTACCTGCAGAACGTACTGAGATTGTCGCCTTGGCAGGCTGGTATCCGGTTCATGCCGCTGACGCTCACCATCTTCGTTGTCGCGGGTATTTCGACTGGTTTCACAGGAAAATTCTCACCACGTGCACTCGTCGGGTTCTCGCTGCTCGCCATCGCTGTTGGGCTGGCCTTGGTGAGGCTGGTTGGGCCGGCGAGCGATTGGACAGCGCTGCTGCCGAGCATGTTCGTCACAGGCGTGGGCATGGGATTGTTCAATCCGCTCCGCGCTTCGCTGTCGATCGCGGTGGCCGAGCCCGCAAAATCGGGTATGGCCTCGGGCATGAGCGAGACGTTCTATCAGGTCGGCACCACTGTCGGCATCGCGGCTCTTGGCGCCTTTTTCCAGGCGCAGGTAAGCCACATATTCAACACCTCCGGCACGGGGGGCGCCCTAGGTGGGCGCCTGGGCGGCGCGGTCGCGGCGGGCAGCGGTGCACAGATCGCTGCAAGGATCCACCAGCCTGGGCTGGCGGGTCAGGTCCTGACGACAGCCCGTGCGGCATTCGTCTCCGGCCTGGGCGACGTGATGACCGTGGCAGCCGTGGTCGCATTCATTGGGGCAATTGCCGCATTCGGTTTTATCCGGAAACAGGACTTGCACGAGAGCGCGATCTGACACTCCCGGTTACAAGGCAGCTCACTCAAGGAAGACATAGATGGAACGCAATAGTGCTAAGGGGACGGCCGGAAATGGTACCCCGGAATCGGGTTTTGCGGATCTGGCGATCCGGGGGGCTGCGATCCGGACGATGGACAGGTCACGGCCGTGGGCGACCGCGATGGCAGTGAAGGACGGCCGGATCATGGCTGTGGGTGAGGAGGCGGAGATCGGCGCGGTCACCGGGCCGCCGACCTCGGTTATCGATGCGGGCGGCGCCATGGTGATGCCTGGCATCGTTGATGCCCATATTCACGTGTCCGCGGGCGGGCAGCAGATGGCGTGGGAACTGGCGATCTCGCCGGCGGCAGGCCTGGACGAGATCATGGCTGCGGTGAGCGCGCATGCCGGCGGGATCGGCGCCAATGACTGGGTGATCGGCGGCTCGGTTGGCAGCGGCGTCCTGCAGCATGCGGGAACGCGGGATGCGCTGGCCGCCCTGGACAAGGCGGGGAGGGGACGGCCCGTCCTGCTGAGGGACGACTCGAGCCACAACCGCTGGGCGAACTCGCGGGCGATGGAACTGCTCGGTATCAGCGCTGCCACGCCGGATCCGGCGGACGGGCGTTATGTCCGTGACAGCCACGGCGATCCGGTCGGGGTCATCTTGGAGCAGGCATCTCAGCGAGCCGAGCAGGGAGCCCGGGAGCACATGCGTGACCTGGAACGGCGCGACCGGCATTCGGCCCGCACCGCGCTGTCGCTGCTGAACTCCCTCGGCGTCACCGCGGTCCAGGACGCGGCCACCATGGGGACCTGGCTGGAGACCTTCAGCGCTATGGACCGGGCCGGTGAGCTGACCATGTGGCTGGTCGCCTCGATGCCCAACATCCATTACATGGTCACTGGCGCGGTGTTCCCCGAACTCGCGGATCAGGCCTCCGCCGCGGCCACTGAGCATGTCCGGCCCACCTTTGCCAAGTTCCTCCTCGACGGTGTGCCCATGACCCGCACATCGGCCTTCCTGCATCCGTACAAGGCCGATCCGCAGGCCCCGGCGAGTGGTTCCCCCGGGCACGATCCCGGTTTCCGCGGGACGCCGTACTACACCCACGCGAGCCTGATGGAGGTGTTTGAGCAGGCCGTCGCACGGGGAATGCACGTCAAGGCCCATGCGACCGCGGACCTCACCGCCCGGCAGGTGCTGGACTGCGTGGAGGAAATCCGTAAACGGCACGGCTACGGCACGATCTTCCACATCGCGCACTCCGAGTTCATCGACCGTGACGACATCCCACGTTTCCGCGACCTCGGCGTGGTCGCGGACGCCTCACCGCTCCTGTGGCTGCCGCACCTGATGAACCAGATCATCGCCCAGCAGGTGCAGGAGCACTACATGGAACGGATCTGGCCGCTGCGTGAACTGCACCAGGCAGGTGCACTGATCGCCGCGGGCTCGGACTGGCCCTCGGGATCGCCTATGCCAGACCCCTGGCTCAGCATCGAAGCAATGATCACCCGGCGTAACCCGGACCCGGCCTATCCCGGCACGCTGGCCGCTGACCAGGCCCTCGACCTCACCACCGCACTCGAAGCCCACACCGTCAACGCGGCCCAGGCCATCGG
>DASQVO010000410.1:0-3514 GCA_035640715.1 Streptosporangiaceae bacterium
AAGGAGCTGCTGCCGATCGTCTACGACCCCACGGTCGGTGAGGCGATCGAGAAGTACTCGCACGAGTACCGCCGCCCGCGGGGCATCTACCTGTCGATCGACCAGCCGGACGACATCGCCAAGGCGTTCGCCACGCTGGAACTCGGACCGGGCGACGTCGACCTGATCGTGTGCAGCGATGCCGAGGAGATCCTGGGCATCGGCGACTGGGGCGTGGGCGGCATCCAGATCGCCGTCGGCAAGCTGGCCGTCTACACCGCCGCCGCGGGCGTCGATCCGCGCCGGGTCATCCCGGTCTCCCTCGATGTGGGCACCGACAACGAGACGCTGCTGAACGACCCGCTGTACCTGGGCAACCGGCACGCCCGGGTCCGCGGCGACACCTACGACGCGTTCATCGAGAAGTACCTGGAGACGGCGTCGTCGCTGTTCCCGAACGCGCTGCTGCACTTCGAGGACTTCGGTCCCAGCAACGCCCGGCGGATCCTGCAGAAATACGGCGACACCTACCGGATCTTCAACGACGACATGCAGGGCACCGGCGCGATCACGCTGGCCGCCACCCTGTCGGCGGTCAAGGTGAGCGGCGTGCCGATGCGGGACCAGAAACTCGTGGTGTTCGGGGCCGGCACCGCCGGGGTGGGGATCGCCGACCAGATCCGCGACGCCATGATCCGGGATGGGGCGTCCCCCGATCAGGCGACCGCGCAGGTGTGGCTGATCGACAAGCAGGGGCTGCTGACCAGCGACCTGCCGAACCTGCGGGACTACCAGCAGCCGTATGCCCGTGACCCGGCTGAGGTCAAGGGCTGGGCCGCTGACGGCACGGCTATCTCGCTGCTGGAGACGGTCCGCCATGTCAAGCCGACGATCCTGCTCGGCACCTCCACCGTGCACGGCGCGTTCACCCAGGAGGTTGTCGAGGCCATGGCCGCCGGGACTGAGCGGCCGATCATCTTCCCGATTTCCAACCCGACCTCCAGGATCGAGGCGATGCCAGCGGACGTCATCGCCTGGTCCAAGGGACGCGCCCTGGTCGCGGTCGGCATCCCGGTCCCGCCCGTCGACTACGACGGCGTGACCTATCAGATCGGGCAGGCCAACAACGCGCTGCTGTACCCGGGGCTGGGCCTGGGCACCATCGTCTCCGGTGCGTCCAAGGTGACGGCGGGCATGCTCCTGGCCGCCGCCGAGGCGGTCGCCAGCCAGGTCGACGTCGCCGCGCCGGGAGCCTCGCTGGTGCCGGACGTGGAGAACCTCCGCGCCTCCTCGGCCACCACGGCCCTCGCCGTTGTCAGGGCCGCGGCGGCGGACGGCGTTGCCACCAGGGAGGTCGGCAACCCGATCCAGGCCGTCCAGGATGCCATGTGGCAGCCTGTCTACCCGGAGGAAGCTGCCTGATGACGGCGGAGCAAAGCCCGAAGATCCTGGACATCCCGATCGGCCTGACGGAGACCGGGACCAGGCGGGAGACCGACTCGATGGGCGCCATCGAGGTCCCGGCTGACCGCTACTGGGGCGCGCAGACGCAGCGGTCCCTGATCCACTTCTCGATCGGTGATGACCGGATGCCCAAGGCGGTCTACCACGCCTACGGCTATGTGAAGAAGGCCGCCGCGATCGTCAACGGCCGTGACGGCCGGCTCCCCGGCTGGATGGCCGATCTGATCGCCCGGGTGTGCGATGAGGTGATCAGCGGCCAGCTTGACGAGAATTTCCCGCTGTATGTCTGGCAGACCGGGTCCGGGACCCAGTCCAACATGAACGTCAACGAGGTGATCAGCAACCGGGCCATCCAGCTGGCCAGCGGGAAGCTGGGCAGCAAGAGCCCGGTGCATCCCAACGACCACGTCAACATGGGCCAGTCCTCCAACGACACGTTCCCCACCGCCATGCACATCGCCGCGGTCCGCGAGATTCATGACCACCTGCTGCCCGCCGTCCAGCGCCTGCAGCGGGCGATCGCGGATAAGGCCCGCGACTGGCGGGATGTGGTCAAGATCGGCCGGACCCACCTCGAAGACGCAGTCCCGCTGACCGTCGGCCAGGAATGGTCCGGGTACGCCCACCAGCTCACCCAGGCCATCGACCGGGTGACGGCTTCCGCCGAGGGCCTGTATGAGCTGGCCGTCGGCGGCACCGCCGTCGGCACCGGCCTGAACGCGCCGCCCGGATTCGACGAGGCTGTCGCGGCGGAGATCGCCACTGCCACCGGGCGCCCGTTCCGCACGGCGGAAAATAAGTTCGCGGCCCAGGGCGGCCTGGACGCGATGGCCGGGGCATCGGCCGGGCTGCGTGCCCTGGCCGTGCCGCTGATGAAGATCGCGAACGACATCCGGTGGCTGGCCTCCGGGCCCCGGTGCGGGCTCGGCGAGCTGATCCTGCCGGAAAACGAGCCGGGCAGCTCGATCATGCCGGGCAAGGTGAATCCCACGCAATGCGAGGCCATGGTCATGGTCTGCATCCAGGTGCTGTCCGAGGATGGCGCCATCGCGTTCGCCGCCTCCCAGGGCAACTTCGAGCTCAACGCGATGCGCCCGATCATCATCAACAACTTCCTGCACTCGGCTACCATCCTCGGCGACGCGTGCACCAAGCTCCGCGAGTACTGCATCGAAGGCACCCAGCTCAACCGGAAACAGATCGACAGCTACGTGAACCGGTCGCTCATGCTGGTGACCGCCCTGTCCCCGGTCATCGGCTACGACAAGGCCTCGGCCATCGCGCATAAGGCCAACGACGAGGGCACCACCTTGCGCGAGGCCGCGCTGGCCACCGGGTACATCAGCGCAGCAGACTTCGACCGGATCGTCGACCCGTCCACCATGGTCGGTGATACCGGCGGCGTCGCCAACTCACGTCGAACACGTATTTGAAGACAGGTTTATCCTGAACGCATGACGGCTTCCTTCCAGGGTTCGCTGCTTGACCTGGCCGACGAAGCGCATCCCGGGCCGCTCGGGCCGGCGGTCCAGCGCACGCCGCTGGCCCACGGCGCCTGGGTGGACGTCCGGCCGGGCTGGCTGACCGGCTCGGCCGAGCTGTTCGGCCGGCTGGTCGATGACGTGCCGTGGCGTGCGGAAAGACGGCATATGTATGACCGGGTGGTCGACGTCCCGAGGCTGCTGTGCTTCTACGCCGAGGGGCAGCCGCTCCCCGATCCGGCGCTGGAAGAGGCCAGGGCGGTGCTCAGCGCGCACTACGCCACCGAGCTGGGCGAGCCGTTCGTCACCGCCGGCCTGTGCCTGTACCGGGATGGACGGGACAGTGTGGCCTGGCACGGCGACACCATCGGGCGCGGCAGCACGCAGGACACGATGGTCGCGATCGCGAGCCTGGGCGCGCCGCGGGCACTGCTGCTGCGGCCACGCGGCGGCGGCCCCACGCTGCGCTACGAACTCGGCCACGGTGACCTGATCGTGATGGGCGGCAGCTGCCAGCGGACCTGGGAGCACGCCGTACCGAAGACGGCGCGTGCGACCGGGCCGCGGATCAGCGTCCAGTTCCGCCCGCG
>DASQVO010000411.1:0-8626 GCA_035640715.1 Streptosporangiaceae bacterium
GGCATGGCCGTGGCCGCCCAGGACGGCCCCGCGATCGTGCCGGCGCCGCCGCGCCGGCCGCAGGCCCGCCAGCAGGCGCTCACAGCCACGCCCACATCGGTGGACCTGCCCGCGCACCTGGACCGCACGGTGCCGGCGGAGCTGCCAGCGGACCGCCAGGAGCCCGCGGAACTGGCGCCGGACCGCCTCCCGCCGCCTACCGATGGGAAACCGGCCAGCCGGCCGCCAACGCCTGCCGAGTTCTTCGCGGAGCCACAGGCCCCCGGTGAGCTGTCCAGCGGCACGAGGCCCCTTGCGGAGCGTGTGGCCGGTGCGCCGGCGGGATGGCCGGGCAAGCGCCTGGCGACGGATCACCGTGTCCTCGTCCTGGCCGGGATATTCGTCCTCCTGATCGCGGCCGCGGTCGCCGTCGTAGCGTTGCGCGGCAACCATCGCGCCCAGGCCACGAGCACGCCAGGCCAGAGCTCAGCCGCCGGGCCGCTCATCGCGGCGGCCGCACCGTCCAGCGCCGGGCCGCTCCCGCGGGGTTTCCGCTGGTACACCGTGCCCGCCGCTGCGGCCGACACGACGGCGGGCTTCACCGTCGCCGTGCCGGACGGATGGATCGTCTCCAACCGGGGAGCCGCCACCCGTACCGCCACATACTTCGAGGCGCCGGGCGGCAGCCGGTACCTCGACGTCGACCTGACCCCGCACACCTACGCCAACATGCTGAGGGAGGCGCGCTGGCTGGCGGCACGGACTCAGCATCTGGGCAGGTTTCCCGGCTACCGCGGGCTTGGCATCCGGGCAGTGAACGTGCGGGGGACGAATGCGGCGGCGTGGGAATTCACCTGGCAGGATCCGCGACTGGGCCGGGTCCACGCGCTTGACCTGATGTACATCGCGCAGACGCCCGACGGTTCGCAGTCATACGCCCTGTACCTGTCGGCGCCGGAGCGGGCCTGGAGCCGGAGCCTCGGCGATTTCAGCAAGGAGATACGCACGTTCCGGCCGGAAACCTGACGGCTGGAACGTCGCCCTGTCATCCCGCGGCCTGCATGGCGTGCGGCGGCCAGGCCGGCCGCCGCACGCCATGGCCGGCACCGATCGCCTAGTACCAGCCAGTGGACCTCTGGTGGCCCCAGGCGGCACACGGGGATCCGTAGCTGCCCTTGATGTAGCCAAGGCCCCATCTGATCTGGGTGGCCGCGTCGGACTGCCAGTCCGCCCCCGCGCTTGCCATCTTCGACCCCGGCAGCGCCTGCGGAATGCCGTACGCTCCGGTGTTCGGGTTGCTCGCGTTCACTCTCCAGCCGCTCTCGGCCGCCCACAATGGCTGCAGGCAAGAGAACTGGTTAGAGGACCATCCGAACGTGGCCAGCATGGCCACCGCGATGTTCCGCGGCGAGCTGGGTACCGTCGGCACCGTGGTTACCGCCTGACGGCTGGCCGCCTGCTGAGCTGCGGCCCGCTGCGCTGCGGTTAGCCGGGCGGCTGCCTGCACAGCCGCGGGCCTGGGTGCCGTCTTTTGCTGGGCCGCCTTCGCGGCGGCCTTCCTGGCCGTCTTCACCGCGGCGGCCTTCCTGGCCGCCTTCACCGCGGCGGCATCCCTGGCCGCCTCTGCCTGCCGCACCAGCATCACCGTCACGGCCTGAGGACTCGCAATAGCCATGGCCTGCTGGCTGAGGTACCTCTTCTGCGCGCGGAGCTGACTTGCCGCCCTCGCTGCCGGGATGGTGACCCTCGTGAACGCCGTGTCTGCGGATCGGGCCGCCGGCCAGACAGTCGCGGCTGCCGATCCTGCGGTCGCCATGCTCAGAGCGCCGGCAACCGCGATGATGGTGAGCTTGTTCCGCTTCCGGGTAATGATCCGGTCCCGTGACAAGATGACCCTTCGGTTGGTCGCGGCGCGCTGATGAATCACGCGGCACGCGACTTCCTTCACCCCTGATGCCTCTCCGCCGCACGTTCGGCGGGCCGGCATCGGCTCGTGGACGTGACGCGGGTCAGGGCGCCAAGGCCGCGTCTGGCGGCCATCACACGAGCGGGACGCTGACGAGCAACCACCATGCCGGATCTGGCAAGAAAACAAGAGCTGAATTTTATGTGATATGGATCACACGCACATAGCGGCTCGCTAGCACTGCGGTCGGCACAAGTGCCTGACATGCGTCATCATGCCAGCGGACGGAAGCGATCGCGGGCAGGCAAATGCCGCCATTCTGCGATGCAGATCACACTGAAGTCTGAGAGAAAGCTGAGTGTAAGCTCAGAGCAAGCTGGACATTGTGTCTTGTTCAACGTTCGCGGCCGCTAGCCAACCGGTGAACAGCGCTCACGGCAAGCCGCCTTCACCGGCTCTTCCGCAAAATGTAACAAGATGATCACTAAACGTCATATAACGGCTTAATTACATAGTGCTGAATCGTGCCCGGAATTCCGCCGAAGAGGCTATACTGGCCAGTTGGCGCAGCATGGCGACCGGGAAAACTTGCTGGTTAGTAATAACCGTTCGCCAACTCGAAATTCCATGCCGCACAGGGATTCCCGTATACCTGCTGTATATAGCCCAGGCCCCATTTAATCTGCGTAGACGGATTGGTCTGCCAGTCAGCGCCTGCGCTTGCCATCTTGGATCCGGGAAGGGACTGTGGTATGCCGTATGCGCCGCTTGCGTTCTCCGCGTCGTAGATCCAGCCGCTTTCCCGCGTCCACAAAGCATCCAGGCACCCGAATTCCGACGTCGGGAAGCCGAAACTGGACATCATGCTATAGGCGATCGATTTGGCCGTTCCCGGCGCCGGCGCCGCCGCCACCACCACCGGCACGGTCGTCCCGGCGCTGGAGCCCGAGGTGCCGCCGGACGACGAGGTGCCGGAGGACGACGATCCGCCCGACGACGATCCGCCCGACGACGATGACGCAGCTGACTGGGGCGATGTCAGCTTGGGCCGTGCCACGACGGTCAGCGTGCGGGACGCCTCACTCATGGCGATCATCTGCTGGCGTTCTTGTTCGAGCAGCGCGACCGTATGGCTATTGGGAATTGCCTCCATGGCGGCAGCGGCGCCTGATGCGCCGGACGCCGACGGACCCATCACCCACGCCGCCACCGAAACAGCTGCGACCGCGATTGCCGCGACGACGGCTACCGGAAGAATGACCCCGTTGCGACGCAGGAAACTGCCCTTCCGCCGCGAACTCCGAGCCCCTGTCCGGTGTCGTGACAAGGCAATCCTTTCGTCCGCAAACACGCCGGACGAGTTGTCCGGCGCATCGACCGCTGCGGCGCAGGGCAGCGATTCTCCGGCCGCCCACCTCACATGCCTGGCGTTTGCCAATAGCACAGGATGCATGCGCCATGGCCGCATCAGGCCTAGCTGTAAGGTGCAATCGCCACTGCCGATCTAGCCTGCCAGAAAAGAGGGTGGGGTCCGCAACCGATTCGCAGAAATTGCCCCAGGCAGGCGGCCGTACCGTTCGTGATACATGTCACGTTCTTGCAGATTGTATCGTTATAGTTACCAATTGCGATGACTGTGGCCTCCGCGGCTGTCCGGATCCAGGAATAGGTGGTCCCGGTGGCCCGGCGGGCGCGACCGGAGAGGAGATCCCTGTCTAGCTCGGCCGTGGGTTTGGGGGCCTGGATCCTCAGGTATTGAACCCGGTAGGTCGCTCCCGAATCGGCTCCCTCATTTCTTGGCGGATCGGGCGTTAGCTCTCGTGAACCGGGTGTTAGTGCAGGTCAGAATGGCTGGGTAGCGGAGCTGAAGCCACGGACGGAGGAATGCCGTGACTATTAACCAGGCTGAATCCGGCTCGCCGGTCATCGGCCAGCGCCGGCTGCTGGTGATCATCGGGGCCTTGCTGCTCGGAATGCTGCTCGCCGCGCTGGACCAGACCATCGTGGCCACCGCACTGCCGACGATCGCCGGCGACCTGCACGGCCTCTCCCACCTGTCGTGGGTGGTGACCGCCTACCTCCTGGCCTCCACCGCCTCGACGCCGTTGTGGGGGAAGCTCGGCGACCTGTACGGCCGCAAGATCTTCTTCCAGGCCTCGATCGTCATTTTCATAGCCGGCTCCGCCCTGTCCGGGCTGAGCACCACAATGCTGGAACTGATCGTCTTCCGGGCGCTGCAGGGCATCGGCGGCGGCGGTCTCATGATCGGCGCCCAGACGATCGTCGGTGATGTCGTCGCGCCCCGCGACCGGGGCAAATACCAGGGGATCTTCGGCGCCGTCTTCGGCGTGACCAGCGTGATAGGCCCACTGATCGGGGGCTTCTTCGTCGACAACCTGTCGTGGCGGTGGGTGTTCTACATCAACCTGCCGGTGGGCGCGGTCGCTCTGATCGTGACCACGGTGGTCCTGCCGGCCACGTCAAACCGGGTCCGCCACGTCATCGATTACCTGGGCACCGTCCTGGTGGCCGGCGCTGCCACGGCCCTAGTCCTGATGACCACCCTGGGCGGTACCACCTACAGCTGGGGCTCGGCACCGATCATCGTCCTGGCCGTCGCCAGCGCCGTCCTGGTGGCCGCGTTCATCGTGGCTGAGCGCCGCGCCCCCGAGCCCGTGCTGCCGTTGCGGCTGTTCACCTACCGGGTGTTCACGGTCAGCAGTGCCATCGGCTTCGTCGTCGGCTTCGCCATGTTCGGCGCGATCACCTATCTCCCGCAGTACATGCAGGTCGTCAAGGGCACCAGCCCGACCGGCTCAGGTCTCCAGCTGCTGCCGCTGATGGCGGGCCTGCTGCTGACCTCGACAGTCTCCGGCATGCTCATCAGCCGGTGGGGCCGCTACAAGATCTTCCCCATCGCCGGAACCGCGATCATGACCGTGGGCATGTACCTGCTGTCCCATCTCGGCGTCGGCACCGGAACCCTGGCCAGGTCCGTGTACATGTTCGTCCTCGGGGTCGGGATCGGCGCCGTGATGCAGGTGCTGGTCATCGCCGTGCAGAACGTGGTGCCCTACAGCGATCTCGGCGCCGCCACGTCCGGCGCCACATTCTTCCGCTCCATCGGCGGATCGTTCGGCACCGCTGTCTTCGGCGCCATCTTCAGCAGCCAGCTCACCGGCAACCTGGCCCGGTACCTGGCCGGCACGCCCGTCCCGGCCGGGTTCAACGCATCGGCCGGGGCGAGCCCCGCGGCCCTGGCCAAGCTGCCACCTGCAGTCCACACCGGCTTCATCCAGGCCTACGCCGCCTCCCTGCACACGGTCTTTCTCGTCGCCACGCCCATTTCCGCGGCGGCATTCGCCCTGAGCTGGCTGCTCAAGGAGGTTCCGCTGCGCCGGACCAGCACCGCGACCAACCCTGCGGACACGTTGGCCCCCACGGCCATGCCGTCCACCCACACCTCGCTGGATGAGATCGGCCGGGCTCTCAGCGTCCTGGCCAGCGGGCAGGCCCGTGAGCACGCCTACCAGCGTCTGACCGCCCGTGCCGGGCTCGACCTCGACCCGGTTAGCTGCTGGATGCTGCTCCGCATCCACGACCACCCAGACGATGACCTCGACGCGTGGGCCCGTCGGCTGCACGTGCCGGCCGCCACGATCCAGCGGCTCGTGGGCGCGCTGGCCGAGCGGGGCCTGGTCACCGCCAACGGCGCCCGTACGGACGCGGTCTCCGCCCTGGGCCCGGCGCTAGACGCACCGCCCGATGCGGTCCCGGGCGCGGCATCCGACGTGGCCCGGCGTGCGGCACCCGATGCGGCCCAGACCGGGGCCGTTCACCTCACCAGCCGCGGCGAAGCCGCCGCCACCAGCCTGGTCACCGCCAGGCGCAACGCCCTAGCCGAACTCGTGAAGGACTGGGACCCCGAACACCACGCCGAGCTCGCGCAGCTCCTCACCTGCCTCGCCCAGCATCTGGCGGATGAGCCGGCCCCGCGGCATGATCCACGGCGCCCCGCTGAGCCTTTCGCGGGCGGATAGCGCATACTGCGGCATTGTTGCAGTCGCGATCGGGTCGCTGTTGTCGATGTGCTGCAACCGGCCTTTTCAGGCAGCCTGGGAACCATGAGCCAGCCGCATCATGACCCGAGCGGCCACGGCCACGGCCACGGCCACGGCCACGGCCACGGAAGTGACCATAGCCATGCCCGCAAGCAGGGAATGATGAGCCGTATCCGGCATGTCTTGCGACCGCATTCCCACGAGGCTGCCGACAAGGTGGACGCGGCCATGGAGGCCAGCGCCGAGGGTATGCGCGCGCTATGGATCTCCTTGTCGGTGCTGGGCGCCTCGGCGCTGATCCAGGCTGGCGTGGTGGCGATCTCGGGTTCGGTAGCGCTGCTGGGCGACACGCTGCACAACGCTGCCGACGCGCTTACCGCGGTGCCGCTGGGAATCGCATTCATCGCGGGCAGGCGGCCGTCAACCCGCCGCTACACCTACGGCTACGGGCGGGCGGAGGACCTGGCCGGGGTGGTGGTCGTGCTCGTCATCGCGGTGTCCTCAGCGCTGGCGGCCTATGCGGCGGCGAGCCGGCTGGCGCACCCGCGCCCGGTATCCAGCCCGATGGCGGTGGCCATTGCCGCGGTGATCGGGTTCGCGGGCAACGAGCTGGTCGCCCGGTACCGCATCGGTGTCGGCCGCAGGATCGGCTCGGCGGCGCTGGTAGCCGATGGCCTGCATGCACGCACCGACGGGTTCACCTCCCTGGCGGTCCTCCTCGGCGTCGGCGGGGCCGCGCTGGGCTGGGCCTGGGCCGACCCGGTCGTCGGCCTGCTCATCACCGTGGCCGTCCTGGCCGTCCTCCGCCAGGCCGCGCGGGAGATCTACCGGCGCCTGATGGACGCCGTCGACCCCGCCCTGGTCGGCCAGGCCGAGCAGACCTTGCGCGCCACGCCCGGCGTGCTGGGAGTGGGCCAGGTCCGGATGCGGTGGATCGGCCATCAGCTCCGTGCCGAATGCGAGGTCATCGTCGATGCCGGTGCCAGCGTGATCGAGGCTCACCAGGTGGCGGTCAGCGCCGAACATGATCTCCTGCACGCGCTGCCGCGCCTGGCCGCCGCACTCGTGCATGCCGATCCCCAGCCCCGTGACGGCGCCGACCACCATGCAGCGCTGGCACCACACCGGGACCGAATGCCAGCGGCCTAGCCGGCGCCGTGCCCGCCCGGTCCGCCACAGGCCCGGCAGCAGCCTGCTCCCAGGTGCGGCAGATGATGAGCCGCCAGGTCACCCGGCAGCGGCTGGCACTGGGCTTCCCGCGCAGCGGCATCCAGATCGCCGCCAAGAGCGGCAGCCTCCTCGGCGTGATCCGCAACGAGATCGGCGTTATCACGATGCCGGACGGACAGCGCTATGCTGCCGCCGTCTTCACCCGCGCGGACCGGCCGTGGGACAACGAGCACGAGATCAACGCCGCCATCGGGACTGCCACAGCCCGGGCAGTCGGATGCCTTCGCCGCCGCTGACACGCGGCCCACGACACCACTGCCCCACCCCGGAGTGCCGGGGTGGGGACACGGTCCAGCAACCTGACAAGGTTTACAAGCATCACCGGAGGGTGGCTAGCGGCGGCTGGCCTGGTAGGCGTTGTCGAGGGCGGTACGGGCGCGGTCGAAGGAGGAGGGGACAAGGCCTAGATCTGGTGGGTAACCTCTATGCTCTTGTGGCCGAGCCAGCAGGATACCTCGGTGACTGGGTCCGGAAACGACGGGAAATAACCGGCACCAATCGGACAATCGGGACACGAGAACGGGCCGCCCGGCTCGCCAGCCAGATGGCCCGATCAACGCGCAACCCATCCGAGAAACTGCAGGCCAGCGCCCCGAAATCAACCCTTCAGTAGCTGCCGGGCCATCACCATGCGCTGGATCTGGTTGGTGCCCTCGTAGATCTGGGTAATCTTGGCGTCGCGCATCATGCGCTCCACCGGGTAGTCGCTGACGTATCCGTATCCGCCGAGCAGCTGGACCGCGTCGGTGGTGACCTTCATGGCCACGTCCGAAGCGAAGCACTTGCACGCCGAGGAGAAGAACGTCAGGTCCGCCTCGGTGCCGCCTTCCATGACACGCTCGGACTTCGCCGCCGCGGCGTAGGTGAGCTGCCGCGCCGCCTCGACCTGCATCGCCATGTCGGCGAGCATGAACTGCACGCCCTGGAACTCAGCGATCGCCTGGCCGAACTGCTTGCGCTCCTTGACGTACCCCGTCGCGTAGTCAAGGGCGCCCTGCGCGATGCCGAGCGCCTGTGCCGCGATCGTGATGCGGGTATGGTCGAGGGTGCGCAGCGCGATCCTGAATCCCGCGCCCTCCTCCCCGATCAGCCGGTCCGCGGGGATGGCGCAGTTGTCGAAGTAGAGCTCTCGGGTGGGCGAGCCCTTGATGCCAAGCTTGTGCTCGGGCGCGCCGAACGAGAACCCGGGGTCACCGGACTCCACGACGAACGCGGAGATGCCGCTGGCTCCGCTGGCCGGGTCGGTCACCGCCATCACCGTGTAGTACTTCGACACCCCGGCATTGGTGATCCAGCGCTTGACCCCGTTCAGCACATACTGATCGCCGTCACGCACGGCACGCGTCCGCATCGCCGCGGCGTCGGAGCCCGCCTCCGGCTCGGACAGCGCATAGGAGAACATCGCCTCCCCCCGCGCCACCGGCGGCAGGTACCGTTGCTTCAGCTCCTC
>DASQVO010000412.1:0-17640 GCA_035640715.1 Streptosporangiaceae bacterium
CCGGACCGGCGGGGTCCGCGGGCGCCACGGCGGCGCCGAGCATCCGGGCGGCGGTCGCGGCGCCCGGCCGATCCGCGGGATTCCGGCGCAGCAGGGCATCGATGACGGGGGCAAGCGCGGCTGCCGACGGCGCGGACGGCGGATCCTCGTTGATGATGGCCGACATCGTCGTGATCGGCCCGCCCAGCCGGTCGAACGGCCCATGCCCCTCGACCGCCGCATAGAGCGTCGCGCCCAGCGACCACAGGTCCGATGCTGGCGTGGCGGGATCCCCCCGGATCCGCTCCGGTGCCGTGAAACCGGGCGATCCCATGACCATGCCAGTCTGCGTCAGCCCGGGGTCTCCCTCGAAGGTCGCGATGCCGAAATCGGTGAGCACGGCCCGGTCGCCCACGGCAAGCAGCACGTTGCTCGGCTTCACGTCACGATGCAGCACCCCGGCGGCGTGGGCGGCGGCGAGCGCGGCCAGCAGCTGGCGGCCGACTTCCGCCGCCCGCTGCGGCGGCAGCGGGCCGTCGCGGGAGATGATCTGGTCCAGCGAGCATGCCTCGACGAGCTCCATGACGATCCACGGGCGCCCGTCATCCTCGGCCACGTCGAAGACGGTGACGACGCCCGGGTGGCTGAGCCGTGCCGCGGTCCTGGCCTCACGATGGGTCCGCTGGTATGCCTTGGCGCGTTCGTCCGCGGTCAGGCCGTCCCGTATGCGCAATTCCTTGACCGCCACCTCGCGGTCGAGGATTTCGTCCCACGCGCGCCACACCGTGCCCATGGCGCCCCGTCCGATGGGATCTTTGAGACGGTAGCGCCCGGCGATGACGCGCCCCGTGCCCGCCATAGCGTGCATAGCCGGGACCATACACGGGATTGGCTCCGAGATCCCTCTGTTAGGGCTGAGAGTTCCGTACGTGTTTCCTTCACGCCAGCGCGGAATGCCACCGCGGCCGAGCCGGGGCGCGTGGGCTCAGCTGGGCGGCCGGGTGCTGATCGTCAGCGCCGGGCCGGAAGGATCCGCGAAGAAGTCGTTGCCCTTGTCGTCGATGATGATGAACGCGGGGAAGTCGCGGACCTCGATCTTCCAGACCGCTTCCATGCCGAGCTCGGGGTATTCGAGCACCTCGACACGGGTGATGCAGTCCTGTGCCAGCCTGGCCGCGGCGCCGCCAATGGAGCCAAGGTAGAACCCGCCGTGCCGCTGGCACGCCTGCGTCACCGCCGGTGACCGGTTGCCCTTGGCGAGCATCACGTAGGACCCGCCCGCTGCCTGGAATCGCTCCACGTAGGAGTCCATCCGGCCCGCGGTCGTCGGCCCGAACGAGCCGGACGCGTACCCTTCCGGCGTCTTGGCCGGCCCCGCATAGTAGACGGCGTGGTCCCGCAGGTAAGCGGGCATCGGCTCGCCCGCGTCGAGCCGCTCGGCGATCTTGGCGTGAGCAATGTCACGGGCGACGACGAGCGGCCCGGACAGCGACAGCCGGGTCCGGATCGGGTACTTCGACAGCTCGGCCCGGATCTGGTCCATCGGCTGGTTCAGGTCGACCCGGACCACCCCGGCGTCGGCGTCGGCGTCCGCCTCTGTGGGGTCGGGCAGGTACTGGGCCGGGTCGGTCTCGAGCTGCTCGAGGAACACCCCGTCCGGCGTGACCTTGCCGAGTGCCTGCCGGTCTGCCGAGCAGGACACCGCGATCGCGATCGGGAGGGACGCGCCGTGCCGCGGCAGCCGGATGACGCGGGCGTCGTGGCAGAAGTACTTGCCGCCGAACTGCGCGCCGATGCCGATCCGCCGGGTGATCTCGAGAACCTGCTGCTCCAGTTCCAGATCGCGGAAGCCGTGCCCGGACGGTGATCCTTCCTTCGGCAGGCTGTCCAGGTAGCGCGCGGACGCGTACTTGGCCGTCTTGAGGGCGTACTCGGCGCTGGTGCCGCCCACCACGATGGCGAGGTGGTAGGGCGGGCACGCGGCCGTGCCGAGTGAGGCGATCTTCTCCTCAAGGAACGCGAGCATCCGGTTCGGGTTCAGCACCGCCTTGGTCTGCTGGTACAGGAACGACTTGTTCGCCGACCCGCCGCCCTTGGCCATGAACAGGAACTTGTACTCGCCGCCGCCGGTCGCGTAGATCTCGATCTGGGCCGGGAGATTACTTCCCGTGTTGCGCTCGTCCCACATAGTCAACGGCGCCATTTGTGAGTATCGGAGGTTGAACGAGGTATATGCGTCATATACGCCGCGTGCGATGTGGTCCTCGTCGTGCCCGTCGGTCAGCACGTGCTGGCCGCGCTTGCCCATGACGATGGCGGTCCCGGTGTCCTGGCACATCGGCAGCACGCCGCCCGCGGCGACGCACGCGTTCTTCAGCAGGTCGCGGGCCACGTAGCGGTCGTTGGGGCTGGCCTCGGGATCGCCGAGGATGGACCGTAGCTGGCTGAGGTGCGCGGGACGGAGCAGGTGGGCGATGTCGTGCATCGCCGCGCCGGTGAGCTGGGTGAGGACCTGCGGCTCAATGTCTGTGAAAGTTCTGCCGAACGATTGCCGGGTGGTGACGCCTTCCGTGCTCAGCAGCCGGTACGGAGTGTCATCTTCGCCGAGGGGCAGTAGTTCCGTGTAGCCGAATTCGGGCATCGTGGCAAGGTCCTCGTCGGTGGGGAACGGCTTCCGGATCAGCTTAGGCGGCGGGCGCCGGCCACTATGCATGTGCGGGCGAAAGCGTGTGCGAGGTCATGCTGAGCGACAGCAGCCGCGAGGACGACAGGCAGGTGCACTAGTGACCGCCGCGCCCGGTCCCGCCACGCCTCACGCGGATATCGAGAAAGGGATACCCGGTCGCCTCTGCGAGCCATCCGCCCCGGTACCGAGGGCATGTGGTTCCGCGGCGCGCTGGAACGCCGCGAGTCCCTCGGCAAGCTGGGCGCGCCTGGCCGGCGGCATCGCGTCGAGGATGTGCTCGATCTGCTCCCGCCTGCTCCGGCGCGCCTGCTCAAGCAGCGCCTCGCCCTCGGCGGTCAGGCGGAGGCAGACGGCACGCCTGCTGGCGCGGCCCGTATCGCGGGTCAGCATGCCCGCCGCCTCCAGCCGGTCACACAGGCGGCTGGCGGAGGAGGGCAGGGCGCCAAGGGCCTCCGCGAGCTGGCTCAGGTTAAGCTCACCGTAATGGCCCACTGCCGTGAGCGCGCGCAATTGTGTCGGCGAGATCCGCACGTCGAGAGACTCCGCGACATGAGCCCATATACCGACAAGGGCTTCAGCTGCCGCCTCTACCTCGGCGGCGGCCCGCCGCGACGGCGTGGGCTCAGCCCGATGTGAGGCCATGTATCCACTCTCGCACATCGTCGTGCCGCAAGGCACTTACCATCCTGTCACGTCGTGGCCGCCGGACGTCCCGTTCGCTGCGGCCAGCGCTAGGGGGACTTACGTGATACACCATGCATGAGAACCGCGCCGACGTCGAGCGGTCAGTTTGGCGCGCGCGCCCGGCAAGCCTCGTCGGAACCGCACTCGGGGCCATCGGCGAATGGCTGGGGGTGGAGGGCGCTGAGGTTCTGCTCATCGACTATCACCAGTCACATCTCGTCCCCTTCGGCGGCGGTGCCGGGGGAACTCCCATTCCGGTGGATTCGCACCCCGCCGGACGCGCATTCGCGTCCGGCCGTTCCGTCCCCGATCAGGAGCACCTGTTCCTCCCGCTGAGCGTGCACGGCGAGCGCCTCGGCGTTCTCACGGTCCGGCTGCCGCAGGAGCCTGAGGTCAGCCAGGATGACCTGGAGGGGGTCGCCGACACTCTCGCGCGGGCGCTGCGGATTGCCGACACAGCGACCGACATCTACCGCGAAGTCCGGCGGCGCAAACGTCTTACCGTGGCCGCGGAGATGCAATGGGAGCTGCTGCCCGGCCGCACCTGCGAATCGGCTGAGTTCCGCCTCGCCGGCCAGCTGGAGCCGGCCTATGCGGTCTCGGGAGACAACTTCGACTGGGTGATCTCGCCTGATTACCTCACCCTCTCGGTATCCAACGGGATGGGAAGCGGCCTCGGGGCCGCCCTGCTCACGCAGCTGACGGTGAACTCCCTCCGCAACGCCCGGCGGTCAGGGGCCGGGCCCGCCGAATCCGCCGAGCTGGCCAGCGGGATCGTCTACTCACGGCATGGCGGTGAGATCTACTCCCCGACGCTGCTCATGCGTATCACCCTGTCGACCGGGGAAGCCGAGGTCATCGATGCGGGGTCACCCCGCATGCTCCGCATTCGCCACGGCGAGATGGAGCCTTTCAAGTTCGACGAGCAGATGCCGATCGGCATGTTCAGCGACACGCGATACCGGGCCCAGCGGTTCACCCTCGTTCCCGGGGACCGGTTCGTCATCCTCAGCGATGGCGTCTACGCCGCCCGCGGGCCGTCCGGGCGCGTCTACGGCCAGGTGCCGCTGAGCGCCGCATTGCGCAGCGCCCGTCTTCAGAGCCCGAACGAGACCGTGCGGTTCCTGATCAGCGACCTGCTCGTGCACCACGAGGGCGCCGAGCTCACCGACGACGCCATCGCTGTCTGCCTGGACTGGAGCGGAGCCGCGGACGAGCCGGGCGCCGCCGGCGGCGCCCGGCTCGCTGACATCCCCCGGCCTGGTGACACATCACTTGATGTCATGACTTGAATGCGTATGCTCTGGCTTGTATTGTGACGCCATGCGGCGGCGCCGCGCCGCGCGGTGCCCCCGTCCGCGCGAAGTTAGCCCGCCACGCGGTGCCCCCGTCCGCGTGCGCGTGGGTATGCGGCGCCGCCGCCTAAAGCAATGCTCATCGTCCTCCTGGACGATGACGTCGGCTGCGCTCGATGCTGGCCCGGGGGGACAACCTCCCGCCCAGTCACTCGCCAGTCTTCTCCATTTCCGGGATCAGCGGACCAGGCGCGGCCGACGTGCCGTTATGCAGGATCGGTACTCACTACGTGCTCGCGAGGGTTCTCCGCCTCGTCCACGAGCTGCTTGGCACGCTGAAACGACACCCCAAGTACCTCGCCGACATCACGGAGCGGCAGGCCCTGGTCATGCAGGCGCCGCGCCGCGTCACGCGACAGACGGGCCGCCTCGGCCTGGGCGCGCGTGGCCTCCTCACGCAGTGCCGCTGACTGGTCTAGCTCCCGGCGGATATCTTCCGGGATCTTCAGGTGCACATCTAGCTCGAAGGAGTCCGGTGCCTCGTCGGTCATCAGGGCGATCAGGTCACGGGCGACGTCCCCCGCCTGCTCAAGCCGGCGCGCCTGCGAATGCGCGCCCGGTACCTCCGGAACGCTGAGCACCCACCAGCGCCCCGACTGCCCGCGTTCCACCTCGACACGGTAGACCCGCATTACCGCCACCATCTTCAGCCCAGAACTTCCTCGCACTCCTTGAAGATCTTCTCGGCGAGGAGGTCATCAATCTCCGCGTGCCGCTCCACCGGGATCCTCTTCCCGCCGAGCAGGTAGATCGTATGGTTGGCGCCCTCCTTGTGCACCGCCCACACCGTTCCCTGCCGCTTCGCAGCCTTCTCGATCTTCTTGATAACGTCCCTGCGTTCTTCTTGATAACGTCCCTGCGTTTCACAAGTATAGTCTAGTGCTCCTAGACGAAATAAGTCTAGGACAGATAGACTAAATCATCCGTGTCTTCCGCGTTCGTGTGGTTCTTCGTACTGTCGTGCCGGGATGACCCCGCCGGCCTTGACGGCCTGCCGCTTGGCGTACTCGTTGCCGTTTCGTCGCTGGCCGGGGTTCTTTCGCCCACCTCAGCCAGTCACCGGCATGCCTCGTCGGCCTGGGGCGAAGCCCCGTTAGCCCTTGGCTAGGCGGGGGAGGAGGAGGGCTGCCGCGCTGATTCCGGCCACCGTGGCGGCGACGAGGACAATCACGTCGAGGCCCATGTTCGCCGGGGTGCCGATCAGCAGGCCGCGCAGGGCGTCGACCTCGTAGGAGAGCGGGTTGGCCTTGGTGAGTGCCTGCAGCCAGCCGGGCATGACCCTGACCGGGTAGAGCGCGCTTGAGCTGAAGAACAGCGGCATGGTGATGGCTTGGCCGATGCCCATCAGCCGCTCACGCTGCAGCGCCAGGCCCGCGATCGTCATCGACAGGCAGGAGAAGAACGCCGAGCCGAGCACGACGACGACCGCGGTGGCGATCAGCTTCAGGGGGTTGCCCGTGAGCGCTACGCCGAGGATGGCGGCCAGCACCACGACCACGGCCGCCTGGATCACCGACCGGACGCCGGCCGCGAATGCCTTCCCGCTGATCAGGGCGGCCCGCGGGGTGGGCGTCACCATCAGCTTGGTGAGCACGCCGGCGTCCCGCTCCCAGATGATCTGGATGCCGTAGAAGATCGCGACGAACAGGGCCGACTGCCCGATGATGCCCGGGGCCAGGTAGGCCAGGTAGGAGACGCCAGGCGGGGTGGGAATGGCGTGGATCTTGGTGAACGTCTCGCCGTAGATGAGCAGCCACAGGATGGGCTGGATGGCCCGGGTGTACAGCTCGCTGCGGTCGTGGCGGATCTTGCAGGTCTCGACCCAGCACAGCGTCACGATCCGGCTGGCCAGCTTCCGCAGGGTGAACATCCCCGCGGCGGATATGGCGGCGGGGCGGTCAGCCGAGGCGGCGGGCGGTGCTGCGGGATCGGCGTACATTGCGGATGCCTCCCTTCTCCGTGTCGTCGTCCAGCGTCCCGCCGGTGTAGTGGCGGAACACGTCGTCCAGGGTTACGTCGTCGCCGAGCCCCGCCTTGAGGTCGGCCGGGCTGCCGGACGCGCGGATGTGCCCGCGGTGCATGAGCGCCAGCCGGTCGCAGTAGGTGTCCGCCTCGTCCATGTAGTGCGTCGTCATCAGCACCGTCATGTGATGCTCGTCACGGAGCTTGGTGATGTACTCCCACACGTCCGTGCGGGCGATCGGGTCCAGCCCCACGGTCGGCTCGTCCAGGACCAGCAGCCGGGGCGCGTTGACGAGCGCCTGGGCCAGTTCCAGGCGGCGGATCATGCCGCCGGAGTACGTGGACGCCTGACGCTGCGCTGCCTCTTCCAGCCCCATGGCCACGAGCGCGGCGTCGGCCCGCTCCGGGCGCTCCTTGCGCGGGACATCGAACAGCCGTGCGAACAGCAGGACGTTCTCCCGGCCGGTCAGCGTCCCGTCCGCGGACAGCAACTGCGGGACGTAGCCGATCATCCGGCGCACCAGCATCGGCTGGGACCTCGTGTCCACGCCGAACACCAGGACGCGGCCCGAGACCGGCTTCAGCAGCGTGACCAGCATCCGGATCGTCGTCGTCTTGCCGGCCCCGTTCGGGCCGAGCAGGCCGAACGTCTCGCCCGGCTGGATCCGCAGATTCAGGTGATCAACCGCGGTATGGCTGCCGAACGCATACGTGAGCTCCTCGCACGCCACCGCCGCCACCTCGCCGGGGGGAGCGGCGGCCGGGTCGCCACCTGACGCCAGAACTGTCACAGTGCCTCCCCGGGGCGAATATCCGCTTGCGATGCCGGTTGGAAGCTCGCTGTTTCGAGCCGCTCGGCGAGGCGCACAAGCGCGGGAATGGCCGCGCCGAGAGCCGCCTGGTCGCGGGCGGGAAGCTCGGACAGGGCGCGCGCCGTCAGCTCGGCGCGCAGGTCGCGCCACTGCGCGAGGCGCTGCCTGGCCCGGCCCGTCGCGCTCAGCCCTACCGTCCGGGCATCGGCACTGGAACGTCCCCGGCTGATCAGTCCCTGCGACGCGAGGTCCCCGACCATCGTGCTCACCGTGTTCGGCGCCAGCCGCAGCTCGCGTGCGGCCTCGGCGACGCTGATGCCGGGCCGCGACGCTGCCAGCCGCAGCAGCTCGGACTTCGCGGGAGGCAGCGGCTCCGTCGGTGACGCGTGCCGCACGGCGCGGCGCGTCGTCCGGCGCACCGCGCTGATCGCCGCCTGCAGGTCGGCCGCGAAGGCCTGCGGCACAGGCGGGTCCGCCGTCGCGGCCGGCCCGGAGTGCGTGGCGCCGCCCTCAGATACATCTTTCACAGAGCTAACTATATCGCGGAGCAGCGCAGGTGATCAGGGAGTCAGGAGCACGCGGCCCGCGGTGAAAAGGGGAATCAGTCGCGGAGAAACTGGCGGTAGATGCCCATCGCGTAGGCGGGGAACGCTGACCAGTCTTCCCCGTTCCTCGACAGCGTGATGGCTGCTGTCGCATTGGCCAGCGGGTCGCGCAGTTCCCTCAATGGGTGGCCGTCGTATGCCCATGCTGGGGGCAGCCAGAGTCCTACGCGGCCGTCGTGGGCGGCGAGGGCGTCGGCGTACCCGCCGGATTCCCCGAGAGCGACCGCGGCGGCAAGCTGCGCACGAGCAGGGTTCCCCCCGGCGCGAATCCACAGCGCGGCGAGCTCGGG
The DNA here is from genome assembly GCA_035640715.1 of Streptosporangiaceae bacterium. Taxonomy (GTDB): domain Bacteria; phylum Actinomycetota; class Actinomycetes; order Streptosporangiales; family Streptosporangiaceae; genus DASQVO01. The sequence goes on from DASQVO010000412.1 coordinate 8,374, forward strand.
ACGGGTGAACGGCAGGCGGCGTGGTCGCCTACGGCGCCGGAATCTCATCGGTCCTCTCTTCGGCTGTCGGATGGATGATGGTCGGCGGGTCGGCTAGCCGGGCTTCCATAGCGGCATGGCGGGCGGTGTCTCCGGAACGGTCGAGCCCGCGGCCGATGACGTCGGAGAGGGGCAGGCCGCTGGCCTTCCACACCGCGAAACGGTCATCGGGTAGGTTAGCGGTCGTTTGGTGCACCATGCACGCATCATATAGCTTTATGACTCTTACCAGGAGAAACGACACATCTAGCCGCCAGCTCGCGGCAGCCCGCCATTGTCACGGGGCGTGACAATGGCTTCAATGAAGATCAGGGATGAGCCCCGGGCAAGAGTGGGGCAATCAAATAGCCGAATACGGCCAACGCCAGCCAACGCAGTTTGTCCAGGCAGGATAGGGAGTCTAGGGTTCTGGCCGGGGTGGCGGCGTGTGCGTTACTAGAACTTCGTGAAGTGGTGGAAGCACTCGTAGGCAGCGTCGTGTGCGGCGAAATCCGCCGCCTCGGACCGCTTGACCGCGAGGTAGGCGCTGCGCCGCAGCGGGCCGAGGGCCTCCATCAGGAGTTCGTCCGCCTCCAGCGCGTCCAGGGCCGCGTCCAGGGAGTCGGGTAGGCGGTGGGCGCCATGCTGCTCTCGTTCGGCATCGGAAAGAGTCGACGGGTCCACGTTCACGGCCTCGCCGGGGTCGATCTTGCCGCGAATCCCGTCCAGGCCGGCCTGGATGAACGCGCCGAGTGCCAGGTACGGGTTGGCGCTGGAGTCCGACGGCTTCAGCTCCAGGTTCACCGAGCTGGCCGGGTCGCCGCGCAGCACCGAGCAGATCCGTACCGCCGCCTCCCTGTTGTCCATCCCGTAGACGGTGTAGGCGCTGCTCCACATCTGCGGGGCGAGGCGCCGGTAGCTGTTGACGCTGCCGCAGGTCAGCGCGATGAGCCCGGGCAGGTGGGCGAGCAGGCCGCCGATGAAGTGGTAGCCCGTCTCGGACAGCCCGTACCGGTCGCTGGGGTCAGCGAAGACGTTCCGGCTGCCCGGGGTGCCGTCCGGGTTGAGCTCGAACAGCGAGCCGTGCAGGTGCGTGCCGTTCCCCGCCTGGCCGGCGACGGGCTTGGGGGCGAGGCTGGCCCACAGGCCGCGCCGGAACGCCACGCCGCGTACGGTCTCGCGGTACAGGACGTGATTGTCGGCCGCGCGCAGTGCCGGGGCATGCCGTATCGACACTTCCTGCTGGCCGTGGCCCAGCTCGGGGTAGTAGTGCTCGACCCACAGCCGCTGCGCCTCAAGGGCCTGCACCAGGTCCATGATGTAGTCGTGGGCCAGGTGAAAGCCGGTCGATGAGTAGCACAGGCTGTCGTCGGCGGGCACCAGCCGGTCCGGGCCGCCCGCCGGGTCCGCCTCCCGCCGGCCCAGCGTGAACTCGGGCTCGAACGCCGCGCGCATGGCGTAGCCCTCCGCCGCCAGGTCGGCGATGGCCTGCTTCAGGAAGGTCCGTGCGCACGCCTCCCACGGCTTGCCGTCCGGCCGGACGAGGTCCGCGACCATCGCAGCGGCGCCCGGCGCGTAGGGCAGTGTGACGAACGTCTCGGGATCGGGCACGATGCGGACCTCGCCGACCGGGCCCATGCCCGCGACGGGCTGAAGGTGGTCGAGCATGGACATGGCCATCATCGCGACCGTGTGCCCGATGCCGCTGGCCATCCGGGCCTCCAGGCCCGACAGGTGCGTCGCCTTACCGCGGATGATGCCCCCGTGGTCGGCGTAGAGGAACCGCACCAGCGAGATGTGCTCGGCGGCGGCACGATCTACGACGGCGTCGATGGCCGGGCGGCGGGTTTCAGCCGCGGCTTCGTCACTCATGGATTACCGGTAGCACGACGGCCCCGGGCTCGTACAGGGCTTGCCGGATTCCGGCACGGGCTGCCGGGCATCCCGCCTAGCCGGAGCCGCTTAGCGAAGCCGCTCAGCCGAAGTCGACGGCGCTGTAGGCGCGCAGCTTCCACAGCTGGTGCTCGCTCTTGATGCTGCGGATCGTCCCCGAGCGGGAGCGCATGACGAGCGAGTGGGTGGTCGCGTCGCCCTTGCGGTACCGGACGCCTTCCATCAGCTCCCCGTCCGTGATGCCGGTGGCCGCGAAGAACACGTCGTCGGAGGAGACGAGATCGTCGGTGCTGAGCACCCGGTTGAGGTCGTGCCCGGCGTCAAGGGCACGGCGCCGCTCGGCGTCGTCGCGCGGCGCCAGCTTGCCCTGGATCGTGCCGCCCAGGCACTTGAGCGCGCACGCGGCGATGATCCCCTCGGGCGTGCCGCCGATGCCGAGCATCAAGTCGATCCCGGTACCCTCCCGCGCCGCCATGATCGCCCCGGCGACGTCGCCGTCGGTGATCAGCTTGATCCGGGCTCCGGCGGCACGGACCTGCGAGATGAGCTCCGCGTGCCGTGGCCGGTCCAGGATGACGACCGTCACGTCTTGCGGCGAGCAAGCCTTCGCCCGCGCCACGGCGGCGATGTTGGCCGCGGGCGGCGCGTCGACATCCACCATTCCGGCCGCCTCAGGGCCGGTGGCCAGCTTGTCCATGTAGAAAACCGCCGACGGGTCATACATCGAGCCCTTGGCGGCCACCGCGAGCACCGAGACCGCGTTCGGCATGCCGTTGGCGCACAGCCGGGTGCCGTCGATCGGATCGACGGCCACGTCGCAGGCCGGGCCGGTGCCGTCCCCCACCTGCTCCCCGTTGTAGAGCATGGGCGCCTTGTCCTTCTCGCCTTCCCCGATGACGACGACGCCCTGCATCGACACCGAGTTGATCAGCATCCGCATGGCGTTGACCGCGGCGCCGTCCGCGCCGTTCTTGTCCCCGCGTCCCACCCAGCGGGCCGCCGCCATCGAGGCCGCCTCGGTGACCCTCGCCAGCTCCAGCGCCAGGTTCCGGTCGGGCGCGTGCTTGCCCGGTTCCGGCACCGGGGCCTGGCTGCCGGGGCCGGGCTGGTCCGGCATGCCCCGGGTGTTCACGGCGTTGTCGGTTGACATCACGACCGTCCCTTCTGTCCAGCGCGGGATGCTCGTCCCGCGGCGGCACGAGCATCTTCCATGATCGGCGATGAGCTGTGATGCTATGCAGCTACCCGCCGACGTAGCCTGGTCACCCGGAGCGGCGGACCGCGCTCCTCGCATTGCCCCAGCAGCCATGAACGCTGTGTCCCAGTAAGCCATTGGCAGCGGCGGACATCTACTAGCGAGCCGAGCGGGCTGGTCACCGGAAGATCGGTGGATGACCTGGCCGCCTCGCTTCGCGTGCGGTCCCGCTGACGGGCCGTGTGGTGAGCTGGGTAACTTTTTGGGTCTATCTGACAGATCGTGCGGCCTGCGGTGCCGTTGCCCGGTTGAATCAGGGGGATACCCGGGCGCGCGGGAACCGGGCCGGGCCGGCCCGATGACTGCCGCTCATGCACACGTACTCCTCTTCCTTCCCTGGGAACCTGATGAGGTCCAGAATCCGCCGGATGCTGGCTGCGGCCGCGACCGCCGCGGCGTCCGCCGTCATGCTCGTCACTCTGTCGGCCGCGCCCGGGCACGCCGACCCGGCGGTCGCGTCGGCGGCCGCCCTGACCGGTTACAGCTCCACTCCAGTCTCCTACAAGGTGAAGCTGAAGTGGGCAAGCTGCGGGGCGACGGCGCCCGCGCCGTTCCAGTGCGCCACCGCGCCGGCGCCGCTGGACTACCGCCACCCGGCGGGCCAGCGGATTCAGCTCGCCCTGATACGGCTGCCCGCCGCCAACCCGAAGCAGCGGATCGGGTCGCTGTTCATCAACTTCGGCGGCCCGGGCGGGTCCGGCGTGTCACTGCTGCCCCAGCGTGCGACCACGGTCTTCAGTGCCGCGATACGGAACCACTTCGACCTGGTCTCCTGGGACACCCGGGCCGTCGGCCGCTCCACCGCGGTCCGCTGCTTCCCGAGCCAGGCGGCCAGCAACGCGTACTTCGCATCGGTCCCGTACTTCCCTTATCCGCAGTCGCAGGACAGGAGCTTCTGGACGCTCAGCGCACAGCTCGGCCGGGACTGCGAACAGCGCGCCGGGACGCTCCTGCCCCACATGTCCAGCCAGGACACCGCACGCGACCTCGACCTGCTGCGGCAGGACGTGGGCGACGCGAAGCTCAACTACATGGGCTTCTCTTACGGGACGGTGATCGGCGCCATCTACGCGAACCTGTTCCCCCGCAACATCCGCGCCATGGTCCTGGACGGCACGCTCGATTTCGTCGCCAACGCGACCGGGAACAGGCCGGGAGATGCGCGGAAATACCCCGTGGACGTTCGCGGCGGGGTCGACGTGGCCGGGCAGGATGTGCTGAACCGGTTCTTCAGCCTGTGCGCGGCGGCTGCAGGCAAATGCGCGTTCTCGTCCGGCGGGAACCTGCCGGGGAAGTGGGCGGCCCTGCTGGCGCGGTCGAAGACCAAGCCGATCACGGTCAACGGGGGAACGTACTTCTACTCGACCATCGTGGCCATCACCTACTACAACCTGTACAAGCCGATGACGGCGTGGCCCGCGCTCGGCACCCTGCTCCAGCAGCTTTACCAGGCGAGCTCGGGACAGCCAGCCGCGATGACACCCGCGGTGTCACGGCAGATGGCACAGGCCAGGGCCACGGCCCAGCAGGAGTACCTGGACAACGCCCAGGAGGCGTACTACGCCATCCAGTGTGCGGACATCGAGGCGCCAACCGCCGAGAGCGTGTACGACAACCTGGCCAACATAGAGAACCAGAAGGTGCCCGGGTTCGGGCGGTTCGTCACCTACGACATGGCGGCCTGCGGTACCTGGCCCGCCCTGCACACCGACGCCTACGACGGACCGTGGAACCGGTCCCTCGCCACGATCCTCGTGATCAACTCCCGGCACGATCCGGCCACGCCGTACCAGGGCGCCGTCGCGGGCACCCGCGAACTCGGCAACGCCCGGCTGCTCACCGTCAACGGCGACGGGCATACCAGTGAGTATTCCGAGCCCAGCGCCTGCCGGGATACGGCCAAGCAGGCCTACCTGATCTCGCTCAAGCTGCCGGCCAGGGGCACGGTCTGTCCCGTTGATCAGCTGCCGTGGGGCGTTCGGGCCAGCTCGTAACCTCGTCGCGGCGAGGGCGCGGTGACCGCCCGCGCCCTCAGAACGGAGCGTCCGGGTCGTGCTCGCCGGACCGCTCGGCCATCGCTGCGGAGAGCCGGGCCCGGGCGCCCTCCAGCAGTTCTTCGCAGACCGCGGCGAGCCGCTCGCCGCGTTCCCACAATCCCAGTGATTGCTCCAGGGTCAGCCCGCCAGCCTCGAGCCGCTTCACCACGGAGGCCAGCTCGTCCCTGGCCTGCTCGTAGGAGAGCGCCTCTGCCAGCTCGCCAGTATCGTCCAGCCGCTCGCCGGGGCCGCCGGGGCGTTCCCCCTGGGCGTCAGCCCGCGCGCCGGACGCGGCAGGCCCGTTGCCGGGCGCGGCAGATGCCTTACCGCCAACCGTCCCGCTGTCGCCGTCTGTCACGCCCTTAACCTACAGCGGCTTCCCGGCCGTCACATCGAGCTGGTCCTCGGCGAAACGGAGGGTCAGCGGCTCCCCCTTGGTGACCTCCGCTGCGCTGCGGACCACGCCGTCATCGGTGCGGGTGACGATGGCGTACCCGCGCCGCAACGTCGACGCGGGCGACAGGGCGCGGAGCCGTGCGCGCGTGTGCGCGAGGTCGTCTTCCGCTCGGGCCAGAACGCCGTCGAGGCACATCCGCGCCCGCCGCGCCAGGGCGATCACCTGCTCCTGATGCCGCTCGATCTCCCGCACCGGGTCAGCGACCGCAGGCCTGGACGTGATCGCCGCCAGCCACGACGTCTCGCGGTCGATCCGGCCCATCACGCACCGGCGGGCCCGGTCGCGGAGGCCTGCGATGAGCTCGAGCTGCTCAGCGACATCGGGGACCACGCGCTTGGCCGCGTCCGTCGGCGTCGCCGCGCGCAGGTCTGCCACGTTGTCGAGCAGCGGCGTGTCCTGCTCATGCCCGATGGCGCTCACGACAGGCGTCCGGCACGCGCCAACCGCGCGGATGAGCGACTCGTCCGAGAACGGGAGCAGATCCTCAAGCGAGCCGCCGCCCCGGGCGATGATGATCACGTCAACGCTCGGCGCCTCGTCGAGCCGCCGCAGCGCCTCGATGATCTCCTCGGCGGCGTAGGGTCCCTGCACCGCCGTCTGCTCGACGCGGAACCGCACAGCGGGCCAGCGCCGTGCGGCGATGCGCTGCACGTCACGCTGCGCCGCCGAGTCCCGGCCGCAGATCAGGCCGATGACCCGGGGCAGGAACGGGAGCGTGCGCTTGCGCTCGGATGCGAACAGCCCTTCGGCGGCCAGCTTGCGGCGCAGCTGCTCGAGCCGGGCGAGGAGCTCGCCGATGCCGACGGGGCGGATTTCGAGTGCGGTCAGTGCGAACGATCCCCGCGTGGCGTTGAAGTCGGGCTTCGCGTGCACGACCACCCGGGCGCCCTCGCCAGGCGGCGGGTCCGTGGCCTCGAACACGGCACGCGTGCAGATCACCCGGACGGAGACCGCCGCCGCGGGATCGCGCAGCGTCAGGAACACCGTCCCGCCGCGCCGGGCGCACTCGGCGATCTCCCCGTCGACCCAGATGCGGCCGAGGCGTGAGATCCATCCCCCGACCAGCTGCATGACGGTCCGGACGGGAACCGGCGATTCGGCCGATGTCTGCAGTGGCATGGTGCCGGGCGGCTCAGCCTTCCGGGCTTTCCAGCTTGGCGACCCGCCGTTCGTACATCGCGATCACGTCTTGGCGCCCGGCGTGCGCCCGCTCGTAGTCGATGAGCTCGCGCACGCCGGCGAGGGTGAGGCCGCGCAGCCGGGCACGGAGTGAGGCGAGCGAAAGCTGCTCGTAATTGGGGATCGGCGGCTCGGCACCGGGCGAAGCCGCAGGGGCGGCCGCTTCCCGGGGAGCTGGCGCCTCCGCGGCGGGCGTCCCGGCAGCTGGCGTTTCCGCGGCGGGCGTCCCGGCGGCCGGCGTCTCAGCCGCGGGTGCTTCCGCGCCATCGGGCAGGAGCCGGACATTCCCGGTCCGTTCGAGCGAACGGCGCCTTTCTTCCTCGGTCACCGGCTTCCCGGCCTGCGCAGCCTGGGAGCCGGGCTTCGTCGTTGCCTCGCCCGCTGCCGCACCGCCCTGCCGTGCGGCACGGTCCTCGGCGGCTGTACCTGCCGGGGCGGCGGCTGCCGGGGTGGCGGTTGCCGGGCCGGGGGCTGCCGGGGCTCCCGCTGCGGGCTCCGCCGCAGGGGTTTGCGCGGCCTGGCCGGCCGGCTCGGGCCCGCGCGGGCGGGGAACCTGATCTTGCTGAGCGGGCCGGTTCCTCAGTCGATCGGTAACGAGCAGGAACTGGCCGATGCCCGCGAACACAGCACGCAGCGCGTGCGCTGGTGCCTCCTTCACACGCTCGCTGACCTGCGGGAAGCGCATATCGGATCCTCCCTTTGGGATGAACACACGTGCAGGATGCCACACGCGAAAGGGTGCGCAAGAGGGTGGTTGCCGCTCTTCGTCAGTGCGTGTCCCTGTCGGGTATCTTGACGTCTGCGGCAGCGGCACCGCAACAGCAGGGAGTAGCTGTCCGCACAGACAAGAACTACGCGGCGGCATAAAAAAGAGGTAGAGGGAAGATACGCCGGCCTCAGGCGACGGTACGGACGTCCGCCAATCCACATTCGCCTACCATGGGAGGCATGTCTGCGACCATCAGGCGTGTCCTTCTTGCAAAGCCGCGCGGCTACTGCGCCGGCGTCGACCGGGCTGTGCAGACGGTCGAGATGGCGCTTGAGCGGTACGGCCGGCCCGTCTATGTGCGCAAGCAGATCGTGCACAACCTTCATGTCGTCGCCTCGCTCGAGAAACGCGGCGTGATCTTCGTGGACGAGAACGAGGACATCCCGCGGGGAGCGGTGGTGGTGTTCTCGGCGCACGGTATCGCGCCGGAGGTCCGCGCGGACGCAGAGCAGCGCGGCCTGCGCACGATCGACGCGACGTGCCCGCTCGTCACCAAGGTGCACAACGAGGCCAGGCGCTTCGCGGCCCAGGACTATGACATCCTTCTCATCGGCCACGAAGGGCACGAGGAGGTCATCGGCACCACGGGGGAGGCACCCTCCCGCGTCCGGCTGGTCGACGGCCCGCAGGGTGCCGATTCCGTCGAGGTCCGCGATCCCGGTAAGGTCGTCTGGCTCTCGCAGACCACGCTCTCTGTGGACGAGACGACCGAGACCGTGGCGGCGCTGCGGGAGCGGTTCCCCACGCTGCTGGATCCGCCCAGCGACGACATCTGCTATGCCACCCAGAACCGGCAGGCCGCGGTGAAGCAGATCGCCCGCGCATCGGATGTCGTCATCGTGGTCGGCTCACGCAACTCGTCGAACTCGGTCCGCCTCGTCGAAGTCGCCAAAGACTCCGGGGCGGCTGCCGCCTATCTCGTGGACGACGCGTCGGAGATCGACGAACGGTGGCTGGACGGTGCCGCCACGATCGGCGTGACGAGCGGCGCGTCGGTGCCCGAGGAACTCGTCGCCGGCGTGCTCGGCTGGCTCGCCGAGCGGGGTTTTGACAGCGTTGAGGAAGTCGAGCCGGTCAAGGAGCGCATGGCGTTCGCCCTGCCGCGCGAGATCAGGCCCGCGCGTACCGGGGAACGCCCTTAGGCGGATTCCCCGGCGGACGTGGTGGGGGAGCGCGGGCAGCCGGCAGCTGATGCTGGCGCTTCAGCGCCGTGGCGCGGGGCGGCCGGGCTCGCTGCCTGTTGAGCCGCCGGAACCGTCCCCCGGCAACGTGTACGGCTCGCCGCGCAGCCCCTGGCGCAGTTGGCGGATGTTGCCGAGGAGGCCCCGCCGCAGCGCGATGAGGACTGTCAGCGCCGTGCCGGCGAACAGCCATGGCGCGGAGTTGGCCAGCGTGACCAGCGTGCCCTCGGCCGCGGAGGTGACGTCGGCGGAGGTGGCCGCTTTGGCGCACGCGCAGGCGGCGAAGAAGACCAGCGGCGGCGACACGGTTACCGTCAGGAGGTCGCTGGGCTTGGCGTAGCAGGCGATAGCGATGCATGCGGCAATGAACGTGCCGTAGGCGAAGATTCCCCAGCTCAGCCAGTCCGACATGATGAACCCGAGGAAGGACAGCCCGAAGAGGCTGAGTACCGCCCCGCGCCCCGTCAGGCGCACCGCGG
>DASQVO010000413.1:0-33053 GCA_035640715.1 Streptosporangiaceae bacterium
ACCGTCGTCGTCGTCGGCGGCGTCGCCGACGCGCGGGCAGACCACGTACGCCTGCCGTTCCCGCCCTGCCTCTTCGCGAACGCGCTCCCAGGTGCGCTCGATGAAGCGGGGCTTGTCAGCGGCGGGCACGACGTGCGTGGCGATGGGTGACCGTCCCGCAGGCAGTTCGGTGAGCGTCGACACTTCGAGGTCGCCGTAGACGGTCATGGCCACGGTCCGCGGAATCGGAGTGGCGGTCATCACGAGCACATGCGGGCGCCCGCCCGGCGCTTTCTCGCGGAGCGCGTCACGCTGCTCCACGCCGAATCTGTGCTGCTCGTCGATCACAATGAGCCCGAGGTCCGCGAAGCGGACGTGCTCTTCCAGCAGCGCATGGGTGCCAATGACGATGCCGGCGTCGCCGGTGAACACGCCGGTGAGCGCTTCACGGCGCGCCGCGTTGCCCTGTGAGCCGGTGAGCAGGGCCACCCGGGTCGCGTTCTCCGCCCCGCCAAGCCGGCCTGCCTGCCCGAGCGGGCCAAGCATGGCGGTGATGGAACGGTAGTGCTGCTGAGCGAGCACCTCGGTGGGCGCCAGCAGCGCGGCCTGCCCGCCCGCGTCGACGACCTGCAACATCGCACGGACGGCGATCACGGTCTTCCCCGAGCCCACCTCGCCCTGCAGCAGCCGGTGCATCGGGAACGCGCACGCCAGGTCGGCGGCGATCGTCTCCCCGGCCGCGCGCTGGCCGTCGGTGAGGCGGAACGGCAGCCGCTCGTCGAACGCTGCGGCGATCCCGCCGGGGACAGGCGGGCGCGGTGTGGCCGGCATCGCGGCGGCAGCATGCCTGCGCTGGGCGAGCGCGGCCTGGAGCACGAATGCCTCGTCCCATTTGAGGCGGCGGCGGGCCCGCCGGTAGTCATCGGCGTCCAGTGGCCGGTGGATGGCGCGGATGGCCTCGGCGAGACCGCAGAGCCCGTGCTGTTCACGGAGGCCGGCCGGCAGCGGGTCCTCGCCGACGTCGAGCGTGTCGATCACCATGCGGACCGCCCGGGCGATCTGCCACGAGGAGATCTTCGCGCTCGCCGGGTAGACCGGGATCAGCTCGGTGGCATACTCGGCGGCGAGCTCCGCGGTCGCCCCCGATTCGCTGGTCTCGTCGGGAAGCATCTCGCAGTCCGGGTGGATCAGCTGCCTGCGCCCGCGGAACGTGGATACCGTCCCCGCGAACAGGCCCTGGGAGTTCGGCCGGAGCAGCCGCTGCCAGTACCCGATCTTGTGGAAGAACGTCAGCACCAGCCGCGCCTGGCCGTCCGTGACCATCACTTCAAGACGGTTGCCGCGCCGGTTGCCCATCGGCTTCGTCTGGACCAGTTCCACCTTCGCGAGGACCGTGACGTGTTCGCCCTCCTTCAGGGAGGACAATTCAGTCAGCTCGCCGCGCGTCGCGTACCGGCGCGGATAGTGGCGCAGCAGGTCTCCTGCGGTCTGGAGGCCGAACGCGTCGCCAAGGGCCTTGGCCGCCTTCGCGCCGACCACCCGGTCCAGCGGGTCACGCACGGTCGTCATATGGGCAGGATAGAATCGGGCTCGGACATCAGGGCGCCCGGTTCGCAGGACGCACGACGCGGACCGCAGCGGTCGGTCAGGACGGTTCGCCTGCCGCACCGCCCGCAGGGCGGGGCCACGGGTCGCTGGTTCGCGCCGCCGCCCCGAGTCGGATATCCTTCGACGGCTGTCGGCTGTGCGTATTGCACGGACGGCACCCGGACCATTTTCGGCCAGCAACTAATGGAGTAACCCGTGGCTTCCGTCTGCGACGTATGCGGCAAGGGGCCGGGCTTCGGCAACAATATCTCGCACTCGCACCGCCGCACCCGCCGCCGCTGGAACCCCAACATCCAGACCGTCCGTGCGACGGTCGGCGGCACGCCCAAGCGCCTGAACGTGTGCACCTCCTGCATCAAGGCAGGCAAGGTCACCCGCTAGTGCACCTGCCTGCCCGGGCATCCTCGGTGTCAAGCTCCCCGAACGTGCCCGGGCCCGGTGTGAGAGGCCGTCCGCGGGATCTGCCAGCCATGGTTGACGGGTCCGATCCCCGCGCCGAGCGGGAATCCTGAACGGATCGCGCCCGCCACGTACTCGCGTGCCAGGGCCACCGCGCCCGGCACATCCTCGCCGAGCGCCAGGTACGACGCGATGGCGGAGGCCAGCGTGCAGCCGGTGCCGTGCGTGTGGACCGTGTCGATCCGCTCGCCGGCGAAGCGCCATGTCGTCTTCCCGTCGAACAGCACGTCGACCGGATCACCGGCCAGGTGGCCGCCCTTTACCAGCACCCACCGCGGGCCCATCTCCCTGATCGCGCGCGCCACGGCAAGCATGCTGTCCTCGTCGGCCGCCTTGATCCCGGTGAGCTGCTCAGCCTCGTCGAGATTGGGCGTGACGATGGTTGCCAGCGGCAGCAGCTTGCTGCGCATCGCCTCCCCCGCTCCCGCCATCAGCAGCGAGTTCCCGTGTTTGGACACCGCCACGGGATCGACGACAAGCGGGGTGCCGAGGCGGGAGAGCGCGTCCGCGACGACGCTCACGATCGTGCTCGACGCCAGCATGCCGGTCTTGATGGCACACACGGGGATGTCGGACAGAACGGAGTCCAGCTGCGCGCGGACCGCCTCAGCCGGAAGCTCCCAGAAGTCCTGCACGCCGACGGAGTTCTGGGCGGTGACGGCGCACACCACGCTCATACCGTGCACGCCGAGCGCCAGCATCGTCTTCAGGTCGGCCTGGATCCCCGCGCCGCCGCACGAATCGGATCCGGCGATCGTCAGCACGCAGGGCGGCGTCTGGGAGATGGGCGAAACGGGCATGCATACAGCCTAGGCGCCCAAACTGGGCCCCGGCGTCAGCGGAAGTGGTCCCAGCCGGGAACGCCCCGGTAAGGCTGGCCGTCAACCAGGACACCGCGGCCCTCACGCACCTGGCCGACCACCGACCACCGGGGCGGGAGCGCCACGCCTGGCGGAAACGTGGCGGCGAGCGAATGGTCCTCACCGCCGGTCAGCACCCAATCGAGTGCGGACCCGGCACCCCCCGCGCCCGGGTGAACCGCAGGGCCCGCGTCCAGGGAAGCCCCGGGGCTGGCCGGCGCACCACGTCCCGTTCCGCCTTCTCGTTCCTTTTCCTCACCGCACATGCCGACCGCAGCTCCGGCTGCCTCAAGGGGGCCGACGTCCAGCGAGGCGGTGCGGATATCAACAAGCACGCCGCTGGCATCAGCGATGTGGCCGACGTCGGCGAGCAGTCCGTCGCTGATGTCGATCATGGCGGTGGCGCCGAGAGCAGCGGCCTCGGGGCCCGCGTCATAGGGGGGCGCCGGCCTCAGGTGCGCCGCGACCAGTTCGGCGGGTTCGGCGATGCCGGCCCGCAGCATGGCGAGCCCCGCCGCGGACCGGCCGAGTGGGCCGGCCACCGCGACAACGTCGCCCGGCCGTGCGCCAGAGCGGGTAACCGGATTCCGGCCCTGCAGGTCGCCAAGGCCGGTCACGGCGAGGAGCACGGTCTCCGACCTGGCCGTGTCACCGCCGGCCACGGACGCGCCGGCGCGTGCCGATTCCGCCGCGAGGCCAGCGGCCAGGTCCAGCGCCCACGCGGCGGGCAGGCTGGGCGGCGCGGCGAAGGCGATGAGAAGCGCGGTCGGGACGGCACCCATGGCCGCGATGTCGGCGAGGCTGCGCACCGCCGCCCGGTGCCCGATGTCGGAAGCACCGGCCCACTCCCGGCGGAAGTGCCGGCCTTCCAGCAGGAAATCGGTGGTCGCGACCACCCGGCCGTCCGGCGCGGCGAGTACCGCGGCGTCGTCGCCGATCCCGACGATGGTTCCGGGTCCGGATCGCATCCGCGCCGCCATCTCCGCGATGAGGCCGAACTCGCCAAGCTCACCTATGCTGCGATCACCGACGCTGATGGTGTCCTCCCGCAGTCCTGATCTCACTTGCCTGCCGGCCGCGATCGCACCTGGCCTCCCGGCCGCGACCGCGCCGGCTCAGCGGCCGTGGCGGCACCGGAACCGGCGATCCGGTTATCTCGCCCCGTGAGGATCTTGTTTCCTAAGGTAGCGTGACTATCATGGGCGATTTTCGCTGTTGATTACTCTGCCCCCTGGAGGACGTCATGGTTCAGGCATACATCCTGGTCCAGACGGAGGTCGGCAAGGCCGCCAAGGTCGCCAAGGAGATCTCGAAGATCAGCGGGGTCACTCAGGCGGAGGACGTGACCGGCCCCTATGACGTCATTGTCCGGGCCGAAGCCGACAATGTTGACGAGCTCGGCCGGCTCGTCGCCGCGGGAATCCAGTCCGTCGAAGGGATCACGCGGACCCTCACCTGCCCCGTCGTGTACATCTAGGGCGAATCCGGGCACCACCCGGCGGCACGGGGCACCCCGGGCCAGCGCGCATGTCAGCCCAGCCGGGGAACTCTGGGCTAGTCGGCGGTGCGGAGCAGTTCCGCGGCGAGCGTCCCGGTCCTCGGGCCGAGCCCGAGTTGCGCCGCGTCACGCAGGTCCCCCGGCGTGTCCACGTCACGGCGCAGGCCATCGATGCCGGGCAGCAGCAGCTCGGCCGCGCCGCCGTCGGCATGCCGCCGCCTGGATTCCACCCCGAACTTCGGCCTGAATGCCACTCCCGGCGCCGTCGTGTACAAGGTGGTCCCCGAGCCCTGCAGGTCCGGGACGAACGCCTCCGGCCATGCCGCGGCCGCGCGGAGCGCCTTGCCGATCTCCTCGGGACGCAGGGCGGGCAGGTCGGCCGAGAGCGCGGCGGTCCCTGATGCGGGCCAGCGGCGGTCGGCGCACGCGGCCCCGTAGCGCAGGGCCGCGTTCAGGCCGTCACGCGGCTCATCGGGAATGACCGTGGCACCGGCGGCAGACAGGTCACCGGCCGCGACAGGATCGTCTGTGACGACAATCACCTGTCCTGCCTCTTGCGCCGCAACCACAGCAGCTACCGTGTCCGACGCCATGGCAAGCGCCAGTTCGGCGCGGCGCGGCCCGGCGAGGGCGGCGATCCGGGACTTAGCGCGGGCAAGTACCTTGACGGGGACCACCACCGTCCATGTGAACGGGGCATCATCGGACATACGTGTGATCCTGCCTCGACATAGAACTACCTGAACCAGGAGACTGACCCAATGAAGATCGGAAGTCCCGCCCCATGACTAAGCAGGAGCGAAGCTACTCGCCCGGCTGGCGGCTCTTCACTGTTCTCCTCCTGCGGCCATTGCTGCACGCCCTCATCAAGCATGAATGGCAGGGCCGCGAGAACTTCCCCCGGGAGGGGGGCGTGATCCTGGCCCCCAACCACCTCTCCTACGCGGACTGGCCCACGGTGGCGCTGTTCAGCTACGAGTCGGGCCGCTTCCCCGTCTTCCTCATCAAGTCCGGCATCTTTAAGGTCAAGATAATAGGCCCGTACCTGCGCAAGGTCGGCCAGCTTCCGGTTTACCGCGACCGGGGGGATGCGGCCCTGGTGCTGCGGGATGCCGAGCGCGCCATCCGCGAAGACGACGCCTGCGTCATCGTCTACCCGGAGGGGACGGCCACGCGCGATCCGGACCTGTGGCCCATGCGCGCGAAGACCGGCGTGGCACGGCTCGCGCTGGCGACCGGCGCACCCGTGATCCCGATCGCCCACTGGGGCGCGCAGGATGTGCTTCCGTACGGCAGCGCACGGCCGCACCTGTTCCCCCGCAAGACGGTCAAGATGATCGCCGGGCCGCCCGTGGACCTGTCGGCCTTCCGCGACCAGCCGCTCAACGCGGCAACCCTGCGCGCGGCGACAGCCGTGATCATGGCGGATGTCACGGCCCTGCTCGCGGGCCTGCGTGGACAGACACCGCCCGCTGTGCCTTACGATCCTGCCGCCCGGGGCAGGAGCGGCAAATCGGTCAGCCGAACGAAACCGGGTGCGGGTCCCGGCGACAGCGACGACGCCACGGGTGGCGGGCAGGCGGAGGTCCGCCCGACGTGAAGGCGACCATCATGGGGGCGGGGTCGTGGGGGACCACCTTCGGTCAGGTGCTCTGCGATGCTGGAACACCGGCTGTCGTGTGGTGCCGCAGGCCCGGGCTGGCCGAGATGATCAACGCCCGGCATGAGAATCCCGACTACCTGCCGGGCATCACGCTCAGCGCCGCGCTGCGCGCTGCCGCTGACCCCGCCGATGCGCTGGACGGCGCTGACCTCGTAGTATTCGCGGTACCCGCGCAATCCCTGCGGGAGAACCTTCACCGCTGGACGCCATTCATCCCGCCCGGCGCGCTGCTTGTCAGCCTGATGAAGGGGATCGAGCTCGGCACGTGCAAGCGGATGAGCGAGGTCATCACGGAGGTCGCTGATGTCCCGGCAGATCGGATCGCCGTCGTCTCCGGGCCGAACCTCGCGCGTGAGATCGCCCAGCGGCAGTACGCCGCGACGGTTGTCGCCTGCACGGACGAGGACACGGCGCGCGGCCTGCAGCAGGCAGGCCATACCGGGTACTTCCGCCCGTACACCAACACCGATGTGGTCGGGTGCGAGCTCGGCGGCGCGGTCAAGAACGTGATCGCCCTGGCAGTGGGCATCGCGGTGGCCATGGGGCTCGGCGACAACACGAAGGCGATGCTGATAACGCGCGGGCTCGCTGAGATGGCCCGGCTGGGCGCCGCGCTCGGGGCGGAACCGCAGACCTTCGCCGGGCTCGCCGGCCTGGGCGACCTGGTCGCGACGTGCAGCTCGCCGCTGTCGCGGAACCGCACGTTCGGCGAGAACCTGGGCCGCGGCATGTCCCTGGCGCAGGCATGCGCAATGACCGGCCAGACCGCCGAGGGCGTGAAGTCGTCGGAGTCCGTGCTCGCGCTCGCGAGGAGGCACGGTGTCGAGATGCCGATCACCGAGGTCGTGGCGGCTGTCATGCATGAGGGCCTGGCGGTCGGCGAGGCCGCCGCGATGCTCGCGGCCCGCTCGGCCAAGCCGGAATGGTACGGGTCATAGCCGATGACCCAGCCACGGGCCGCCGGGGGTGCGCCCACGCCGGCAGCAAGGGATGAGGTCGTGGAGACGGGACACCGAGAGGTGGGTTCGTGGACATAGTGCGCAGGCAGCTGGGCGAGAACACCCGCGCGGTGCATCTTCCCCAGGCGCCCGTGCCCGAGCAGCAGCCGATGGGCACGCCCGTGTACCGGACGGCGGCGTTCGCCTTCCGCACGAGCGACGAGTACGCGTCGGTGCTGAACGACGAGAAACCCGGATATACCTACAGCCGGATCGATAACCCGACCGTGGATGCGTTCGCCCGCGCTGTCGCGGCACTGGAAGGCGCCAACCTGCCCAGCTGGCCGACGGCGCAGGCATTCACGTCCGGCATGGCGGCGATCAGCGCGGTCTTCCTCGCGTTCGCGCGCACCGGCGCGCATATCGTCGCGTCGGCGGCGCTCTACGGCGGAACGTACAGTTTCCTGCGCAACGTAGCCGCCCGCTTCGGCGTGGACACCGACTTCGTCGACATGACCAGCCTGGACCAGGTGCGCGCGGCGATGCGGCCCGAGACCCGGATCGTGTACGCGGAGACGATCGCCAACCCGACCACCGCGGTCGCCAACCTGCCGGCGCTGGCCGACATCGCGCACGAGACGGGGGCGCTGTTCGTGGTGGATTCCACGCTCGCGCCGCCGGTCGTGTGCCGGCCGCTCGAGCACGGCGCCGACCTGGTCCTGCACTCGGCGACCAAGTACATCGGCGGCCACTCCGACGTGACGGGCGGCGTGGTGACCGGCCGCGCGGACCTGATCAGCCGGGTCCGGCAGGTCCGCGTGGACACAGGCGGCTCGCTCGCTCCGGACGAGGCGTTCCTGCTCCGCCGGGGCCTGGAGACGCTGCCGGTAAGGGTCCGCCGTCAGTGCTCGACCGCGATGCTGTTCGCCGCGACCCTGTCCAGGCATCCCAACGTGAGCGCGGTCGACTATCCGGGCCTGCCGCAGCATCCGGGGAACCCGGTCGCGCAGCGGCTGTTCGACGCCGGGCCCGAGGGCGTGCGCTTCGGCGCGATCGTCACCGTCACGCCGCACGGCGGCCGGGAGGCCGGGATGGCATTCGCCGACCGGCTCCGGCTTGCCCAGGTCGCCACCTCACTGGGCGGCACGCACACCAAGGTCAGCCACGCGGCGTCGACGACGCACCGCCAGCTTGACTCCCACGCGCTCCAGAGTGCGGGCATCGACCCAGGCGCGGTACGGTTCTCCATCGGACTCGAAGATGCCGAGGACCTCATCTCCGACGCATACGTGGCACTGGATTCCCTGGGCCGGTCCTGACAGGCGCGCCGACGCTGGCCGGCTGGCGATCAACACTCAGGGCGGGAGCGGAGGAAAGACGTGGAAGAGCAACGCAAGATCCGGGTGGCCGTGATCTTCGGTGGCCGGAGCGCGGAGCATTCCGTCTCCTGCGCGAGCGCCGCTCACGTGCTGCCCGCCATCGACCCCGGCCGCTACGAGGTCGTTCCCATCGGCATAGCCCGCGACGGCCGGTGGGTTCTGGTCTCGGGCGAGGTGGGCCGGCTTGCGATCGGCAGCGACGGCGAACTGCCGTCCGTCGAGGCCGTCGCCACCCCGGGGACCGAGCTTGCCGCACGGCCTGGTCCCGGCCTGGGCCTGACGGCCTTGCGCCCCGGGGACGTTCCCGCCGATCTTGGCGAGGTGGACGTCGTGCTGCCACTGCTGCACGGCACCTACGGCGAGGACGGCACCATCCAGGGACTCCTTGAGATGACCGGCACCCGGTACTCGGGTGCGGGCGTGTTCGCCAGCGCGGCCGGGATGGACAAGGAGTACATGAAACTGATCTTCGCCGCGCGCGGCCTGCCCATCGGGCCATACGTGGTGGTGCGGGACCGTGACTGGGGTGCCGCCGAGGGGAGGCAGCCGGCCTCGGCCGGCACCACGGCGGCCCCCGGGGAGCGTAAGCGCGTGCTCGATGAGATCAGCGAGCTCGGCTGGCCGGTGTTCGTCAAGCCAGCCCGGGGCGGCTCCAGCGTTGGCACGTCGATGGCCTGCGACCCGGCAGGGCTGGAGCAGGCGATCGAGACGGCACGCGAATACGATGCCAAGGTGCTGGTCGAAGCCGCGATCGACGGCATGGAGATCGAGTGCGGCGTCCTCGAGGGGATGGACGGCGGACCAGCCGAGTCGAGCGTGCCAGGCCAGGTCCTGATCGGTGGCGGGGCGGACTTCTACGACTTCCAGGCGAAGTATCTCGCCGGCGAGACCGGCATGGTGATCCCGCCGCCCATCCCGGACCGGCATATCGACAAGATCAGGCAGCTAGCCTGCGCGGCCTTCGACGCGATCTCCTGTGCGGGCCTGGCCCGGGTGGATTTCTTCTACACGCCGGACGGCCGGGTCCTCGTCAACGAGATCAACACGATGCCGGGGATGACTCCCGCCTCCGGCTTCCCGAAGATGTGGGAGGCCACAGGCCTCCCACTGCCGCAGCTCATGGACAGGATCATCCAGACAGCCCTCCGCAAGCGCCAGTGCTAGCCGGGAGGACGACCCAGTGTTAGCCCGGGGGGACGACCCCCCGGAACCCCCGTCAGCTTTCCCGGGCTGGGGTCCGACACACCGGCCACTGTGCTGGCCCGGGGGGGCGACCCCCCGGAGCCCCCCGTCAGCTTTCCCGGGCTGGGGTCCGACACACCGGCCGCTCGCCGGGCCTGAAGGCCCGGACTCGCTGGGCCGGTACGATCGCCTGTCCGTAGCCCGTGCGGTGCTGTCCGATACACCGGCCGCTCGCCGGGCCTGAAGGCCCGGACTCGCTGGGCCGGTACGATCGTCTGTCCGTAGCCCGCGCCAGTACCGGCGGCACGGACGGCTTCATGCAGCCGCCCGTGCCGCACTCAGGCCGTGGGCTTGCCGAAAGCCCCCTTACTTCTCCTGCTTCATTCTCCGCCGTTACCTCTTCCCGCTGTTCACGAGCGCCTTGAAGTCCGCCCCAGGGCGGAACTTCGGCACCGAGGACTTAGGCACCTGGATCGCCGCACCGGTAGCCGGGTTACGGGCAGTGCGGGCAGGCCGCTCGGTCTTCTCGAAGACCCCGAAACCGGTGATCGCTACCTTGTCACCCTTTGCAACGGTCGACTGGATGGTCTCGAGGACGGCATTCACGGCCTCGGTAGCGGTCTTCTTGTCCCCCAGCCGACCTGAGATCGCATCAATCAAATCACGCTTGTTCATATCTCACTCCTGCGGTTCCCCCACGGGAGGTCGCGCGGACATAGCACCCGAGTTCGCGACCTCTGATGTGCCCGAAAATAGGCTATCGAGCGTCGTTACACAATAACCACAGCCAACATTGGCCGGCGTGTCGGGGCATGGACGTGCTGGAATCGGATCGGCGCGTTACACTGACCGCCACAATAAGGGACAGATATGACCGCAAATCATGACGCTTCAGGCGGGGGTTTCGGTCTGCCCCGCAAGGTAGCCATGCCGACTGGATCCGCATCCAATCCGGCCGGCTTGTGAAGCCGGCGGGCACCACCGTGGTGCCCACCGGCAACGTCCGCGGCGTCCCTCAAGCCGTCGCCGGCAGCCAGGACGGGCGCGCCTGCTCGAAGACGGCGATGTCATCGGCGTAACGCAGCGTCAGCCCGATGTCATCCAGGCCTTCCATAAGCCGCCACCGTGTGTAGTCATCGATCTCGAACGGGGCCGTGATGCCGGCCGCGGCGTGGCGTATCTCACGTGCCCCAAGGTCCACGGTGATCTCGGCGGCCGGGTCGGCCTCCGCCGCGTCCTGCAGCGCGGTGACCACCTCCTCCGGCAGCCGTACCGGGAGCAGCCCGGCCTTGGTCGCGTTGTTGCGGAAGATGTCGCCGAAGCGCGGGGCGATCACCACGCGGAAGCCATAGTCGACGAGCGCCCACACGGCGTGTTCCCGCGACGATCCGATACCGAAGTCGGTGCCGGCGGCGAGGACAGTCGCGCCGGCATAGGCCGGCTGGTTCAGCACGAACGAGGGATCCTCGCGCCAGGCGGCGAACAGGCCGTCGCCGAAGCCGACGCGGCTGACCCACTTCAGGTACTCAGCCGAGATGATCTGGTCGGTATCGACGTTGCTCCGCCGCAGCGGCAGCACCCGCCCGGTGTGGCTGATAAACGGCTCCATATCTGCTTTCTCCTAAAGGGTGGCGGGGGCGGACAGGTGGCCGGTGACGGCGGTGGCGGCTGCCACCTCGGGCGACACGAGGTGCGTGCGGCCGCCCTTGCCCTGGCGTCCCTCGAAGTTGCGGTTGGAGGTGGATGCGCTGCGCTCGCCGGGGGACAGCTTGTCCGGGTTCATGCCAAGGCACATCGAGCAGCCCGCTGCGCGCCACTCCGCCCCGGCGGCAGTGAAGACTGCGTCCAGGCCCTCACGCTCAGCCTGTGCCCTGACCTCCATGGAGCCCGGGACGACCAGCATCCGGACCCGCTCGTCCACCTTGCGACCGCGCAGCACCTCGGCCGCGGCGCGCAGGTCCTCGATCCGCCCGTTGGTGCAGGAACCGACGAAGACGGTGCCGACCGCAATGTCGGTGAGCGGCGTGCCCGGCGCCAGGTCCATGTAGCGGAGCGACCGCTCGGCGGCGGCGCGCTCGCCTGGGTCGGCCATCGACGCCGGGTCGGGCACCACCGACGACAGCGGCGCCGCCTGCGCCGGGTTGGTCCCCCACGTCACGTACGGCGTGAGCTGGGCGGCATCCAGCGTGACCTCGTGGTCGAAGACCGCGTCCGCGTCGGTCGGCAGGGACCGCCAGTAATCGAGCGCGGTCTCCCAGGCGGCGCCGCGCGGCGCGTGCGGCTTGCCCTCAAGATAGGCGAAGGTCACCTCGTCCGGCGCGACGAGCCCGGCCCGCGCACCCGCCTCGATTGACATGTTGCAGATCGTGAGGCGGCCCTCCATAGACAGGCTCCGCACGGCCTCGCCGCGATACTCCACGATGTAGCCCTGGCCGCCGCCGGTGCCAATCTTCGCGACGATCGCGAGGATCAGGTCCTTCGCCGTCACTCCGTAGGGCAGGCGGCCGTCCACGGTGACCGCCATGGTCTTCGGCCGGATCTGCGGCAGCGTCTGGGTGGCCAGCACATGTTCCACCTCGCTGGTGCCGATGCCGAACGCCAGCGCGCCCATCGCGCCGTGGGTGCTGGTGTGCGAGTCGCCGCAGACGATCGTCATGCCGGGCTGGCTCAGCCCGAACTGCGGGCCGATGACGTGGACGATGCCCTGGCCGGCATCGCCCATCGGGTGCAGCCGGATGCCGAACTGAGCGCAGTTCTTGCGGAGCGTCTCCACCTGGGTGCGCGACACCGGGTCGGTGACCGGGCTGGACGGCCCTTCGAGCGGCACGCCCGGGCCCGAGATCCCGGTCGTCGGCACGTTGTGGTCCTCGGTGGCGATCGTCAGGTCCGGCCGGCGTACCGTGCGGCCAGCCATCCTGAGCCCGTCGAACGCCTGCGGGCTCGTCACCTCGTGCACCAGGTGCAGATCGATGTAAAGCAGGTCGGGCTCATCCTCTGCGCTGCGCACCAGATGGGCATCCCATATTTTTTCGGCCAGCGTGCGGCCCATCGCGCCCTCTCCCTCCGGTCGGCCTCCCCCACCGGAAGCCGGCCCACGTTTCTGTCGCATCTCGTCTGTTGCATCTCGCATACCGAGACGGCAGTATCAAGACATGAACAACTCTAGCGGAGTGGGCGTGCTGGACAAGGCGGCTTCCGTGCTGAACGCCATGGAGAGCGGCCCCGCCTCGCTCTCGCAACTTGTCAGCGCGACCGGACTCGCGCGGCCGACGGTGCACCGGATCGCCGTCGCCCTGGAGCACCACCGGTTCGTGGCCCGCGATTCACAAGGGCGCTTCATCATCGGCCCCAGGATCGCCGAGCTGGCGGCGGCCGCCGGCGAGGACCGGCTGCTGTCCGTCGCCCAGCCGATTCTCGGTTACCTGAGGGACGTGACCGGCGAGAGCGCGCAGCTCTACCGCAGGCAGGCGGACGCACGGATCTGCGTTGCCGCCGCCGAGCGGGCGAGCGGCCTTCGCGACACCGTCCCCATCGGCGCGGCGCTGCCGATGACCGCCGGATCAGCCGCCCAGGTGCTGCTCGCGTGGGAGGACGCCGAGCGGATGCACCGGGGGCTGCGTGGCGCGAAGTTCAGCGCCACGACCCTTTCGCAGGTACGGCGCCGGGGCTGGGCCGCCAGCGTGGGTGAGCGGGAACCCGGTGTCGCCTCTGTGTCCGCCCCGGTGCGCGGGCCCGGCGGCCGGGTCGTCGCCGCTGTCTCCGTGTCCGGGCCGATTGAGCGGCTGACGCGCTCGCCTGGCCGGCTGCACGCGGCCGCGGTGGTCGGCGCGGGCGACAAGATCAGCGAACAGCTCACGGAGCGCTGAGCAGGCAGGACCTATGTCCTTCAGCTGTCCTCCAGCTGTCCTCCAGCGGCATGACGCGTGGCGCCTGTACGCCACGCAACTTGCTGTCATACGCTCGCACTAACGGTCCGCGGGCTCTCGGGAATGCCGGATAGAGCGCTCCTCCCGTGCTGCCCTATCAGGCCGGAACATCACGGATATGGCCGTGACTCACGAGCTGGCCCGGCC
Organism: Streptosporangiaceae bacterium; assembly: GCA_035640715.1. Lineage (GTDB taxonomy): Bacteria > Actinomycetota > Actinomycetes > Streptosporangiales > Streptosporangiaceae > DASQVO01. The sequence continues at coordinate 13,640 of DASQVO010000413.1, forward strand.
GCACGGAGCGAGGTCACTGAATGAAGGTAGCTGTCGTCAAGGAGAACGCGCCTGGGGAGCGTCGAGTCGCGCTGGTGCCTGAAACGGTACCGAAACTTCAGGCCGCCGGCGCCGAGGTGCTCATCGAAAGCGGGGCCGGCCAGGCGGCGTGGTTTCCCGATAGCGCCTACGCCGAGGTCGGCGCGGTCATCGTCACGACCGCCGAGCTCTACGACCAGGCGGACGTGATCCTCACGGTCACCCGGCCCGGCCCGGATACCGTGCCGCGGCTCCGCGCCGGGCAGGCCCTGTTCGGGATGCTGTCACCGCTGACCGACCCGGAGCTGGCGCGCGATCTCGCCGCCGCGGGCGTTACCGCGGTCAGCCTCGATGGGCTCCCCCGCACCCTGTCACGCGCGCAGCCGATGGACGCGCTCAGCTCGCAGGCCAACATCGCGGGGTACAAGGCGGCATTGATCGCGGCGGCCGCCTACGGCCGGTTCTTCCCGCTGCTCATCACCGCGGCCGGTACCGCGCGGCCTGCGAGGCTGCTCGTGCTCGGGGCGGGGGTGGCCGGGCTTCAGGCCATGGGGACCGCACGCAGGCTCGGCGCGGTGGTCAGCGGGTATGACGTCCGCCCCGCCACCAAGGCCGAGGTCGAATCCGTCGGCGCGACGTTCATCGAGCTGACATCGGTAGGCCCGGCCGTCGGCGAAGGCGGGTACGCCCGCGCACTGACCGAGGAGGAACGGGCCGCGCAGCAGGCTGAGCTCGCCGGGCACATCGCCCGCCATGACGTGGTCATCACCACTGCCCAGGTGCCAGGCCGCAGGCCGCCGCTGCTGGTGACCGAGGACGCGCTGAAGGCCATGGCGCCCGGCTCGGTCATCGTCGACATGGGCGCGAGCGCACTGGGCGGCAACGTCGCGGGATCGGTCCCCGGCGAGACGGTCGTGACCGACGGCGGCGTCACGATCATCGGGGCGGACAACCTCCCGGCCACGGTGCCGACCGCCGCGTCGGCCGCCTTCGCCCGCAACATCTCGGCGGTACTGCTGCACATGATGAGCGATGGCGCCCTGGCCGTGGATACCGGCGATGAGATCCAGGCGGGCGTGGTTATCACCCACGACGGCAAGGTCGTCCAGCCGGCCACCGCGCGCCTGCTGGAACCAGCAGAGGCAGCGGAGCCAGCAGAGGCAGCGGAGCCAGCAAGCGATGGAGGAGCCGATGTCGACGGCACTCGTAACTGACCTGACCATTTTCGTGCTGGCGCTGCTGGTCGGCGTCGAGGTGATCGGGAAGGTCCCGGCAACCCTGCACACGCCGCTGATGTCGGCGGCCAACTCCATCCACGGGATCGTACTAGCGGGCGCGTTGCTCATCGGCCTGACGGCCGGGGGTGTGGTCGGCTACGTCCTGGCCTTCGTCGCCGCGTTCTTCGCCGCGGCCAACGTCGTCGGCGGCTATGTCGTGACCGGCCGCATGCTGAAGATGTTCCGGCGGAAGGTTCCCGCGGCGCCCGCGGTAACCGCCCCTCCCGAGGCTCCTCCCGCGGCGGTGGCCACGGCCGGCGCTGCATCTACCGACGGGAAGAGGGCGTCATGACGACCTTCGCCACCGACATCCAGCTTGTCTATGTGCTCGCCGCGGCCTGCTTCGTCGTCGGCCTGCACCTGATGAACTCCCCCGCTACGGCGCGGCGCGGCAACCAGGTCTCGACGGCCGGCATGGTGATCGCGATCGCCGCGACGCTGGTCCTGCTGATCCATAACGGTACCGTGACGGCGGCTGGCTGGATCGTCCTGGTTCTCGGCGCGCTAGCCGGCTCCGCTGTTGGGCTCTGGTCGGCCCGGACAGTGCAGATGACCGCCATGCCGCAGCTCGTGTCGATGTTCAACGCGGTCGGCGGCGGCGCGGCGGCGCTCGTGGCCGTCCACGACTACATCCACGCCGAGAGCCTGCCGGGCGGAGTGCTCGGCACCACCACCGTGGCGACCGTACTGGACGTGATCATCGGCTCGGTGACGTTCTCCGGGTCGATCATCGCGGCCGGGAAGCTCCAGGGACTGATCCCTGGCCAGCCGATCATCTTCCGCGGCGGCCGGGCGGTCAACATCGCGCTGGGCGTCATCATCATCGGCACGGCGGCGTTCATGTTCGCCACCGCTAGCCTGCCGGCGTTGCTCCTGCTTGTGCTCGCCTCGCTCGCGTTCGGCGTGATGATGGTCCTGCCGATTGGCGGGGCCGACATGCCCGTCGTCATCTCCCTGCTGAACGCCTTCACCGGCACGGCGGTGGCGATGGCGGGCATTGTGATCAACAACTGGGCCCTGATCATCGCCGGCGCCCTCGTCGGCGCCTCCGGTGGGATCCTCACCAAGCTGATGGCCGACGCGATGAACCGGTCGCTGGCGAACATCATCGTCGGCGGGTTCGGCACCGGCGATGCAGCCGCCGTCGTCGCGGGCCCGGGCGGGGACGCCCAAGTCCGGTCGATCGCGGCCGACGACGCGGCCATCCAGCTCGCCTACGCGGCCAAGGTCATCATCGTTCCCGGCTACGGCCTGGCCGCCGCCCAGGCGCAGCACGCGGTGGCCGAGCTGGCCGGCATCCTGGAGTCGCGCGGCATCGAGGTCAGCTACGCGATCCACCCCGTCGCGGGCCGGATGCCGGGCCACATGAACGTGCTGCTGGCCGAGGCGAACGTGCCCTACCCGCAGCTGAAGGAGATGGAGGAGATCAACCCGGAGTTCCCCCGCACGGACGTCGCGCTGGTGATCGGGGCCAACGACGTCACCAACCCCGCCGCCCGGCGCGCCGGGACCGCCATCTCCGGCATGCCGATCCTCGACGTGGACCAGGCGAAGAGCATCATCGTGATCAAGCGCTCCATGGGCCACGGCTACGCGGGCATCGACAACGAGCTCTACGCCGACCCGAAGACCAGCATGTACTTCGCCGACGCCAAGACCGCCCTCGCCGACCTGACCGCCGCCGTCAAGACTCTGGTGGGATAGGGGCCCGGCACGGCTCACAGGAACGTCGGCCGCGGTCATCGGCGCCGGCTAGGCGAGGGTCACGGTGATGGCACCGGTCTGGCCGGACGGCTCGGGCATCCACCGCATGGCGATGGCCATCGCGGCGGCGCAGCCCGCGATGGTGAGGAACAGCACATGGGTGTCACCGCCGTCAAAGGCGAAGATCGAGGTGAAGACCAGGCCGCCGACGTTGCGTAAGCACCGGCCATCCCGGCGATCTGGCCGCCGGACCGCCTGTTCACCAGCGGCACCATGGCATAGACCGCGCCATTGCCGCCTTGGATGAAGACTGAGGCCAGGGCGACCAGGCATACGCCCATCCACAATTTCCAGCCGGAGTCCATCCGCGCCAACGCGAGGAAGGCGATCACCGCCCCGGCCAGCAGAACCAGCAACGCCGTCCGCCGTCTGGGCAACGCGTCGGACAGCAGGCCACCGAACGGCCTGGTGATGAGGTTGGTGAAGGCGAAGGCGCTGCCCGCCGCCGCGGCCATGGCGACGCCGAGGTGGAAGGTGCTGGCGAAGTAGGCCGGCAACAGCGACACGGCGGCCAGCTCGGTCCCGAAGGTCACAGACCTCACGTGTGAGGCGTCATCGGGAATTTCACATGATCATGGAAAATCGGCGACCTAATGGCGGTCGATCGGCTCGCGGCCTGGCGGCTGGTGGGGCCGGGGGCCGGCGATGATCGGCGGGATCTTGCGCTGGGTCGGCTTGCTGTTGAGATCCAGGCGCTCCCCGTGGTGGAAAATCACCAGCGGCTCGCCATCGAGTAGCTCGTAGGTGGCCTCGCGTCCGGCGACCGTCACGCGAAGCAGGCGTCCCCGGTACCGGAGGTGGAACCTCAGCCGCGAGATGCCGCCCGGCAGGCGCGGGCTGAAGGTGAGCGTTCCCCGCTCCGCCCGCATTCCGCCGAACCCCTGGACCAGCGCCATCCACGCGCCGGCCAGCGAGGCCATGTGCATGCCGTCGCGGGTATTGCGTTCCACGTCACGAAGGTCCATCAGAGCAGCCTCGGCGAGGTACTCATGCGCCAGGTCCAGCTGGCCGACCTCCGCGGCCATCACCGCCTGGGTGCAGGCCGATAGCGATGAGTCACGCACAGTCAGCGGCTCGTAGTAGGCAAAGTTCCGCGCCTTCTGCTCCGCCGTGAACGCGTCGCCACACAGCTGCATGGCGAGCACGAGGTCAGCCTGCTTGACGACCTGCTTCCGGTAAAGGTCGAAGTAGGGGTAGTAGAGCAGGAGCGGATAATGGCTGGCCGGGGTGCGGGCAAAGTCCCAGAGCGCGTGCTGGGTGAACCCCTCATGCTGCGGATGCACGCCCAGGCGGTCATCGTACGGGATCATCATGGCGTTGGCGGCGTCGCGCCAGGACGCCGCCTCCTCGGTGGAGACGCCGTAGGCCTTCGCGACCTCCTCACCGTACTTCTCCGCCACATCGGCGGCGGCCGCCAGGTTCCGCTGGGCCATCAGGTTGGTGAAGACGTTGTTGTCCTTCACGGCGCTGTACTCGTCGGGGCCGGTCACCCCGTCAATGCGGAACCGGCCCTCGGCGTCGTGATGGCCCAGGCTGCGCCACAGCCGCGCGGTCTCCACGAGGATTTCGGCCCCGACTTCGCGCTCGAATTCCGTGTCGTCGGTGGCGTCGATGTATTGCAGCACCGCGTTCGCGATGTCCGCGTTGATGTGGAACGCGGCGGTGCCCGCCGGCCAGTATCCCGAGGTCTCCTGGCCTCGTATCGTCCGCCACGGGAACGCCACGCCTCGAAGGCCCAGGTCGGTGGCGCGATCCCGGGCCTGCGGCAGGACGGAGTGGCGCCAGCGGAGGACGTCCGCGGCGGCTGAGGGCCGGGTGTAGGTCAGGACCGGCAGTACGAAGGTTTCCGTGTCCCAGAAGGTGTGCCCGTCGTACCCCGGCCCGGTCAGGCCCTTGGCCGCGATGGGGCGGTTCTCGGCGCGGGCTCCCGACTGCAGGACGTGGAACAGCGCGAACCGCACCGCCTGCTGGATCTCCGGGTCACCTTGCACCTCGACATCGGCGCCGGCCCAGAAGTCGTCGAGGTAGCTCCGCTGCTCAGCGAGTAGCTGGTCCCAGCCAGTGAGCTTGGCGAGCGCGAGCGCGGCCACGACCTGGTCATGCACCGCCGGGCGGGAGCGCGTCGACGACCAGCCGTAGCCGATGTACTTCACGATCTGAAGCCGCTGCCCCAGCGGCACCTCCGCGGCCACCGTGCAACGGCCGACGTCCGGATACGCCTCGGTGTGCACCGACATCCGTTCCGGGCCCTTGACCTCATGCTGCATCCCGGCGGCCATGCGCAGGCCGCTGACGCGGGTGCTGTGCACGAGGACCACCCGGGGCTGCCCGTCGTTGGTGACCACGTATTCCTCGCTGACCAGCGGGGATTCCAGCGCGGCAGCGGCCCGCGGATCCTTGCCCCCGGCCGGCAGCTGCTCGTTGGCGACGACCTCGGACTGCACGACGAGCCGTAGCGGCCCGTCCACGGGCTCGACGGTGTAGGAGATCGCCGCGATGGCCCGCTGGGTGAGCGAGACCATGCGCACCGAGGTGATCCGCACCCGCGACCCGGCGGGCGAGGTCCAGTCCACGTGCCGGGTCAGCGTTCCGGCCCGCAGGTCAAGGACCCGCTCATGTGAATGGAGGGTGCCATAGCGGATGTCGAACGGCTCATCGTCGACAAGGAGCCGGATCAGCTTGCCGTCGGTGACGTTGATGACCGTCTGGCCGGACTCCGGGTAACCGTAGCCCGCCTCGGCGTATGGCAGCGGGCGCTGCTCGTAGAAGGAGTTCAGGTAGGTGCCGGGCATCCCGTGCGGCTCGCCCTCATCGAGATTGCCGCGCAGCCCGATGTGGCCATTGGACAGAGCGAAGACTGATTCGCTCTGCGCGAGCAGGTCCATGTTGAGCGCGGATTCCCTGAGGCTCCACGGCTCGACCCCGTAAGCGGCCTGCTTGATCATCTCGTTCCCCCTCGCGGTAAATCAAAGACTCCGCTAGGTCCTCACGACAATGTCCGCGCCATGCTTGTTCCCTGCGCGGTAAATTCCCTGCGCGGTAAATCAAGGAGCTCCGCCAGGTCCTTCACGACAATGTCCGCGCCGTGCTCGCGGAGCTCCTCCGCTTGGCCTGCCCTGTCTACTCCGACGACGAGCGCGAAGCCGCCGGCCCGTCCGGCGGCGACACCTGCCAGCGCGTCCTCGAAGACCGCTGCCTGCGACGGGCTGACCCCGAGCTCGCAAGCGGCGGTCAGGAACATGTCGGGCGCCGGCTTGCCCGCCAGGTGACGCTGCTGCGCGACAAGGCCGTCGACCCGCGCGTCGAACAGGTCCGTGATCCGGGCCGCCTCGAGCACCTGGACGGTGTTGGCACTGGACGAGACGATCGCCGTGCGCAGCCCGGCCGCCCGGACCTGCCGGATGTAGCGCACCGAGCCCTCGTAGACCTGGACGCCGTCGGTCTGAAGCTTCTCGAGCACCAGGGCATTCTTCTGATTACTCAGCCCGTAGATGGTAGGCGTGCCCGGCGGGTCATCGGGGCTGCCCTCCGGGAGTTTGATGTCCCGTGACTCGAGGAACGACCGCGTGCCATCCAGCCGCGGCTTACCGTCGACGTATTCGTCGTATTCACGGACGGGATCGAACGGCACGAACGCCTCGCCGGTCTGCTCGGACCGCTGGCGCAAGAACGTGTCGAACATGGCCTTCCACGCCGCCGCATGGACGAGCGCGGTCTGCGTCACCACGCCATCCATATCGAAAAGACAGGCTGACGTTCCCGCGGGGAGTCCGAGCATCGATCCGACCTTCGCTGCTAGCGGGCCGTACCCATGGCCACACGAGTGCCGGCGCGTCATGCCTGGCCGCCTGTCCGGCGATTTGGCTGGCCACGGGCGGCCTCATTACATCCCGGACCTGAAGTAGCTGTCTGCATCGTACCGTCGTCTCGGCACGCCCTGGCTCCGCGTGGCCGGTACGGAATCATCGTAGCCGCCGCGCGGGACTGCGGGATCTGGGCCCCGCTGCACCGCTCCGGCACGCGCTCAGGACAGGCCGGGAGCATCGGGCAGGTCAGGCAGGTTGCCGTTCTCGTCGATATCGAACTCGCCGTCCTTGACGCCGAGGACGAACGCCTCCCACTCGGCCTCGGTGAAATACAGCTTGGGGCCGTCGGGGTCGCTGGAGTTACGCATCACGTAGAGCTTGTCCTCACCGGCCTTGTGCGGCGCGCCTGACGTGTCGGTGGTGACAATCACCTCGACGCCGCCCTGCTCGTCATCACCCGGCGTGCTCCCGTACTGCACGTTGCCAGAGGATTCCATCCGAGCACCCGCACTTCCCTGTTATCCCGGTGCTGCGTTTGCTGTCTCATGCGCTTGTCAACGGATAGCTGAACCGCTGAGGCCATGCGCCAACGGGCACACGATCACCCATGGGTAGCCCCGACCGGAGTCGAACCGGCGTTACCGCCTTGAGAGGGCGGCGTCCTAGGCCACTAGACGACGGGGCCATGCGATGCGACCGGCAGCTGCACCGGCCCGCATGGAAGAGCCCTGTGACCTGCCATATCGCGGCTGCCACACGACCCAGCTGACCTGCCGGCGCAGCCGTCGCCCATCTCGCGCAGCACAGCTCACCGGGAAACATCAGCCGGTGCGTAAGGCTAGCGCACACCGGCCGTCGCGGCAAACGGAGAACTCGCCTCCAGATTTCCCTGCCCTGGCCCAGAGCGGAAGTTTCCCCACGTGGGGCGGCTTCATTGGCCGCGTTCCCTTATCACCGCCACGAATCCCGTACATATCGGGCGCCGAATGGGGAACCAAGTAGGCATGATCGCATTCATCATCGTTCTGCTGATCGTCGGGCTCATCGCCGGCGCGATTGCGCGACTGCTTGTGCCCGGCCGTGACCCCATGGGTCTTCTTGGCACCATCGCCCTCGGCGTCATCGGGTCCTTCATCGGCGGGTTCGTGGAGAACCTGGTCGAGTTCCACACGGTATCCATCAGCCAGTTCCATCCCACCGGCATCATCGGCTCGGTGATCGGCGCCATCATCCTGCTGCTCCTGCTGCGCCTCACCGGCCACGAGCGCGGCCACTCGCGTCGGCGCCGCATGTCCTAGCTCAGCCGCAAGCCGGCCGGCCGGCCCGCGAGACGCCAGCACCGTCCAGGCCACCGCCCCCCGCAGCAGCGCAACCAGGAGGAGCGATCCGGTGAATCGCTCCTGCCTGGATTCCGGCCGCTATATGTCCGTAATGTGCGGGGCGAGGTCGCCCTCGTCACGCCCCGGGGTGCTCTGCCAGGTAGCGCTCCAGGGCTTCGCGCGCCAGCGCGGAGACGGTCTTACCCTCGGCCTTTGCCACCTGCTCGGCTCGCTCCCGCTCGTGGTCGGGAAGGCGGAACGAAACGCGCGGGGAGTGACGGCTGGCCCCGGTGAGCGAGGGACGGCCACGGACAGCGCGGAGCGCATGTTCGGCCATCTCTTCGGCGCGCGCCTCAGTGATGCGGTTGCCGTTGCTGTCAAGTACGACCTCTTCGTCCAGGTCGATGTCACCGGCATCGACGTACTTCGTCATAGCCGCTCCTGATGCTCGTAGCTGGTTGGCTGGACGTGGATGATCAGCATGCAGTCAGGGTTGTCCACGCCGACGATCTCCAGCTCCACGCCCCGGTCATCACGTGCGATCCATACCCACTGGTCGCCGTACTTCTCGGTGGCGGGGACGAAGACCGGCTCGGCGCTGTTGATCGCAGCCAGCGCGTGCGCCCGGCCGATCCGGTGCTTGCGGGCAGACCGGGCGAACTTGACTGGCTTCACCGCTTCATTATGTCCGACACAAAGACCGGCGTCAAAGCATGTGGGCGGCCGGACGTACCCAGCCGCAGAATCCGCAGAAACCCGCTCTGGCGAGTGTCACGGCGTGGGGCTGACCCATAGCTGAATAGCCAGGGCTATGCCGAGCAGGCGATCAGCCAGCGCAAGACGGCCGTTGGGCCCCGCATGCGGTGGGCGGCTGCCAAGGCAGAGCCCGCCGCCGACGCCAGGCCAGCGGCACCGTGAGGCCCGCCTTGACCGCAGTACGGCTCACCTAACTTGGCCACGTATTTGCCCACAGCCAGCCGCATACGGCCACCGTGAGCCGCGCACAGCTGCAAAGACGACACCAGCCCCTGACCGCGTTTCACCTGGTCAGAGGCTGGTTCTGGCTGGTGCCGGCTGGGGTACCAGGACTCGAACCTAGACTAACGGGGCCAGAACCCGTCGGGCTGCCAATTACCCCATACCCCATCGCAGCGGCTCCGGGAAGCCGCTCGCGCCCACGCAGTCTAGCCGACTGCGCGACCGGCAGCCAACGTGTTCCCGCCGATACCGGAATCCGGGACGGGCACCATCGTCTACTCCGACGGCACGACCCAGACCTTCGCGCTCGGCTTCGCCGACTGGTGGTCCGGGAGCGCGTCGGCCCTGACGGTTCTGCTCCGGACATCACGGCAGCCGGCGGCCAGTAGCCGGGAATGCCGCGGCCAGTCAGCCGGGACCAGTCAGTCGGGAATGGATGACAGGGCGCGGGCCAGCCGGGACAGCGTACGCTCGCGGCCGAGCAGTTCCATCGACTCGAACAGCGGCGGTGACACACGCCGGCCCGTGACGGCCACACGCAGCGGAGTGAAGGCGGTGCGCGGCTTCAGCCCCAGCCCGTCGATCAGCGCCGTCCTGAGCGCCGCCTCGATCTGCGCCACCGTCCACTCAGCGATCCCCTCGAGCGCCTTGACCGAAGCGTTCAGCGTCTCCGCCGTACCGGCCGTGAGCGCCTTGGCCGCATCCTCCGGGTCGACGGTGAACGCGTCCTCGTCGACGAGGAGGAACCCGAGCATGCCGGGCGCCTCGGTGAGCTTGGAGATCCGCTCCTGGATCAGCGGCGCTCCCTCCTTGATCAGACGGGCCCGCTCATCGCTCGGCGGCTCGCTGACCAGGCCGGCCTTTGCCAGGAACGGAACGATGCGCGCGGCGAAGTCATCGGCCGCCAGCGCCCGGATCTTGTCGCCGTTGATCGCCTCGAGCTTGCGGGCGTCGAACTTCGCGGCGTTCTTGTTGACGCGCGCGAGGTCGAATTCGGCGGCCATGTCCTCAAGGGTGAACAGTTCCCGGTTCTCCCCGGGCGACCAGCCGAGCAGCGCCATGTAGTTGCAGATCGCCTCCGGCAGGAAGCCCTGCTCGCGGTACCAGTTCACCGAGGTGACGCCGTGCCGCTTGGACAGCCGCTGTCCGTCGGGACCCTGGACGAGCGGCAGGTGGGCGAACACCGGGAAGTCCGCGTCCTCGACGCCCATGGCCCGGTAGACCGCGATCTGCCGCGGGGTGGACGACAGCAGGTCCTCGCCGCGGACGATATGCGTGATATTCATCAGCACGTCGTCGACGGCCACGGCGAGCGTGTAGAGCGGGCTCCCGTCCGCACGCACCAGGACGAAGTCGGGCACGTCACGGTGGCTGACGGTGATCTCGCCGCGGATGACGTCGGTGAACGTGGTCGATCCCTCAGGCATCCGGAGCCGGAGGACGGGCTTGCGTCCTTCCGCCTCGTAGGCGGCGATCTGGGCGGGAGTCAGGTCACGGCAGTGCCCGTCGTAGCCGCTGGGCCCGCCCGCGGCGCGCGCAGCGGCGCGGCGGGCGGCGATCTCCTCCTGCGTGCAGTAGCAGTGGTATGCGGCGCCGGCCTCGTAGAACCGGCGTGCCCAGTCCGCGTAGATGTCCAGGCGCTGGCTCTGCAGGTACGGGCCATAGGGTCCGCCGACGCTGGGCCCCTCGTCCCAGTCGAGGCCCAGCCAGCGCAGCGTATCCAGGGCTGAGTCGATGTAGGCGTCGGTGACCCGCGCCTTGTCGGTGTCCTCGATGCGGAGCACGAACGTGCCGCCGGTCCTCCGCGCGAAGGCCCAGTCGTACAGGGCCGTGCGGATGTTGCCGACGTGCAGGTCGCCGGTGGGCGACGGCGGGAACCTCACCCGCACGCCGCGCCGGTCGTCAGTCACGAATGATCACCCTGTTCCGGAGAGTGCCGATGCTCTCGATCGTCACGGACACCTCGTCACCGTGCTGCAGCGGCCCCACCCCGGCCGGCGTGCCGGTCAGCAGGACGTCCCCGGGCAGCAGCGTCATCACCTGGCTCACGTAGGCGACCAGCGTCGGCACGTCGTGCAGCATTTCGGAGGTGCGGGCCCGCTGCTTGACCTCGCCGTTCACCGATGTCGTCAGCGCCAGATCGGTGGGATCGGCCATGGTCTCGATCCACGGGCCGAGCGGGCAGAAGGTGTCGAACCCCTTGGCGCGCGTCCACTGGCTCTCCCTCAACTGGAGATCCCGCGCGGTGACATCGTTGGCGCAGGTGTAACCGAAGATGACGTCCTGGGCGCGCTCCACCGATACCTCACGGCAGAGCCTTCCGATGATGACGGCGAGCTCGCCCTCGTAGTCAACCCGCTCGGTGAGCTTCACCGGATACGCGATCGGGTCTCCCTGGCCGGTGACGGACGTCGACGGTTTGAGGAAGAGGATGGGCTCGGGCGACAGCGCGCCGCCCATCTCCCGCGCGTGCTCCGCGTAGTTCTTCCCGACCGCCACGACCTTGCTCGGCAGTACCGGCGCGAGCAGACGGACATCGGCCAGGGGAAAGCGCCGGCCCGTGAACCGGACACCGCCCGGGTCGGTTCCGAACGGGTGCCCGTGCAGCTCGGCGATGACCAGTTGCCTGTCCTGAGTACCGGGTACATCTATCCCCATGGCAGACGATGCCCCGTCGCTCTGGTCCTCTTCGACCACGCCATAGGCGACTTCGCCCCCCATGGCGAACCTTGCGATACGCACGGCTCTCCTCACACTCCAGCAGACGTGTTCCGATCCTCGCTGACCTGCGCCCGCGGGGGTCCCTGCGGCCTCCCCAGCCCCAGAGCCTACTGAGGCCGCCGCCCATGGGTGCTATTCAGATACTGGCCAGCGCGCATAGGCAGCCTGCCCATGCGAGCGGCCAGGCACGCCGGTACGGCGAGAACCGCAGCATCAATCTGGACAACGCGCACTCTTGACATAGACATCGCTACTGCTGGTAATCCTCGACCTCCGATCGCGGCCGGACAGCCGCGGCATCCGGGTCCTCGCCGAACTCACGGCGCGCCCGCCGCTGCCGGAGAAGGTCCCAGCACTGATCGAGCGATTCCTCGGCCGAGCGCAGGCGCTGATGCTCCTCGGCGGTGTCAAGCTTCCCCTCCGCCAGCCGGGCGCGGAGCTCGTGTTCAGTCGTGATGAGCTCACTGATCTGGGCGAGGATCTCCGTGTCTTCCATGTCACCACCGTAAGAGTTCTCCCCGCGCGGTCTCAGCCGGGGGCGGGCGCCGGAATCTCCTGCGAGCGTACACATGTCAAGCCGGAACCGGTGCACGCGGAGCGAGCGCCCGCGCGGGCACACTACCCGGAACACGAACACCACGGGGATGCCGAACTCCAGTCGCCCGCGCCCCCCTCGGTGAGGAGCCCGGGCAGGCCCGGGTCAGCCAGGCTGGTGGCCGGCGCGCAGCAGGCAGTAGGTGACCGCTTCCTCAAGCGCCTGCCAGGATGCGGCGATGATGTTCTCGTCCACGCCCACCGTGTTCCAGCTGCGCCCGTTCCCGTCGCCCGACTCGACCAGAACGCGCGTCACTGCGCCGGTGCCGTGGGTCCCCTCCAGGATCCGGACCTTGTAGTCGGCAAGCTCCAGCGTCGCCAGCTCCGGGTAGATCTTCTCAAGCGCGATCCGCAGCGCCTTGTCCAGCGCGTTGACCGGGCCGTTCCCCTCCCCCGTGGCGACAACACGCTCACCCTTGGCGTTCAGCTTGACGGTGGCCTCGCTGACCACCTGGCCGTCCGTCCGCCGCTCGACAATGACCCGCCACGACTCGACGGAGAAGTACCGGTCGCTGCCGGGCGCCAGCTCGTCGCGGAGCAGCAGCTCGAACGAGGCGTCCGCGGCCTCGAACGTGTATCCGCTGGCCTCCAGGTCCTTGACGCGATCCACCACGCGGCTGAGGGCGGCCTTGTCGCCGGACAGGTCGTAGCCGAGTTCCTTGCCCTTGAGCTCCACGGATGCCCGGCCTGCCATGTCGGAAACGAGCATGCGCATGTCGTTCCCGACCAGTTCCGGGTCAATGTGCTGGTAAAGCATCGGGTCAACCTTGACCGCCGAGGCGTGCAGGCCCGCCTTGTGCGCGAAGGCAGAGATCCCCACATACGGCTGGTGCGTGGCAGGCGTCACGTTGGTGACCTCGCTGATCGCGTGCGCGATCCTGGTCATCTCCGGCAGGCAGCCGTCTGGGAGCACCGGGCGCCCCTTCTTGAGCTGGAGCCCGGCCACGACGCTGAACAGGTTCGCGTTGCCGGCGCGCTCGCCGTAGCCGTTCGCGGTGCCCTGGACGTGGGTTACGCCAGCGTCCACGGCGACGAGCGTGTTGGCCACTGCGCACGCGGTGTCGTCGTGGCAGTGGATCCCGAGCCGCGCGCCGGTCGCCTCGGCGACGGCGGCCACCACATCGCCCAGTTCGCCCGGCATCATGCCGCCGTTGGTGTCGCAGAGCGCGACCACTTCGGCGCCGGCCTCCGCCGCGGCGCGCACCACCTCGAGCGCATACGCCGTGTCCGAACGGTAGCCGTCGAAGAAGTGCTCGGCGTCGAGGAACACCCGCTGGCCGTTTTCCCGCAGGTGGGCGATGGTGTCGCGTACCATCGCCAGGTTCTCCTCCAGCGTGGTGCGCAGGGCTAGCCGGACGTGCCGGTCGTGACTCTTGGCTACCAAGGTCACGACCGGCGCACCCGACCCGCGCAGCGCGGCGACCTGAGGGTCATCGGCCGCCTTCACGCCGGGCCGGCGGGTCGCGCCGAACGCGGCGAGCTGCGCATGCTTGAGCTCCAGCTCGCGCTGTGCGCGGCGGAAGAATTCGGTGTCCTTGGGTATGGCGCCCGGCCACCCGCCTTCGATGAAGCCAACCCCCAGATCGTCAAGCTGCTTCGCGATCGCCAGCTTGTCAGTGACCGTCAGGTTCAGGCCTTCCTGCTGGGCGCCGTCGCGCAGGGTCGTGTCGTAGACGTGGAAGCTGTCGTCGAGCATCTGCGATGTCCCGTTTCTTGAGGTTGTCCCGTCATCCTGGCTGGGAGGCCGCTGCAGTGCCCCCCGGGCAAATGCTCCCTGGCCGCACAAAGCAAAAGACCCCTCGCTGCATGCGAGAGGTCTGCGCGCCGGCCGGGGGTTCCGGGGGATCGTCCCCCGGGCTAACATTGCGGGCTGCCGCGAAGCCGATCGAAGATCGGCGAGCAGCAGCCACTTACGCGGGGGTCCGGGGGGTCGTCCCCCCGGGCTAACACCGCGGGCTGCCGCGAAGCCGATCGAAGATCGGCGAGCAGTAACCACTAACCCGTGCCGACGCGCCTGCCGATAATGATGCGGCCGAACGCCATGCCAGCAGTCTGCCACAGGATGCGACTGCTGGCACATCGGTCTCAGTATCTGAGACGCTCAGCAGACCTTGTGAATCCAGCCGAACGGATCCGGGCGCTGCCCATACTGAAGGCCGAGGAGTTCCTCGCGCAGGCGCAGCGTGACGGGGCCGGGACTGCCGTCACCGATGAGCCACTCGCCGGAGGGGCTCTTGACCTTGCCGACGGGCGTGATCACGGCCGCCGTCCCGCAAGCGAACACCTCGGTTAGCTCACCGGACGCACTGTCGGAGCGCCACTGGTCAACCGATATCCGGCCCTCGACGGCCGGGATGCCGATATGGGGCGCGAGCTTGAGCAGGGAGTCCCGGGTGATGCCGGGAAGCAGCGTTCCGGTGAGGGCCGGCGTCATGATCCGGGCGCTGGCCCCCGAGCCGTACACGTAGAACAGGTTCATCCCGCCCATCTCCTCCACCCAGCGGTGCTCGGCGGAGTCAAGCCAGACAACCTGGTCACAGCCGTTGTCCACGGCTTCCTGCTGGGCCACGAACGCGGCGGCGTAGTTGCCCCCGCATTTCACCTCGCCGGTACCGCCCGGCGCCGCACGGGTGTAGTCATCGCACAGCCAGACGGTGACCGGCTTGACACCGCCGGAAAAGTACGACGCCGCGGGCGAGGCGATGACCGAGAACAGGTACTCCGACGAGGGCTGGTTCACGCCCAGCCCGCGCTGCGTGGCGATCGTGAACGGGCGCAGGTAGAGGCTGTTCCCCTCACGGATGGGCACCCACTCCCGGTCCTGGGTCACCAGCAACTCGAGCGCGCGCACGAAGGTTTCCTCCGGCAGTTCCGGCATGGCCATGCGGCGCGCCGAACCGTTGAACCGCGCCGCGTTTGCCTGCGGCCGGAACATCACGATCGAACCGTTCTCCTGATGGTAGGCCTTCAGGCCCTCGAAGAACTCCTGCGCATAGTGGAAGACGGCGGTGGCCGGATCCAGCGTGAAGGGACCGTATGCCTCCAGCCGCCCATCGTGCCAGCCATCTTTGCCGGTCCAGCGCAGCGTGATCATGTGGTCGGTGAACAGCGCGCCGAACCCGGGCGCCGCAAGCAGCCGTTCCCGTTCATCCACCGGAACGGGGTGGTCTGACGGGCGGACGTCAAAGGCAATTTCGGTCTGCGGGCTCGCAATCATCGCGGAAATCCTCCCTCACCGCCGACGCTGCAGCGGAGCATGCTAAACCATACGCCCAGACACCACGCAGGCGGCAGGGCCTGCGTGCGCGGAATCAACAAATGACCAGCTCAGCCGCGCCCGCGGTATCTGGGCACGGCATCCTGGCGGCGGCACGGGTTATCCGGTCCGCCCATTTCGCCGGGCGGCCCGGATCGCGCGCCGCCCGTCAGGACCCGGGCAGCGCGAACGAGCGCCGCCCTAGCCGGCTACTCGCTCGGCGATGTCGTCGCCGATCTCCGCTGTGCTCCGGTGGGCCCGGGCGCCCTGGCGCTCGAGCAGGTCCTCCGCGGCTGCCTGCTCGATCCTGGCTGCCTCCGCGGCCAGTCCCAGGTGATCGCAGAGCAGTGCCGCCGACAGGATCGCCGCGGTCGGGTCGGCCTTCTGCTGGCCCGCGATGTCGGGCGCGCTGCCGTGCACCGGCTCGAACATGCTGGGTGCGGTGCCTTCGGGGTTGATGTTGCCGCTCGCGGCCAGGCCGATGCCGCCGGCCACGGCGGCGCCGAGGTCGGTGAGGATGTCGCCGAAAAGGTTGTCGGTGACGACGACATCGAAGCGCTCGGGCTGGCTGACGAAGAACATCGACGCGGCATCCACGTGGCAGTAGTCCACGGACAAGTCGCCGAACTCCTTGGCGAGGCTGTCCACGGTCCGCTGCCAGAGGTCACCCGCGTAGGTGAGCACGTTCGTCTTGTGGACGAGCGTGAGCTTCTTGCGCGGCCGCGCCATCGCCCGGCCGAACGCATACCTGGCCACCCGCTCCACGCCGAATGCGGTGTTGAGGCTCTCCTGGGTGGCGATCTCCCCGGGCGTGCCCTTCCGCATGACGCCGCCCGCGCCCGCGTACGGTCCCTCGGTTCCCTCCCGGACGACGACCATGTCGACCGTTTCCGGCCGCGCCGCCGCCAGGGGCGTGGCGACCCCCGGGTACAGCCGGACCGGCCGGAGGTTGACGTAGTGGTCCAGCTCGAACCGGAGCCTCAGCAGCAGGCCACGCTCCAGCACGCCGCTCGGCACGCCGGGGTCGCCGACCGCGCCGAGGAGGATCGCGTCGTGGCCGCGGATCTCCTCAAGCACTGCGTCGGGGAGCGTCTCACCGGTCCGGTGCCAGCGGCGGGCGCCGAGGTCATAGCTGGTCTCGTCGATCGTCACATCACGGGCAGCGACGCGGAGAACCTTGAGCGCCTCCGTGACGACCTCGGGGCCGATACCGTCTCCGCCGATGACGGCGAGCCTGATGGTGCGAGAAGACATGGTAGAACCTTAGCGGGCCGCCGGGACGCCGGTGTCCCCGCCGTTGTCACGCCGGTCCAGGGCGACCTGCACCGCGCGGGTCGCAGGCGTGGAGGCGCTGTCGTTCACCGTGGTCTCCTCCGCGGCGCGGTTCCAGGGATACATGTCGTACACGCCTGTTCTCCTCGTCCGATACGCTGCCGGCGCGCGGCGGGCGCCGCACGCCGGCAGCGGCGGGTTACTCCTCTTCGGAGCCGATCCAGCTCATGAGCGGGCGGAGCCGGGCGCCGACCTGCTCGATCTGCTCGGCGTGCTCGGCCTCGCGGCGCTTGAGGAAGTTCGGCTTGCCCGCGTCGAATTCCTCCACGAGCTCACGCGCGAAGGTGCCGTCGCGGATCTCGGCGAGGATCTTGCGCATCTCCTCCCTGGTCTGCTCATTGATGATGCGCGGGCCGCGGGTGTACCCGCCGAACTCCGCCGTGTCCGAGCATGACCAGTACATCTTGGAGATGCCGCCCTCATACATGAGGTCAACGATCAGCTTCATCTCATGCAGGCACTCGAAGTAGGCGACTTCCGGCTGGTAACCCGCCTCGACCAGCGTGCCGAACCCGGCCTTGATGAGCTCGGAGATGCCGCCGCAGAGCACGGTCTGCTCGCCGAAGAGGTCTGTCTCGGTCTCCTCGGCGAACGTCGTCTTCAGCGCGCCCGCCCTGGTGCCGCCGATCGCCTTGGCGTAGGCGAGGGTCAGCGGCCAGGCGTTGCCGGTGGCGTCCCGTTCGACCGCGACCAGCACCGGGACCCCTCGGCCCGCGTTGAACTGCCGCCGGACGAGGTGCCCCGGGCCCTTCGGCGCCACCATGCACACGTCCACGCCGTCCGGGGGCTGGATGAGGCCGTAGCGGATGTTCAGCCCGTGCGCGAAGAACAGCGCGTCACCCTCCACCAGGCTCGGCGCGATCGCCTCGGCATACAGCGCTCGCTGCAGGTGGTCCGGAATTGTGACCATGATCAGGTCGGCCTGCTCGCATGCCTCGGCGGGCGTCGCGACCGGCAGGCCGTCATCGGCCGCCTTGGCCCTGCTCTGCGACCCCTCGGGCAGGCCCACCCGCACGTCTACCCCGGAGTCCCGTAGCGACAGCGCATGCGCGTGTCCCTGGCTGCCGTACCCCAGCACGGCGACATGCCTGCCCTGGATTGCCGCGAGGTTGGCATTGCCGTCGTAGAAAATCTCTGCCACTGCCTGGCCTTTCTCATGTCGTGTACTAGTTGCGCATGCTGCGCCGGTGGTCAGGCGCTGCGCTCCACCGGGCGGAGCGCGCGGTCGGTGATCGACCGGCCGCCGCGCCCGACCGCCACCATGCCGGACTGCACAAGCTCCTTGATCCCGAAGGGCTCCAGCACCCGGATCAGCGCGTCAAGCTTCTCCCTGTTGCCGGTTGCCTCCACGGTGACCGCATCCAATGCCACGTCCACCACCTTGGCCCGGAAGAGCTGCACCGTCTCAAGCACCTTCGACCTGCTCTCGGTGTCGGCGCGGACCTTGACCAGGAGCAGCTCGCGCTGTACCGCGAGCCCATGCTCCAGCTCAACGATCTTGAGCACGTTGACCAGCTTGTTGAGCTGCTTGGTGACCTGCTCAAGCGGATGCTCCTCGCAGTTCACCACGATCGTCATCCGGGAAATCTCCTCGTGCTCAGTCGGCCCGACCGCCAGTGAGTCGATGTTGAACCCGCGCCGCGAGAACAACCCCGCGATCCTCACCAGCACGCCCGGCTTGTTTTCCACCAGCACAGACAGCGTATGCCTGCTCATGTCGTTACCTGCCTCCCATGCGGGCGCTTCGCCTGACAGTGCCGTCGGCATGACACGCGTTCACTCGGAGCTGCCCCAGTCGGGGGCCATATCGCGGGCGAACTGGATCTTGTCGTTACTGGTGCCGGCCGGGACCATCGGCCAGACCATGGCGTCGTGGTGCACGATGAAGTCGACCACGACCGGCCGGTCGTTGATCGCCATGGCCTGCTCGATCGCCGCGTCGACGTCGCCGGGTTCCTCGCAGCGGATGCCGACGCAGCCGTACGCCTCCGCCAGCTTGACGAAGTCCGGGATACGCGTGCCCCGGGGAACAGCGGGGCCGCCGCTGGGAGCCGGGACGGCCGTAGGGCCGCCCGGGGCGGTCCGGGTGCCGGCCCGGCCGAGGTCGGTGTTGGAGTAACGCTCGTTGTAGAACAGCGTCTGCCACTGCCGGACCATCCCGAGGTTCCCGTTGTTGATGATCGCGACCTTGATCGGGATGCCCTCGATCGCGCAGGTGGCGAGCTCCTGGTTGGTCATCTGGAAGCAGCCGTCACCGTCGATGGCCCACACGCACGCGTCCGGGCGGCCGACCTTCGCCCCCATCGCCGCCGGAACCGCGTAGCCCATGGTGCCGAGACCGCCGGAGTT